>CANHQR010000003.1 GCA_947462815.1 Pseudobdellovibrionaceae bacterium
GGCTCAGGTCGCGACATCGAAATCCTCACCCAAAAAATCCAAGGCCGCGATCAGCGTCGATATTGGTCAAGAAAGCCGCACGCAAGTCTCGCTTGCGCAAGCTTTTCCGCTGGAAGCCTTCGTGCTGGACTCTGGATTCATCGTGATTTTTCGAAGCGTCTTGCATCAGGGGCGAAACCTGCGGCAAGGCTTTGTGCTCAATGCTCGCGAGTTCCTCAAAAGCTTCGAGGTGGCGGACGCCACCATTCCTGGCTTACAAACTTCAGCCCTTCTGAGCGGCAATGTTCTGAGCCTATCGCCAGTTCCAGAGACCCATGCCGAACGCCTCGCGGAGCTCAGTTTACCCGCACCTCTAGACGATTTGCAGATTTTGATCACGGCCAAGTCCTTGCCATGGCCCAACAGCTTGAAACTGAATCTGGCCCTCTTGCTTCTTGGCCTAATTCTACTGCTGGTCACGCTCGCCTTGCTTTTTCGCAATGCCCATCGACAGCTGGATCTTCTCGAACAGCAAAATAATTTTGTTTCGGCTGTAAGCCATGAACTGCGCACGCCACTGACCGCGATTCGTCTGCACAGTGAGATGCTTCAGCTTGGCTGGAGTGGTTCCGAGTCCGATCGACAGAAGGCCTACGCCTACATTCAAAGTGAAAGCGAGCGGCTCTCGCGTCTGATCGATAATATTCTTCAGATCGCAAGACTTGGTCGAAGTTCATCGACCCTCAAACTTGAAAGTCTTAAGCCTCTCGAGATTGAACGGCTGACCCGCGAAAAAGCCCTCCCGTTGGCTCAAGCGCAGGGTTACGACTTAAGCCTCGCAAATTCAGCTGCGCCACAATTGAGCGTGATGTTGGATCGCGATGGACTGACACAGATTCTGATGAATCTTGTCGACAACTCGCTGAAGTTCTCGCGCGACTGCACGCCTCGAAAAATTGAAATACAAATCCAGAGCAATGCCACTCATCTCAGCCTTGAAGTGCGTGACTTTGGCCCCGGCATGCCAGAGTCCGTTCGCGCTCGGGCCTTCGACATATTTTATCGCGCCGAAGACGAACTCACACGTCGAACCACGGGCACAGGTATTGGCTTGGCCCTGGTCAAACACCTCGCTGATCAGATGCACGCACAAATTGAAATTCTCGGAGCCTCACCAGGCACCATTGTTCGCCTTCGCTGGCCGATTGGCTCTCGACCACCTGATCAAGCTCCACCTGGCTAACCAGCCGATCCCTCGCCCATCCTTCCCTTGATGAATTTAGCAATCGGAGGTTCGCATGACGATCCACCTTGGCCACGCCATGCCCAAAATTTGTCGGATCGGCGTTTCGATCTTACTTGTCTCGCTCAGCGCCTTCTCGCTTTGCTCCTGTCGTCTCGCCTTGGGCCGAGAGACCACCTACTGGAATCTTAACCCCTCAGGCCCTGCTCACCAGCCTTGGCGTGAGCGCTGTGAAAGTCTGCTCAAAGAAGTTCGGCAAATGACCCAGCGATCGATTCGCTATGATCCCGCATACGTACGTTTGAGCTATCCCTGGGGCGATCCACCCGCCGACACCGGCGTTTGTGCCGATCTTGTGGTCCGCGGTCTTCGCTTCATCGGCCGCGATCTGCAGCAAGAATTGCATGAAGATCTCGGCGCCAATTTCGCCCAATATCCCCAACGTTGGAATCTCCGACGAGCTGATCCCCACATCGATCATCGCCGCGTCCCCAACTTGCAAAAATACTTTGAGCGTTCGCATCGCGACCGAGTGCTGCCTCGCGATGTCGCACTTCAACCCTGCGACTTGGTGATTTGGGATTTGGGTGGAGGGCTTTCGCACATCGGCTGGGTGTCCGATCACATCGCCCCATCAGGCCAACTCAAGATTCTGCATCACATTTCAGGCCGACCGAGCGAAGACGATGTGCTCACGAGCTGGCCGCAACTTCAGCGCGTTCGTCCCGCGCTTCAGGCAGACTCTGCACTCACACCCAAGCCATCTCAAAGGCCACATCGCGTGATGGTGATTCCCCCACAGGCACATGGAGCGAAGACCCAAGATCCATGATCGCTTCGACTTCAAAAAGTTTAACGCTTGTGGCTTGCGCGATGAGACCCGCTCGCGCCGCCTGAACAACTCCGACGGTGGCTGGCAGCGGCAGCGCGAAAATCTCCCGAGCACGCAGTTCACCTTGATCCATCACCGTGTGCGCCACATCAAACAAGGCTTGGGCACGCAAAGGCCCAGGGAGAACTGTCGCGAAAGTCACTTGAAAGGCGTAGAGAGTTCGCAAGCTTTCGCCTTCGTTTGGAAGAGGTGAACCCAAAGTCCGGCTCAGACTGCGGGCCATTTGAAAGCCGCGCCCCGTGCGCGAAAGACGCATGCGCTTGCGAGAATCTGGAGACACAATTCGAAGCGCCAAGATCGGACGTCCGCTCGCATCTCGCACAGAAACCGGCACACCGCCTGGTGCCCAAACACGATGATCGAGTAGGTCCGCACGCCGCAATTCTTGAGCGTCCACAAGAGCCGCCTCACCCCAGCAAACTTGTCCACGCGGCGTAGGCCTTCGCCAGCGCCCCAGCACATTTAACATCGTGAGATTCCCGCAAGACGCGTAACGATACGGTGTTCGCTTGCGCTCATTGGCCAAGCTTTGCTGCGCCATCAGGTTATCACCCAGCACCGCCGTGAGCATCGCCTCAACACCTACATCGCGCTGAAAACGCAACAAGCATCCCGCATAAAACTTCCGCCAACGCAGCATCAAGCGTCGGTCAAAGGCGACACGCAGATCACCGAGATACGCCAGCAGCACATCCTCGCGACCCGCCCAAGTCCCGCGCCGTAGTGACGTGGCCCCCGTGCCGACGAGGCGTCCATCGCGCTCGGCCACCACCAAAGTGTGCGCCACACCTCGAGCCCGCATCAGCGAGAAGAAATCCGGCGAGCGATCATAGATCAAATCAAAGTCACTCAAATGCATCGGATGCGCATCATAGAGCGCACGCAGCGCCAGTTCATCGTCAGGACTCGCCAAGCGAAAGCGCACGCCCTCACCCGAGGCCTGCGCCAGGTGGTCCGCGAGTGCGGTTTCAAGTCGAGCTTGCAGGACACCGTCTTGGGGAAGGTCGCGAAGCTCCAGCTCCGAAGGCGACCACAATTCAGACATGAATCTCTCGATCTCGAGTCCACGCGATCTCTCGCCACGAACTCTCACCCCGAGCCCCTAAATCTCGCAAGCGCTCAATCGCCAAGTGCAGTTCGTCGGCCGCCGTCGACTTGAAGGCCGTGCCTTCGCCTCGTTCATCAAAGCGCTGAAGATTGCGACCTTGATTGCGCATAATTTCGACGTCCTGCTCAATCACTTGTCGCGTGTAATACTGCATGAAGGGCTTCGCCGCCGGCGTCACCACCGGTCCCAAATTGAACGCGATCCAAGTGTAGACACGGGATCGATAGCGCCCGACGGGCGTGCACTGCGAGTTGATCACAAATCCACTATCACCGAAGCTATAGTCGACCCGAGTGATGTTGGGAAAAATGAACTCATCGGTGTGAAGCATCGGTTCATTGCGAGGATTGAGAATTCGTCCCGTAAAGCCAATTTGATCTTGAGGCTGATCGTAGGTCACCTTCACTCGGCCACCGCCGACCTCAACCGTGATCGGAATCTTTTTGAGCGTTCGCGAGCGAAACCACTTGTCGTGCACAAAAACCGTGTGCGGAACGTCCATGAAGTTTTCCACCAAATGCGTCACTTCATTCTCGAAATCCGTAATCATAAAGTACTGCGACCACCGCGCATCCCCCGCGTACGGAAATCGCCATGGCGGCGCCGCTGTGGCGCGCGCGGGTTCACCCGTCCACACCCACACAGCTCCGTCTTGCTCGACAACAGGAAAAGATCGCAGCTTCAATCCACGGCGCTCACAAGTTTCCAACGGCAAGGCTTGCGGACCTTCGCTTGGGATTTCGCGAACTCGTCCGCCGCCATCAAAACTCCAACCATGATAAGGACAGCGGAGGTGATCGCCCTCGCAACGACCTTCTGAAAGTCGCGTCGCGCGATGCAGACAGCGATCCAGCACAGCTTGGGCGCGGCCTTCGCGATCACGCCAGAGCGCAATCGGATACTCATATACAGTTCGCGCTAAAGGCTTTTCCCGACCTAGCTCTTCACTGAGACAGGCAATGTACCAATTGTCCACCAAGGCCCCATCGACCTCGCGCAAGCCCGGCATGCGCGATCGCGTCTCGCCCTGTTCAAAAGCCTCTGGCCCTTCGGCGCCCAAGCGAGTCGGCGTTCGAATCGAAGCGCGCAGTGATGCCAAGACCTCAGACAAAGAAATTTTCATGGCGAGGCCTCTGCGACTCGCACCTCATGAACTTCGCGCGCCGTTGCCGTCACACCAATGGGTGACAAGCTGGGGCGAGCGGCCGCATCAGGCAAGCGGCGCTTGAGTCCCAGGCGCCGCAGCCACATGTTGCTCATGAGAAGCGAAATGGTTTTTACCAAATCCCAAGCTGAGATCGGCGTGATGCAACACAGCTCGTGACCTTGTTCCCAACCGGGGTTGAGGTTTTGAAAGAAGCGAATTTTGGGGTTCTCAAGATGCTTCGATGTGATCGGCGCGACACTCTCACGCAAACAGGGCGAGCCTTTTTCAAAAGCCAAGACTAAGCCTTCGCCAAGATGATCCTGCGAGCTGACCGCTGGCAGGCGACCTGGATAGAGCTCTTCCGCGAGAGCCTCGATCACCAGCTTTTGTTCCTGCGGTAAGATCGCATCGTAACGCGGCCAATGTTCGAAAAAGTTATTCGCCAGCAGCAAATAGGTCTTGTAGCCCTTCGAGATCAAAAACCAAAACAACGGGCGACGCCCCCCGGTCTCCAGCCAATTTTCCCACCAGGCCATCAACATCGCCTTATAGAAATTGGTCTTTAACGCCCACTGACCCCAGTACTCAGCTTCAATGATGGTGTCGCCGCTAAAGAGTCCGGCGATCTCGCGCCCCTCTTTGGTGCGCGTGACAAATTGGCGGAGCGTGGTGAATCCCTTCAGCTCGCCACTTCGCGAATCCTCCAAGAGGATCACGCGATTCTTGTTGGAGAGATCTTTCTGAAACTGATCCCAGGTGCAATTCGCATAGTACTTATCGAGGATCGCGAACATCTGACGTTCCGTGCGCTCCCCGAGCTGATCACGTCGTACCAGTCGTCCTGCAAGTTTGCGTTTCACGGCTCACCTCCGATCACCTTGTCCTGGCGGAAGCGATGCACGCGGCCCGCCTCCCAGCGTCCCAGATCTTGCAGCGGCTCTCCGCAAAAGCTCACACGAACGCGAGCGCTACGGGCCGCACCTAAACCAAAATGCATTCGTCCATCTTGAGAAGCTGAAAGTCCATTGGCCGACACCGCCTGATCGACCAGAACTTGACCGTCAGGCAGGCTCAGCTCCACGCGTGCACCCAAAGCTTGTCGGGGACAGCGACGTGCATCGCCTTCCACGATCACACCCATCCAATGCCCCGTGCTGTGCTGCGGGCGCGCGCGATTCAAATAAATCAGGGGCGCGGCGAACTGCCGCGTGATCCACGCATCCATCCGCCCATCACTATTAAAGTCGGCCACGCCGACACCCCGCGAAGGTGAAAGCTCGCGCACACCGACTTGCTCGGCAATATCCACAAACTGTGGGCGCGCTTGAATGCCGCGATTCCAGTAAAGACGTGGCCGCTCGGCTCCATAGATGCAATAGCCACGAATGTCGCCCCACTTGTTGGCAAAACGATGAATGGACGGAGGAGAGCGCGCGACTTTCTCATTCACGTACCAATAGTCGCGGCACTTCTCATCTGTCGGACGCGGACGCTCATCGGCAGTATAATCGACCGAATCATCGACCATGCCGTTGGCCTGCAAGAGATCCATCCAACCATCATTATCAAAATCCGCGGCCGCCGCTCCCCAACCAAATCGCTGCGGATTCAAAGCACCTGTGCGCGTCGCTGACTCTATGGCTTCAGGCACGACGAGAGTTTCATTTTGAAGCTTTGGCGGGCCAAACAACCACAGCAGCGATCCTTCGGCCTGCAGTGCCTGGTGAACATTGGACACATACATGTCCATCCAGCCGTTGCGATCAAAATCAGCCGTCGTGGCGTTCATACCTTTGTAAGTGTCTCGGCCGATCGAGCCGAACATCTCGCCGCGAATAGCGCGAAAGCCACGCCCTGCTTCGTTCAAGTAAAAGTCATCGGGGCCAAAGTCATTGGCCACATAAAGATCCGGCCAACCATCGCGATTGAAATCTGCGGCCGATACGGCCAGTGACCACCTTGTCTCCGGCATCCGCCATGCTGTCGCGACTTCCGACGCTGGCTGAAAGCGACCGGGCTTCGTCTGTAAATACAAGACGTTCTCGCCGCCGTTGTTGGAGAGGTGCCAAGAGTCGTGCATGAAATCAAACATGCGCTCATCACCTTCGTACTCAGGTTCAGGCAGCGAAAAGATATTCAGTCGCTTCGCCTCACCGTAATTTGGCAAAAACTCTGGCCACACATTGGCGACTAAAACATCTAAGCGACCATCGCGATCAAAGTCCGCCCACGTTGCGGCCATCGACTGCGTGTAGCCCCACAATCCAGCCTCTCGGGTGACATCGGTGAACTCGAGCCGGCCGATCTCAACAAGCTGATTGCGAAGCAGTCGCGAAGACCCAAAGCCCACCTGCAGCCACAAGTCTTGGTCACCGTCATTGTCGTAATCGACAAAATTCGCTCCCGCGACCAAGCCTTCGCGCTCATAGTGCCGAGTCAGCTCGTCGATCACCGGTAGCGGCACGCGCTCAAAACGCAGTTCGCCCCCACTCGAGACATTTCGGAACAAAGCGTTTCGGACTTCGTCACCTTTGAGAAGTTGTGTGACAAACACATCGGGTCGACCATCGCCGTCCACGTCACCCACCGCCACGGAATCGCCGATCGATAAAATCCACTTCGCCACATGCTGCACACGCGGATCCACGCGCAAATAAACTTCTTGAGTGGCTTGGCCCACGGGCACCTGGGCCACCTGCGGGTCGACAGCTTGCATTTCAAAATGCACAGCTTCCTTTTCCCACTTCGGTTCAAGCCAGCCCGCATAAGCTTGATAGCCCGCAAGCATCACGCTCCCAAGAAGTACGGGGCGACGCCAATATCCGGAATGCCAAAAACGCTCGCGCCACCACGTGCCCCAACCCGTGATCCGCGCCGCTTGCGCGTGTCGCCAAGACAAACGCACCGTACCCAAAATCAGCGCCGCATAAAAAAACGTGTAATAGCTTTGTTTGAGATGGAGGGCCAAATCAAGAGTCGCCAGCCAGAAGCCGACCCACAGCTGCTCTTTCTTGGAGGCCGGAGAAGTCGCCGGATCGGTGATCATAAAAAAGGTGAAGAGAAAAAACGCGGGCGATGACAAGGTGCCAAGAAATAAAGTCTCAAACGGCAAATGATGTCTCATGATCATCGCGCGAATTGCAGTCTGCAGTGTGAACCAAAACAGGAAACTGGCGACTAACCAAGTTCGCCCAGCCTTGGGCAGGACAAACAAAAGTGCCAACCCGAAGATGAACACACTCATTTGCCCCATACCCGTCCACTGGTAGGCCGGAGCCGCGGTGATCAACTCGTGCGCGAACAACAAGGAGAAACTCACACCGGCCATGGCCGGGTTCAAAACGTGGCGCCCGTTAAAGGTGAAAATGTACTTTGAGCCGATCGCAAAGAAGACCGGAAAAAACAGCAGCACGTAGTTGTGCGAATAGTTGAGCAGAATCGACAGCGAGATCGAGGTGATCACCGCGCTCCACGGCCAAACCCATTGACCTCGGAACAATCGACACAAAACAACCTCGAGTGCGGCCGCACTTGCGGTGGTGATCAAAGCTTGATCAAAACTTCGATTGAACCCCAGCACGGTGAAACCGAGAATCAAGTAGGTGAGCAGGCTAAGTCCGACCGGTAGACGAGGATCCATGTCGCGATAGATCTCGCGACAACGGGCCCAAAAACCCATCGCATCTTCGGAAACGAGGACTTGTGGACTGAGAGCGGGCGAGGTCTCACGCATGGCGCACGAGTCTACTCGTCAGTCCTGCCAGGACAACCCCCAATACGCACGGTGACATCTTTTCCTGCGGGTTGTCAGACCCTAGGAAAAAACTAGCCTACCTGTTCCATGCCCGCTAGCGATTGAGGCATGCCCACGCAACTCAATCCAGGGTGGATTTTAACAAGTCTCGCGCTTTTTCCCTTGCTGCCCCTCGCGGCAGCCGCCTCGTTTCGCCGCAAGCAAAATCGAGGCGATTGGGTGGGCGGCCCAATCTCGTGGCCCAAGGCGCTTTGGTTGGCTTACACGATTTGCACCTGGTTCATTTTGCCCTGGGCTTGGCTCGGGATCTCCGAAGTCCCCAACTCCTTGCGCCTCGTCGTCGGTCTTCACCTGGCGAGCTGGTGGATTCGCGGCCCGTTGGAACTGATCATGATCTACAAGTGGCTGAATTGGTCACCGCGATATGGAATCGCGCATGATCTTTTTCATATCTTTCTTCTTGTTCTCGGCTGCGCTTGGGCCTGGTCGGATTGGAATGCTTGGATGGCCACCCCAATGAGCAAGCTGACACTGGTTTGGTTACTCGTCACCCTCTTTGCGACTTGGGCCGAAGCGCTGTTCGCTTATCTCTTCTTGCGGGAGCGCCAAGCGGGCGAGGAGCTCATTTACTTCGCCTCCGAAGAGGCGCGCTGGCACACGATCAATCGAATCACATTGACGGTTGTCATGGTGGTGTATGCCCACTTGGCGGTGCAAAGTTGCCTGGCCCTCGCGCTTCTCATCGGGCCGAGCTGATCGAGTTCGGATCGCGAAATTCGAGCGCTTGGCTCGGCGTTGACGAGATCTTTGAAACCTGAAAGCTTTGAGAATCCTCAATCTAGGGAAACAAATATGGATTTTCACGAAACCCTCCGCCAAGCCCCCGTTGTGATGCTCAAACAAAAGTTCGAGATCGCCGAACTCATCGGCTTTGAGTCACGCAACAAATACGTCCTTCATACTGAACAGGGCGCCATGTTTGGTTATGCGGCTGAAGACCAGCGCGATCTGGTCGGGTTCGTTCTTCGGCAGATTTTAGGGCACTGGCGCCATTTCAATATTCGAATCTTCGATCAAGAACGGCGCTTAGTCCTGCGAGCTGTGCACCCATTTCGATTTTTCTTTTCACGACTCGAGGTTTACGATGCGGAAGATCGGCTGCTTGGCGCATTGCAATCGCGATGGTCGTTTTTTCGCAAACGCTTTGATTTCGAAGATGCACAGGGACAGGTCTTCGCGCAAACCTCTTCTCCATTTTGGCGTCCATGGACTTTTGTTATGTCGGGCTCAAACGGAGAAATGGGGCGGATCGAGAAAAAGTGGGGTGGTTTGCTGAAGGAAACGATCACGGACGGGGACAAGTTTCGCGTCAGCTTCTCGCCCTCCCTGAGCCTCGAGCATCGTCAACTCCTCGTCGCCGCGGGTCTGTTTGTGGATCTCAAGTATTTTGAACACAAATCTTGACCGCGAGCTTCGAGAGCTCAGCATCGAACTTTTGGTTTTGCATGAGAATCGGTCCCAATTGCTGAGAGGTTCGAGAACCTGATGAACTTGTGAAAGTCGAGGGTCAAGCATGAGTCGCGAGATCTTACGTCAGCGTCAAGTCGCAGCCGCCAACTGGCTCAACTACCATCACCTCTATTACTTTTGGACGATCGCCCAAGAGGGCAGTATCGCCCGCGCCGCGGATAAGTTGAACGTCGGACAACCCACCTTATCCACGCAACTCAAGCAACTTGAAGACTCACTGGGCCGCCCGCTGTTTGAACGCAAGAATCGCCGCCTCGCGCTCACCGATGCGGGTAAAACCGCGTTTCAGTATGCGCATGAGATTTTTCGGCTCGGCTCGGAAATGATTGAGGCCGTTCATGACCTCTCACCGTTACAAGGCCGCGCCCAAGTGCACGTGCAGATCGGTGCACTCGACAGCGTCCCAAAATCTTTCGTTTTGGAACTGATCGAGGCCGCGCTGGCGGAGGGCAACTGCCACGTCTCCATTCTCGAAGGCAAAGCCGATGAACTCTTGCGCGAGCTCGCCGCCCACCGCATCGACCTGATGCTTTCAAATTCAGCTCCAGCCATCGACGAAACCGGCGCACTGCGCGTGCGATCCGTTGGGAAATTGCCGATTTCGTTTTTCACGGCCCCAGAAGCTCGCCCCTCGGGAAGGAGTTTTCCCGATAACCTACAAGGTCAGAACTTGGTCCTACCGACCTATCACTCCAAGCTTCGCCATGACGTGGAACATTGGCTGCGCCTGCATAAAATCAACGCCGCACGAATCGCTGAAACTGAAGACACCAGCTTGCTCCGCTTACTCGGTACCCGTGGTCTCGGGATGGTGCCTCTGGCCGAAGCCGGCGCCGAGGATTTAGTTCGTCAGAAGAGCCTGGTGCGCATCGGTCGCCTCGAGGGCGTATTCGAGGAGATTTGGCTGATCACCACCCAACGAAAGGTCGAAAACCCCGTCGCCGCCAAGCTTCAACAACAATTTCGTCTGACAAATGTCTGAGGCCCCCGTCTTCCAGGGGAAACCTTGACAATTCAAGGGTTCAACCGATGTTAATGTCACGCTGAACCCGTTCCCGAATAGGGAAATTCAAGCTAAAATGGGTTCGACGAAAGGCTTCTAAATCGCGAGGTTTTTCAATCGCCTCGAGGAGTGAAACAACTATGGCAATGCTAAAACGAATGAGTCTCTTCCTGCTCCTCAACTTTGTCGTGATGGGCACGCTGATGGCCATCGTCCACTTCTTTGGCCTGGGCAACTACACCACGGCCTACGGAATGGATTACACCAAACTCGCCATCTTCTGCTTGGTTTGGGGTATGGGCGGAGCCATGATCAGCCTCATGCTGTCCAAGTGGATGGCGAAGATGTCGATGGGCGTGCAGATCATCGACCCCAACACCCGCAACCCCGATGAACGTGCACTGGTGGAGTTGGTACATCGCTACTCTCGGCAAGCGGGCCTGAGCAAAATGCCCGAAGTCGGCATCTATGACTCGCCCGAGGTCAACGCCTTCGCCACAGGCCCAACTCGCAACAATTCGCTGGTGGCAGTTTCAACAGGTCTGCTTCGACGCCTGGATCAGCGTTCCGTCGAGGGTGTGATTGGACACGAAGTCGCTCACATTGCGAATGGCGATATGGTCACCATGGCCCTCCTCCAAGGCGTGGTGAACGCATTCGTGATGGCGGCCGCCCGCGTGATCGCGATGGTCATCAGCAACGCGCTGAAGAGCAATGATGATCGAGGCCAAGGCCTCGGCCCTCTTGCACATTTCGCTGTGGTGTTCGTGCTCGAGATGGTGTTCATGATCATTGGGTCCATGATCCTGATGTGGTTCTCGCGGCAGCGCGAGTTCCGCGCCGACAAAGGTGGTGCTCAGTACGCCGGGCGTGACGCGATGATTTCGGCTCTCGCGTCCTTGCAGCGTCTGCAAGATGTGAACTACGAAGTCGCTTCTCAGGAAGGTCAAGCCCAGCCCGCTTTCGCGTCGATGAAGATCTCCGCGACGAAGCCCGGTTTCGCCGCTCTTTTCCGAACCCACCCGACACTCGAAGAACGTATTCTTCGACTGCAGCGCGGGATGTAATGATCCGTTTCGCTCGAAGGTTCTCCTGACGGGTTTTCCTTCAGGCTCCGCCGAAAACGCCAACCCATCGGGGTTGGCGTTTTCATTTTGGGACAACATGTTACTCGTTGTGCGGTTCGTTGTGCGCCCCGAAGCGCCCCCCGATGTGCGCGTTGCCGGAACACAGATCAAACGGAACACAGGTCACGATGACGGCCATGTGATCGAGACCTGCGACGTCTTCGCGTGCCAATGTTCGGACTCAGAAGTGAAAGAAAGGGGAGCCGCCGCGAGGCGAGAGTTCACAACTGGCGTCCAGCACGTGGCGGGTTGAGTCGACTCTCTTCCCCGCGGCAGCGGGGTGATCTCAGATCTCTCCCCGTACTGGCGCCGCGGGGAAGCGGTTCGTGCCGACAACGAGAGAGAACTGGAGACGGTTTGCCTCGCTCAACCCGGTTTTGTCGAGCCCCCACGTGGCAGACTACTCTATTTAGAGCTTCAGCTCTATTTTATCCATCCCCCCTTAGGCCGAGGCCCGTCCCGTCAACAAAAAGCACTTGTGAGCTCGCCATCAGACCTCTAGGAAGAAGACTCGGAACGCCGAGTTCGACGGAACCCCCAGCCACTCCACCGAGGTGCACATGAAATCCGCTCTCATGAAAACCGCTTCGCCATCGACTCTGCCGACATCGACCTCCACGGCATCTTCGTTAACCAACCCAGCACTCACGCCACCTGCGCTTCCTTCTGGACTCAAGTCGCCCCAGGCCTTGCGTGCCGCTACAAAGAAGCGTCCGGGCAATCGCGAGAGGATCCTGCTCGCCAGTATTGATCTCTTCAACCAAAGTGGCGTTGTCGCCGTAACGACCAACCATATCGCCGCTCACCTCGGCATTTCACCCGGCAATTTGTATTTCCACTTTCGCAACAAAGAAGAAATCATTCGCGAGCTGTTTCAAGCCATGTGCGACGAAACCTACGTTGTGTGGCGGCCAGCCAAGTCGCACCTCACTTCACCCAGCGAGCTCATCGAACGCTCTTATGAAACCTTCTGGAAGTATCGATTCTTTCATCGAGAGATGTACCACTTGCGCCGCAAGGACCCCGAGCTGGCCAAAGCGTGGAAAAAACACATCAGCAAGACCGTTCGCATGCTGCAGGCCATGTACGTGAGTTGGGTGAAAGCGGGAATGATGAGGAAAATCGACGATGCGAGCGAGATGCGGGAGATGCGGGAGATGCGGGAGATGCAAATGATCTCCGACACCGTGCTGATCACTTCATCCAGCTTTCTGCAGTTCTTCGAGAGCCCCGAGCGACCGGCCACACGACGAAGTATCAAAACGGGCGTTGAACACCTGCTGCTCTTTTTGCTGCCCTACCACACCCCCCAATATCAGGACGTCATCCGCCGACGCCTCGCTGACTTGCGCTCTTCGCCTGGTCAACGTGGCTCCTAATGCCAGCTGAATTCGTGGCCCGAGTCTCCGACCTCCTCCTCGAGTTACCGATTCACCTTACCGTGTGCCTGTAGTTGCTCCAATTATGGAACACCTTGTTCCAAATTTTCATGACATCGCTCCCAGGGACGTGGGACACCGGGTACATGAATGAACGCGAGAACAAATCCCTCACACCCCTAGCCCCCGACTTCGGTCGCGAGCTTCTGCGACGCGAGCTCGATCGCCGCCTCGAGAGCAATCCGCGCTACTCTTTGCGTGCCTTTGCACGGGCCCTGCGGATGAGTCCCGGCGAGCTCAGCGAAGTGATGAATGGCAAACGACCGCTTTCCCCGCGCTCCGCGCAGCGAATCGCCGAGGCGCTCTCGCTCAGCCCCCACGAAGAGCGGCAGCTTTTGGCACAGACATTGAGGCCCGGCGTCGCGGCCCCTCTCAAAGCACCGCCGAGCCTCGACTTGGACGAGGATCAGTTTCGTTTAGTGAGCGACTGGGCTTGCTTTGCGATTCTCAATTTACTCGACGCCGAGCGCGTGCGCTGGCAAGCCCATTATATTGCGGAGCGATTCCAGTTGGATGTCGCTCGCGCCTCAAGTGCCATGGCTCGGTTGGTCCGTCTGAAGCTTGTGGAAGTAAAAGATGGCATCGCCACAGCCTTCCGTCCAAAAGGCGACGAGATCGTCGCGGCCCCTCAGGTCGTCGCATCTGCGGCCATTCGCCGCTACCACCGCGACCTCCTCATGAAGGGACTTGAGGCCATTGAGTCTCAAGCTCCGACCGAACGCGAGTTGGGGGGAGTTGGCTTTGCCGTCGCACAGGAAGATCTTCCTGATCTAAAAAAAATGCTTCAGCAATTTCAAGATGAGCTGCTCAGCTTCGTCGACCGTCGCGCCAAACGGCGACGACGTCTCGGCCAACAGCTCGAAGTCTATCAACTCGAAATGATTTTATTCCGACTTTCTCAGCCCAAGCGCGGAGGATCCAATGGAAAGACCTGAACAGCTCTCGCTTCAATCCCCCATGAGTTTCCTCGCTAAGCTGAGTGGATTCGCGACGGCGACTCTTCTGACAATGAATGTCGCTCTGGCTGGCCCCACTAAAGTTGGAAACGGCGATGACGGCGGCGACCTCGAAGCTGGCCAGCGCATCACCACGGGCGTCCTCTTGGAAACCCAGCGAGAGGCCGCCCAGCTTCTACGCGGCCTTCAAGTGCAAGGAATCGAGGGGCTCGGCGCCTTGCTTCCGGAGACCGAGAAGGCCGATCTATTTTTGGCGGAGCGAGATCCATCACCGCAAGCTCTCACCACCGCTGAGTCACAAGCTGAGCTCAGCGAGGTCGCAAAAGCGATCGGAGCGAATGAACCCTACGTCTACGCTCGAACCTTTCCAGAGCCCCATGCGCCGACACGCTTCTTTCCCAAGGCGCTTCTTTTGGATCGCAAGAATCTCATCGCCCTCCACGTCCACGAAGCCTTGCATCGCGCCTTGCCTGTCGAAATTCGAGAAGATGAAAAAGCCGTGAGCCGGATCACACTAGCCATCACGGCCGAAGGTGCGACACGCGATCGCGTGCAAGAGACCGTGCGCAAAGAGCTGAGCCAAGCCCGCGAAGCGCGGGTCGAGACCGAGCGCGCTCAGCGCCAAGCGCAAGCGCCTCTCGTACCCTATAACGCCAACTTTGTTTCAGCGCCGAGTTTGCCACCAGGTCCAGAACTGAAGTCACCGAGCCTCTTCGGATACGGATTCAAGTCTTATATTCTGCCGGATCCCGATAAGTCCTTAGCCCCTCTTCGCTCCTTGCACAGTCTGCGCAGCTTCCTCTATCCCTTCGGGCGCGGCAGCGAAGCCATGGGTTTGGGAATTGAACTCTCGTATCTTCAAGCCCAGGAAGAGGCCTATCTCGGGCCCATTGGCCTGAGCGGACGCCTCAAACTACTCACCTGGCGCGGATTTGATGTCGATGGTTTTGCGGCACTTCGCCTTCACAGCGTAGGCTCAGGTGAACTGAAAGACTCTCCGATGGGTCGCGATATTATGGAGGTCGGCGTAAGTCTCAAGCGCGACGAAAAATGGTACATGGTGGAGAACAAACTCTCCGTGCATGGTGGCTCAAAAGCTGAACAGAAAATCGGTGCGATCAATTACACCCACGATTATGGCTCGATCATTGAAGCCGGCATTGCCGCAGCTTTGAGACTGCCGGTGGTGGAGGACGGTGGACTCGAGATCGGCGGCTCAACTCAAGTGCTACTGGCTCAAAATACTCGCGTGAAGGGCGGAGCCTTTGAATATGAAACAGGTCGAATGCGTGTGGTGACAGCAGGTCCGGAAGTCGCGTGGAACCAAGGAGCGCTTCGTTTCTCTGCAAATGCTCGTTTCGTTATCGACAGCACCAAGGGAGCAAGCCTCGATCAACTCGGAGATTTGATGGGACACGGGGTGGGACAGGGCTCTGTCGGTGCGGGCTTGAGCTTCAAATTTTGAAAACCGAGTCTCGATCGCGGGGTTGCGCATCTCCGGATGCTTGAGCCCCCTCATGATTGAAACAAAAAGTTAAGGGTGAACACACATGACTCAACATCGATTTCGATTCTTCTCTTTCTGCACCATGATGGCAGCCACAATGATCCTGAGCGCCTGCGGACCAATTCGCTTTGGTGACCCCGGAGAGGCTCCGCCGGCCAAAGAAGTTGTTTTGGCTGTAGACGGAGTCAAACTCATCGAGCGCGACCTGCTACGCGGTGATGATTTACGCAGCTATCAGCAGCGCCGCTACACGCTTCACGCGAATGCGCGGTTGCTTGTCCGCTATGAAATGTTGATGGAGGAAGACTTAGGCTTACGCGATGACTTGCCGGTACGACTTCGGCTCTTTGCAGAGACTGCCGATGATTTGCAGATCGCGCGAAATCAAATGCGCGCCTGCCCCATCACCCGCAATTGGATGATGGCGGCGACTTGGAGCGCCGCTCACCCTTGGCGAGGAGGAGACTGGACGCCTGGTGCGGAGGTCGACTGGGAGGAATGTGTGTCGGTGGAAGCTGTGGATCAGCCCACCACACAACTTTGCGGCGAAGCGCAGGCGATTTGCTTCAACGTCTCGCGCTGGTATCGCCTTTGGGTGCGAGAGCGCAAAGAAAACTTCGGCTTGGCCCTGGTCAGCGAA
Organism: Pseudobdellovibrionaceae bacterium; assembly: GCA_947462815.1. Classification (GTDB taxonomy): domain Bacteria; phylum Bdellovibrionota; class Bdellovibrionia; order Bdellovibrionales; family JAMPXM01; genus UBA2339. Next base: position 16,326 of record CANHQR010000003.1, read on the forward strand.
GCACCGGTGAATTTGCTGGGCGACGCCTCGCCGGGCAAAGCGCCCCGAATTCATTGGCATGAAAACGCGACCTCGATGCGTTGAGCTGAGCCCTCCGCAGGTCTTTCAAGTCTGAGTCAGTTTGACCCGCAGATGAGAATTAGATTCATCTTCAGCTTGACCCGCGGCGTGAGGCTGCACTAATCTCGCCGAGGAGCGCGGGGCGGCTAAGGCTCCGCCGGAGGTCATCCAACATGGGAAAACCCACGCTCAACAAGTCCGACGTGACCAAATCCACGGCTGAGAAAGCTCTCACGAGCAAATCTTCATCTTCATCCAAGTCCTCGATTCCCACCCTACCGACGCCGACCTTACCTCAATCGCAAGCCCTCACTTCGGATTCTCAGAATATCTCGCGCAAGCGGAATACAAAGTCCGCACCGACATCGAAGCAGATTATTCGTGACCTCGGATTAAAGGTGACATCTCAGCGGCAAGTGATTCTCGAAGTGGTTCGCTCCGAAAAAGGCCACTTCACCGCTCAGGATATTTTTGAAACTGTGGTGAAGCGCGCACCTGAGGTCGGCTTCGCAACTGTTTATCGTTTTTTACGTTCTCTCTCCGAAAGCGGCAATGTGACCGAAGTTCGCATGGGTGGGATGCCGGCAAGATACGAATGGGCTGAGAAAGATCATCACGATCACTTGACCTGCACAGCCTGCGGCAAAATTGTTGAATTCGAGAATGACGAGATCGAAAGGTTGCAAGAGCGCGTGGCTTCTCGCCAAGGCTTCATTCTCACCTCGCATGTTCTCGAACTCTACGGCATCTGTGCTGATTGCCGAAAAAAGGGCCTGCACCTCAGCGGTGAAAACGCACTCTCATGAATTTGCATTTTTTCGACAAGCCCTCCGGTGTGACGACGCACACCTCGCTCAGCGAATCTGAGCGCCAGCGGACCGGAGTCGATCCCATTGACGGGTTCCTAGAATATCTGCAGGCCCAAGCAGGACGGAAATTGTGGCCAGTACATCGACTCGATGTGGGCACAAGTGGAGTTCTCCTGGCCACCGAAGATGAAGCGACAGCCGCTCGTCTGTCGACGGTCTTCGAAGGTCGCGAAGCCCAAAAGGTCTATCACTTTGTCTCGTCGCAAAAGATGAGAAAGCCCGAATTGGAAATCACCTCGCACATCCGGCGACAGGGACAGAAATATTTGAGCTATTCGGGAACATCAATGGAGCCCAACAATGCGCTGACTCGAATTCACTTTGAGCGCGAACTTGGGCCCTATTTTTTGTATCGAGCTGAACCGCAAACTGGAAAACCCCATCAGGTGCGTCTACATGCCGAGGCTGCGGGCGCTGCGATCTTGGGCGACACCGAACACGGTGGGGCGGCGTTTCCGCAACTCATGCTACATGCCAGTGAATTGACAATTCCGGGCAACCCTGGCCCAACGACAGGTCACGCTCCGTGGTCACGACTCATGCGCGCCGAAAATCAAGACGCACTTCGTTCCGCGCGTTTGGCAAGTTGGATTCTCGGTGTCGAACGTCGAGAGCGTCTTAGAAGAAGTTTGGACCTTCTTGATCTGCAAATGCGCCGAAGCGAAACATGGCGATGGCTACACACTGAGGGCGGCGAACTCCGCATCGATCAGCTCGGGGAATACTTCCATTTACATTGGTACGGCAAAGATTGGCGCCCCCAAGATGAAGCTGAAGTGCTGCGTCTGGTTGAGATCCTCGGGTGGTCGCCCGATAAAATTTATTTGCAACGTCGAGGCAATCGTGGAGCTCAACCGCAGAGCGAGAGTTTTGAAATCTTACCCGCACAAATGCCCGAGCGCTGGCTGGCTCGCGAGGATGATTTGCACTTTTGGTTCCGCCGCGACTCGGGATTGTCGGCCGGTCTCTTCCTTGATCAGCGAAGCAATCGACGCTGGATTCAGTCGCAAGCTCAAGGTCGCCGCGTGCTCAATCTGTTTTCTTATACAGGTGGCTTTTCAGTGGCTGCCGCTCGAGGCGGAGCTCAGCAAGTGGTCAGTGTTGATCTCAGTGCCAAGTTCCTCGATTGGGCCAAAGAGAATTTCGTCGCAAATCAACTCGATCCTGCATCAAAGAATACCGATGCCTCACCACGCTTTGAGTTTCGCGCCATTGAGACGCGCGCCTATTTGGCTTGGGCCAAGAAGCAAGGACTACGCTTTGATCTCATGATTTGCGATCCCCCCTCTTTTGCACGCACCGACAAAGGCGTGTTTCGAATTGAGACAGATTTAGAAGCTCTCCTGATCGAATGTGTGAGCCTCTTGGCTCCAGGTGGGCGTCTCCTCGTTTGTAGTAACTTCGAAGGATGGACTGTGCCGCAATGGTGGCAACAACTCCAGCGCCTGCTTCCCAAACTGCAGTCTCACTATTTGACGCAGTCTCGTGCCTTGAAAGCACGCGAAGAAGCCCGACTAAAACTTCGACTGCAAAACCCAACTTCTCCGGATTGGGACTTTGAGTTCCCTCGAGAAGAGCGCGCCATGAAGTGCGCGGTGATCGAAGTTATCGCAGAATCCTGAAACAACAGAGTCTTTCGACGAAGTTCTCGACAGGACCAGCCGGCCCAAGGTCTAGGAGTTGTGAGGCTTCCCCCACAATCTGTGCTTCAACTCGAGACGTTGTTGGAGTTTTCCCCAGACATTTCCAGAACCTAAGATCTCCGTCACCTCACAAAGTCCCCACCGAACCTCGGCTCAAGTCTTAAGACAGAAGTCCGATCTAGCTAGACGAGTGTCGTGTCGCCAAAGAGTACTCGAATAGAAGGACACGAAACGAGAGGAGATCGACATGTGGACGTGGACCTCATCAATTAAGGACGGCGTAAAACTGAGCGCTCTTTTGGCCATCGCGGGCCTCAGCATGGGCAATCAGGGCTGTGAAAAGGAAGTCGCGAAAGACCGTGTCCTCAAGATGGAAGTTGAGATTGCGAATCTCAAGGCTCGACAAGTTCGCACGCCGACCGGCGAAGTCATCGACTTCCCCTACGTCGTTAACACGCTCTTCTATCGGCAAGTGATCAATCATGACCACTTTGTGATTATGAATCCCGTCCCTTCGGCAATGAGCTTAGCTGAAGCTGGCCAACAGATGAAGGCCGGCGTCGCGGCAACAGAAGTTCGCGCAAGTGAATCCAGCCAGGCTTCGGCGTCGGCTGATGCACAGTCTGAATTGTCGGGCAAAGATTTAAATTTGCTCAACCGCTTCGGATTCTTGCGACAAGCTCGACAAGATGCTGCGGCCATCATGTCCGGCGAACTCAGCAGCGAGAATGCGGTCTTGGGAAAAACAACGATGCAAAGTAAGCAGCCTCTTCCCGCTTGTCTCTACGAGATGCCGCAAGCATTTATGGGTGGCGAAGTGATCTCATTTGAAGCCACTTGGGGCGTTGGCGTCGGCATCGGCTATCGACCGGGCGGCGATCTGGCTGGTGGCGTCGGCGGTCGTGTTAACTTCGAACAGAGTAAGCTGGAACTCGGCCTTCGAACCGACGACCCGCTGACCCAGCAGCCGGTTGCCATCGGCGATGGCGTCGCCAATCAATCGCGAACGGCATTCGGCATCGACTTTGTTCCCGGCGTACCCGTAGGATTGAATTTTTTCTTCAACACGCCGATTTCGGACGTGATTCGCACGGCGATGACTCGCGGCCTCGACCAAATGGCTGATCGTTATAAAACCCTACTGTCACCCAACAGAGACTGGAATGAGGTTTGGGAAAGTCGCGTGTTATATGATCCCGAGTTGGTCAACGGCGACACGCACATCGCGTTTCGCGGTGGCTATCGGCACGGGGTCATGGTCGGCGATACTTTCTCGGCAACGAACATGGCCTACCGTTGGGAAGGCGCGCCCTGCTACACTCGACTGAAGTATAAGATTCCTTCGACAACCACACCGGTTGCGGAGCTTGAAGTCGTCTCGGTGGGCGACAACGTGTCCGTGGCGATCGTCAAAAAATACCTGATTGAACAGTCTCTTCAGCCCGGTGCGCAGATTCGCGTGATGGCTCTCAAAAAGCCCGTCGCAGCGAAGTCCGCCGCATCCACTAAGACCAAGCGAAGATAAACTCACTTCGTCGCTGGAGAATAGAGTCCGCCGCGAGCGTTCCCCACATTGTCTACGGCGGACTCAACGTAAATCCAATAATCAACGCCGGCCTTTAAATTAAAAGTGTACGAATGGAGTCCTCCATCGAGGCGACAGTTGAAGGCCTCAAGAACTCTCTTTTGATCGGCATGATGCTTGAGGTGACACTTGGCCGACTTCACACCCGACGGATCACTGATCCGCATTTCCAATTCTCCGCGCGAGGTTCGACCATCCGAGTTGGGATAAGCTTTCCACTTCGCAAATTGAATCTGCGGAGCTGATCGATCGACTCTGAAGTTCAGGCTGGCTTCGCGAGTTCCCCCAGCCGCCGATGTAGCGACAACACGGGCGAGATAGCTCGCACCATCCGTAAGACTACAAGTCGAAGGGAAATTCGCCGTAAACGAAGTCTGTGCTGCGAACTGAGCCTGCATAACCGCGACCGGCGTACACACCTGCTGGCCACCCGACCAAATACTGACTTCATAATTTTGTGCGCCTTCGGATTTGCTAAACACAATAGCGGGGACAGCGTGTCGCGCCAGCACATTGTCCAACATGGCATCTCGACCATCAGCTGACAGGATTCCAAGGATCGAAAAGGGACCGCTGATGGGATCTTCAATCTCAAAGCTCAAATTCGCGACCGCGGATCGATTGCCGGCGCGATCGAGTGCTCGGACCAGGAGCTGATGCGAACCGACAGTGAGCTGCATCCAGCTCGCTTGCGCGGGATCACATGCGGCCCAGGTTGAACCATCGTCCAATCGACACTCGTAGCCTGCAACGCCACTGAGTTCTCGACTTTGATCAGCATCCGGGAACACATCTTCACCGGACCAGGAGAAGGTGATTCGAGCCGGATGATAACGACCCGTCACGAGTGGCGAGGTGACAATTCGTAAGTCCTTCACTCGCGGAGGTGTGCGGTCCACGACAAAGCTGACTTGTGCCTCACCACTCTCGTTTCCGACTTTATCGATCGCACTCGCAACCAGCGTGCTGCGTCCTTCAACCTGCAAGTTGATTTTTCCACCCGCTGAACAGTCCTTAAGTGAAGGCGCTCCGATCACCGTGGGCGAGCGATGCTCCTCAAGACGACAGCGAATTTGTTCAATACCGGAGGCCTCGGATCCAATTCGAGGGAGCGGATCTTCAATCTGAATCTCGATGGGTGCTTCAAGCCAAGCCGTCGCAGCCGGAGGAACGAGCGCCCACTCGACTTGCGGAGGAACATCATCATGTAGGACTTCAGCTTTCAAACAGGCCGACTTCTCATCGCCGCGTTTGAATTGAGCAAAAAGTTGCCATCGCCGATTCCGGTCTTCTTCACGCATGAGTTCCCATGGCATGAGCGGCTGGAAGGGGCGCCAAGCGGCATCGCCCTCCGCGCAAGCTGAATCGGAGAAGACGGCCACATGCGTGGCATTTTCAGCCTGAAGATGCAGAGCTAACACGGAGTTCTTCGTGTAGGGCCGACCATCTTCAACTTGAAAAGCCACCGCACCGAGAGGCTCAGCAGCCTCGGAAGGGCTCTCCGTTTGAGACCCAGGTTGAGGTACGCTGCCAAATTGCGTGTTGGGAGAACAGTTCTGATATCCCAACAGCAGGACCGCGAAGGAGAGATGTATTCCGACCAGTCGACTTCGACGAAGCCACAGGGATCTGCGAGAACCTAACAAGCCCCCCAAAAGCGTCGGATAGACCCATGAAATTAGACTTAAGAGCGCCAATCGAATGGCCGCCGAATTCATCCCGCGCACGCGTCATCTCCCCAAGCTTCAAGCCACGTGTTCAAATCACATGTTTAACTCTTTGGGCTGGTCGACAAACGTGCGCTAGGCCAGCTCCCTTCATTGAATCGAATGTGAAGGAAAAATGGGAGAGGTCAAATTGAACATCTGCTGAAAACTTATAGGTTCAGACTCAGCGTTCAGTCCTGAGACGACATATCATCTTGAGACAGCTCTCTTAATTGGCTCGCCCCTCAAGAGCCACCGCGATTCTCTTAACCAAAGACTGAATTTCACGTGGTGAGCGGGGCGCCACAAAGACCGTATCATCACCGGCAATCGTTCCCAATACACCCGACCCACGCAACTGATCGACGACTCTCGCGACCAGCGACGCTGATCCAGGAGTCGTATGAATGACAATAAGCTGGCCATTGTGTTCAAGATCTGTCACGAGTTCATTGAAACCCTGTGGGGCGCGGGGGGCCGCCATTTCTTCAGCGAGCCGATAGACAGTCCGACCACTGGCATCGAGAAGTTTCACTGCGCCGATCTTTCGCAAATCGCGAGAGATTGTCGATTGATTAACTTCAAAGTTCATTTTCTCAAGCTCTTCGCGAAGCTCGTCCTGAGTACTCGCCTGCTCTTTTTCAAGAAGCCGACGAAGCGCTTGAAGCCTTCCGTGTGTGAAGCTTTGTCTCTCAGCCAATTACCACCTCAGCTCAATTTTCCAAGCAGACCGACGAGCAGAGCTTTCTGCGCGTGCATGCGGTTCTCACTTTGCTGAAACAAGACCGAGTTGTCGTGTTCGACCAAAGATGCCGAAATCTCTTTGTCTTTCAACATCGGCATACAGTGCATGATCGCGGCACGAGAATCCGCCAAAGCGTAGAGCTCTTCGTTTAACTGGTAGGACTGAAAGGCCTTATCGCGGTCCGTCTCTTCCTGCTCAAAGCCCATACTCGTCCACACATCCGTGTAGACAGCATGGGCCGATTTCACTGCGTCTTGTGGCTTGGCGTGAGCGACCACCGCACCGCCTCCATCTTTAGCGCGCTTTTTAGCCTGACGAACCACCAAAGAACTCGGCTCGTATCCATTCGGACAAGCATAGTGAACTTCGACGCCAAGAGCTGGCATCAACAACAGTAACGAATGAAGCATGTTGTTGCCGTCTCCGACATAGGCCAACTTTAAACCCTTAAGCTCCCTGTACCGCTGAAGCAGGGTCTGCAAGTCCGCCAGTACCTGACAAGGATGATGCGTATCACTTAGACCATTGATCACGGGAATAGGTGATTTGGCGACCATACGCTCAAGAATGCGATGCTCATGAGTCCGAACCATCACAGCATGACAGTAGCCGCCTAAAACTCGAATCGTATCCTCTGGATCCTCTTTCTTGCGTCCAATCGAATCCAACTCGATGACATGACCACCTAACTCTTGAACAGCCACAGTGAAACTCACTCTTGTTCGGAGCGATGGCTTCTCAAAAAGAAGGGCAATCGACTTGTTTCGCAAGTCGTCCCGATTGAAGCCAGCTTGCCGTTGTTCGCGGCAGGACTCCGCCAAAATGAGCAAGTCCATCAGCTCTTGCTTAGAGAGCTCTGTGCCCGTTAAAAAATGCCGAGCCTTGAAGCGCGGCACAGTTCTCCGGCTCGAGTCGCGTAAGTCTTTTGAGGAGTTCAGCTCCATCATCAGCTCCCCCGAGCCCGCGAGCGCAATCGACAAACCGTTCCGACGCCTGCATCGGTGAACATCTCTTCGATGATGGCGTGGGCACGACGAGCATTCATAATATGCACGTCTGTCACTTTGTGCTGAATGGCATAGAGAACGGTCTGTGCTTTCGCGAGCATGCCCCCTTTGACGACGGCATCTTCAATCAATTGTACGATTTCACCCGCGTCCAACTCTGGAATCAGCTGACCTTGGGCATCCAAAATTCCGTCTTGGTCGGTGAGAAAAAGCATTTTCGTCACACCGAGGCTGCTGGCCACTCGAGCGGCAGCCCAATCCGCGTTAATATTATAACTTTGGCCGTCTCGGCCGACCGCGATGGGCGCCATGACTGGCACTCCGCGCGAACCTAAATCATCTTCCATACGCAGAACTTCATCGATCAGCTGCGTGTTCACTCGCTCAATTTCACCAACCAATTGGAGACGTTTATCCGCCGGTTTGCAGATGAGAGTTCCAGCATCCAAACCGCTAAATCCCACCGCGCGAAGTCCTGCCTTATTCAGGGCGCGTACAATTCGACGATTCACGCTGCCACAAAGAACAGTTTCAATGACCGACATCATTTCGGGAGTGGTCACGCGCAAGCCGTCGATAAACTCCCACGTGATGCCCCGACGCGTGAGTTCAGCATTGATCGCGGGCCCACCACCATGCACAACCACCACGCGAACACCAACAGCACGCACCAACGCAATGTCCTCACAGATCTGCTCGAGCAAAGCATCATCTTGAAGAATCGATCCACCGAGCTTCACCACGATCGTGGTCCCCGCGAACTGCTTGACGTATTTTAGAGAAGCGAGAACCTCTCGCGGAACAGCATTGATCACGTTCATATTCACTCCACTCTCTTCAGGCGTTCGCTGTTCATGAATACTCAGTATTAATGTCGACGTACTTCTTCGAGAGGTCACATCCCCAAGCCGTAGCTTCGGCCGAACCACTTTGCATATCGATCTCGACCACAATTTTAGACTTCTTCAACAGGGCTTTCACATCGGACTTCTCGAACCTTTGAGGCTGACCCTTCGTAAAGAGGACCTTGCCTTGCATCGTCAAAGTCATGCGCTGAAAACACTCGTCGGGCACCTGCTCCGCACCTAACCTCGCTACAATTCGTCCCCAGTTCGGATCTTCGCCATGCATGGCGCATTTAATCAGCGGCGAAACTGTCACGCCTCGAGCCGCTCGCCGTGCAATTACCAAATCCGGCGCGCCCTTCACCTGCACTTCGACCAGTTTCGATGCGCCTTCGCCATCGATTGCAATACTTTGAGCCAAAAGAATCGCCACCTCACGAAGACCGGCATTGAACTTCTTTTCATCTTCCGAGGTACGTAGGGCGACGCCACTGGCTCCATTGGCCAATAAAAAGACGGCATCGTTCGTCGATGTGTCACCATCGACGGAGATCATATTGAAGGAGACATCGACAGCGTCCTTCAGCCATGGAGTGACGCGCTCAACAGGCACGATCGCGTCGGTTAACAAATACCCGAGCATCGTCGCCATATTCGGATGAATCATCCCCGAGCCCTTGCAAATTCCCGTAATACGAATGGAACCGCCGCTCAATTCGATCGTTGTCGTAACTGCTTTCGGAACCAAATCCGTGGTGAGAATCGCCAGCGAAAACTGCTCGGCCGTATCAGTGGCCTTTTCGACAAGTTCAGGAATCGCATCGACGATTTTTCGCAGATCGATTTGCGGACCAATCACGCCCGTCGAAGCCGTCAGAACCTCGCGTGGAAAGCACTCCAGTTCCTTGGCGACTTCAAAGGCCATCTGACGATTGTTCTCAACGCCCTCTGGGCCCGTCGCGGCATTCGCTTGTCCAGAATTGGTAATGATCGCGCGAATCGATGAGCTCGGAAGCAGGGAGCGACAATACTGAACAGGGGCAGCCGCAAAACGATTCAGGGTGAAGACTCCAGCTCCGACAGCCGGGCGATCCGACAGAATCAAGCCCAAGTCAGGTCGATAGCGGCGAACACCGCAGTTCACACCAGAAGCGAGGAAGCCTTGAGGCATCGGGGTACGTGCGAGACCGGGACCAGGGGTCATAGGACACCCTCCTTATCGAGCAATGAAGTTTCGACCGGCAACCCGAGAGCGCGATTGAAATTTTCAATCGCTTGCGAGGCTGCACCCTTCAACAGATTATCAATCAAAGAAAACACCACGAGCTGATCGCCTCGCACATGCCAGGCCAGAACCGTACGAGCCGAGCCGACCACTCGCTGGAGTCGCAATTCGGACTCTCGCCCCGCCTCGTGAAGTGAAGCGAGACGAACCAATTTGTACCCCGAAAAGGCTTCTTGAAAGGCTCCAGCGACTTGAGATTCGCCAACTCCCGCCTGCAACCGCGCATGCAAGGTGGTGATAATTCCTCGCCGAACCGGAAGAAGATGCGGCACAAAACTAAAATTCACCTCAGCGTATCGCGCTCGATCACCTAATCCCCAAGTGGCTACACCCTCACTGATCTCAGGTTCATGCTGATGTCGACCAACACGGTAGGGTAAGCAGCCTCCATCGACCTCCGCAAAGAGCAACCGCTCTTCCGCCTTCTTTCCCGCTCCGGTCGTACCTGACTTTGCGTCGACCGACATCGAGTCCAAGCGCACAAGACCAGCGCGCAAAAGCGGAATCATCGCCATTTGCACAGCCGTGGCATAACAACCGGGGTTTGCAATCAACTTTGAGGCAGGAACTCCTCGAGCAAAAGGGACGAGTCCATAATCGGATTGGAGTAAAAGCTCGGGTTCAGGATGCGTCTGACCATAATGCTTGAGATGTCGAGCCATTGCATCAGCTTGGCTTGCGCCTTTGAGTCGAAAGCCGCCCGACAGATCGATGACGACGCTCCCCGCCGCCAACAGTCGAGGCGCCAATTCGATGGAAACCTCGGCCGGCGTCGCTAAAAAAACCACAGCGGTTGGCTGCAGAGAGGACATCGGCAGCCCCGGTAAGGACTCGGGCGCTTCAGGCAACAACTCTTGAGGAGAAAAACCCTGCGTCGCGTAGACGGCGACAAGATCGGCTGATGAATGCTTCAAGAGTAGGCGAGTCAGCTCCGCACCCGAATAGCCACGAGCCCCCACCACACTCACCGGCACGCGAGCTCCGTCGGCTCCCCTGAACAGAGATTGCGCAGGAGATTGCGACGGAACTCCGCCCAAAGCTCCAGCTGAAGTTGAATTTTCGTGCGGCAAGCTCACGGCTCGGCCCTCCGGCTTTATGCACATTTATGCACTGATAATGCATAATAATGCTTGATTTAATGAGACGTCAATGCATATATTGAGGCTGTTTGCATAATATTGCAGCACCTCTGATGTCGACGGACGCAACCGCCCGGCGATATCGGAACATCCGATCTGCGATTTAGCCGGCGACCTCTGCAAGTGGACGCCGTACGCAAAGGAGCCCATTGTGATCGCCCATTCTTCGTCCCCCGCAAAACCCAAAGGAAAGAAAGTCGTCCTCGTCTATTCCGGCGGACTCGACACCTCAATTTGCATACCCATGATGCGCGAGGATTACGGCTATGAAGAGGTCATCACCGTCACGGTCGACGTGGGACAACCGCAGGCCGACATCGATCAGGCCGCTGAAAAAGCAGCGGCCATGAAGACCAAGCATTTTACCGTCGACGCCAAAGAAGAATTCGCACGGGATTTTTGCTTCGCCGCCCTCAAGGCAAATGGAGACTACCAAGGCTATCCGATGAGCACCTCCATCGCGCGTCCCATCATCGCGGCAAAGGCTGCAGAAGTCGCGATTCGCGAGGGCGCCAAGGCCTTTGCCCACGGCTGTACCGGCAAAGGCAACGATCAATTTCGCATCGAGTACACTCTGCGTAGCATGATTCCCGATTGCGAGATCCACGCTCCCATTCGCGAACGCAACCTGACGCGAACTTGGGAAATTGAATACGCTCAGAAGAAAGGTGTGCCGATTCAACAATCTCTCACCAAAATCTGGTCCATCGACGAAAACCTTTGGGGTCGATCCATCGAAGGCGGCCGCCTTGAAGAGCCCAACTTCGCTCCGCCGGAAGAGATTTTCCAATGGACGAAATCTTCCGACGCCGCCCGCTCCGAGAAGACCAACTTGGTCGTCAGCTTCATCGAAGGCGTGCCCGTCGCGATCAACGGCGAGAAGATGACTCCCGCAAAGCTGATCATCACGCTGAACTCCATCGCCGGCGAGAACGGGATCGGACGCATCGATGTCATGGAGGACCGAATGCTCGGCCTCAAAGTCCGCGAGAACTACGAATGCCCCGCTGCGACTGTTCTGCTCAAAGCTCACGCCGCGATTGAAGCCCTCGTCCTCACGCGCGAGGAGCTGCGCTTTAAGAAGCTTGTGGACCTCGAGTGGTCGCGCATGGCCTACGAAGGACTTTGGTTTGATCCACTCAAGGCGGATCTCGAGGCCTTCATCAATAAGACTCAAGAGCGATTGACGGGCGACGTTCGCCTCACCCTTCACAAAGGCTCCGTAACTGTCACGGGCCGGGAAAGCTCGTGGGCTCTTTACAGCGAGGATCTAGCGAGTTTCGACACCACGACCTTTGATCAACGTGAGTCGACAGGTTGGGTGAAAAACTTCGGTCTGCAGTCTCGCATGTATCAAGCCTTGGTCGCGAAGCACGGAAAGAAGTAAGGAGCTCAAGCGTGTCAAAGCCTTTGGGTCAAGGATACGATCAACGACTTTGGGGGGGCCGCTTTGCGAGCGGCCCGAGTGAAGACACCTTGGCCTTCACCACGTCGATTGGAATCGACTGGCGGCTCTGGCGTGCGGACATCGACGCATCGATCGCTCATGCGCAAATGTTGGGCCAACAACACATTATCACTTCAGATGAAGCCCGACTGCTGACAAAAGGCCTTGAAGCCGTGGCCCAAGAGTTTGAGACACAAATGGCCGCTGGACAGTGGCCATTTCCTGCGCACGCCGAAGATGTCCATTCGGTTATCGAGCTTCGGCTCCGTGATCGAGTTGGCTCTGTCGCAGGTAAGCTTCACACAGCTCGCAGCCGCAACGATCAAGTGGTGACGGCATTTCGCCTGACCTTGATCCGCGAGGGTGCGGCTCTCCGCTCTGAGCTACGATCCCTTCAGCAGACTCTGCTCCGGCGAGCCGAGACCGAACTGGAAACATGGCTACCAGGACTCACGCACATTCAACACGCTCAACCCGTCAGCTTGGCTCACCACTTGCTGGCCTATTTTTGGATGCTCGAACGCGACCACTCGCGACTGCGAGATTGGGACCAAAGAACTCGGGTCAATCCCTTGGGATCCGCGGCCCTCGCCGGCACCTCATTTCCGATCGATCGGCAAGCGACCACTCAGTCGCTTGGATTCCATCGACCAAGTGAAAACTCCATGGACGCCGTCAGCGATCGCGACTTCGCGATCGAGCTCACCAGTGCACTTTCCTTGGTGGCTCTGCATCTCTCGCGCATGGCGGAGGAGCTCACCTATTGGTCATCTCCCGAGTTCGGCTTTATCGAACTCAATGACGAAGTGACGACCGGCTCCAGTATTATGCCTCAGAAAAAGAATCCCGACGTCGCTGAGCTGATCCGCGGTCGAGCCGGTCGAGCCCTCGGCGCCTGGATTCAATTGGCGACCATGATGAAAGCGCTACCGCTCGCTTACAATCGCGATCAACAAGAAGACAAGGAACCGGTGTTTTATGCACTGGACAGCGTGCGCGCCTCGCTTCGCCTCAGTGATCGCATGTTGACGGATGTGGAGTTCAAACGTGAGCGCATGGCCCAAGCCCTACGCGGCGACTTTTCGAACGCCACGGATCTGGCCGATGCCCTGGCCAAGCAAGGTCTACCCTTCCGAGAAGCTCATGAAATTGCCGGCCATGTGGTGCGCTGGTGTTTGGAAAACAAGCGATCTCTTGAGTCGCTCTCGCTCAGCGAGCTCCAGAAGCTCGATGTCCGCTTTGATGAACAGACGCGACTCGCTCTCCAGCATGATCGCGTGGCAAGAGCGCGCACCTCGGAAGGTGGAACGGCTCCCGAAGCAGTACGTGCGCAAATTGAAAAGGCACGCGCCACTCTGCAGAGCTCAACGACATCCTGAACGTGAGGCCAAGCCAAATCCCTTATGGGCTTTGCGGTTTCACATGCTCGGCAATGCGACCGGCTAATCCGAATCCGCCCGTCGACAGTCGAATGATCTTCCCACTTGAATCAACCAGAGCCACTGTGGGAGTTCCAGACACCTGAACCTGGCGAGCCAAATCCAACTTGGGATCAAAGAGGACGGGCACACTCGTCGGTGCTCTCTGGAGATGCGCGCGCAATGCGGCCTCCGTCTCATCCATACTCACGGCGAACACTCGCTCACTATCCAACTCTCCAGCTTTAATCTTCGATTCCAGAGAGTCGAGGAGCGAGTGACAAGGCCCACACCAAGACGCCCAAAAAATAAAGGCGCGCGCCGTTCCCGTACCCCGTCCATCAACACTCGCATCGGACTCCACTTTGACTGGCAAGACTCCCACTTCTCCGAGCCGAGAGATCTCGACCGTCTTAAACTGCATGCCTTCCAGTTTGGCGTTATTACGTGCGGCAGAAAACAAGGTCCAGGCCATGAAGCCGCCGTAAGCCAGTGCGATTACGAAGCCGATGTTGGAGAGGCGGCGGAACCAAATCGCCATCTTCATGCGCGGATCCGTCGGCTTCATACTTGGGCCTTCTTGTGATCCGCCGTAACGACAGTGTGGATATTGCCGCGAACTGTAAAGTCACCCACGACTGTGATTTCATGCGGATCCAAGAGATCGACCAGATCCTGCAAAATCACATTGGTGACATCTTCGTGAAAGACCTTCTTATTGCGAAAGCCATTGATGTAAAGTTTTAACGATTTCAATTCCACACACCATTGGTCGGGAACAACACGAATCTTGATGGTGGCGAAGTCAGGGAATCCTGAGCGCGGACATAAGCAAGTGAACTCCGGGCAGGTGAAGTCAATGGTGTACCGACGCACCAAAGTGCGATTCGGAAACCGCTCGAGTTGGTTCTCCTCAATCGCTATTTCGCCGTACAGCTTTTCGCCCTTCGCAGGTCCAAGTCCCGACTCACGGGCTGGCACTTTGGCTTCCTTGAAGCTTTGGCGCTTCGCTACGGACGAGCCACGATGCTTCGTGGACGAGGATATTACGGTTTTAGAAGTCTTAGCGGATGTCGATTTTTTGCTCATGGCGAAGAGTTAACAAATCTAGCCCTGTCTTTCACTCTGAAAGTGTAGGATTTCAAGGCTTTGCAAAGCGACCCGAGAAGGCCCAAGTCCGCGTACTCTGATCGAAGACAAAATAGAGAAAGGGCCGAGTCAGATGAAATTCTTTAGGTGGCGCCGCAGGCGCCCCTCTCGGGGCCGCCATCATGGTCGCTGCCGCCGCCTCAGTTCCTTGCTCATCCACACGAATCAGGGCCTGGTGAATCATCCGAGAAAGCTCGAGCTCTTTTTGCCCTATCCGCGAAAAATCTCCCTTGCGGGGAAACCCCAAATCGACGACGGCTTGATCCATAGCGGATCGCCACGAGTGTTCAAACTTAGGAAGTTTCAGCCAAACCCGACTCGGCTGGGCGAGGCCGATCCATCGCTGCAAATCAGTCGCCGAAATTCGCGACTCAAACTCCTCAAGACTCAAACCCTCGCGAGGCAAGACCAGCACCATGGCGGCCTGTCGCCCGAGGTAATCGACGATGAGGACCTGCACGTCTTGGCCTTCAAAAATGGAGTATTCGCCGGACCGATTCATGAACTTCGTCTTCACGCGCTCTTTGGGTCCCACTCGGAATACATCTTCGTGAGTTGCGTCGAGATCAAATGGATCTTCCCACTGGGCTCTAAAGTAGACCGCACTCAAAAGAATGAGACTTGCGCCCTGCAGATCCGATTCTTCCACCAAACGAGGAATCAGGCCCCGAGTTTTCTCCTTCACCCAAGTGTTCACTCGTTTGGTCAGCTCCGCCAACGGATGAAATGCGGCGATCTCAATCTTGGCCTTATAGAGATCGGTCGCCAGCTTCTGGTAGGATGCGGGAACCGCTTGCTTTTGACCGTCGTGATGGTCGCCGCGTTCGATCAGGATTTGCTTGGCCGTCTCCACGTCGAGCTTTGACCAAGGCAACTCCCACCTGTCGGCCTGTGCCACTAACCCTAAAGCTCGTGCAGCACGCTCGCGCGTCTCGCCTGTGGCGCCCTCGTAGTACAGCGCCATCAGCGAAAGAGCATCCGAAGGAGACCACACCAGGTTTCCCCGGGGAGCCATCTGACGCTGTAGCCCCCACGCTAAATCATTCAACCCATTCAGAGAGGGAGTGGCTGCACTTGTCTGTGGACGCGTGGGTGCGGAGCTCGATTGTGCCTCGGCTGTCGTCGCAGATCCCAGCGACACGATCGGGGCGAGAATCGATGCGACGGCATTAAAAGGCGATTGCCAGGACTTCACAACTCACCTCAACGCTCAAGATACGGCTTTCATCCTTCGGCCCGAGAGCTCAACCCACAAACACGATCCGCGATCCAAACGGATCCATTTTAAAACTCACTCTTCGCAGTTCCCTAAGCTCGGCCGTCACAACCGCCTGGCGATCGGGTTCACAAAGCAACAGAAGGAATCCACCGCCTCCGGCCCCCAAAATTTTACCGCCAACTGCACCGGCTCGCCGAGCTCGCTCGTACCAATCATCAATGGGCCCCACCGAGATGCCGCTCGCCAGCGTCTTTTTGAGCTCCCAGCCTTCATGCAAGAGCTCCGCGGATTGCCGCACCGGCGCACCTGCCTCCAGCAAAGTTTTCATTCTCACAGCTAGCCCACGCATCGCCCGCAATGTATCGCGCTTCTGATCCGTTTTGGCCTTCTGCTCCTGCAGAACGCCGCTCGCCGATCGAGTGACACCGGTATAAAAAACTAACATTGAGGCCTCGAGCGCCCGCTTGGTCTCATCTGTGCAAATAACCGGCTCTGCCAAAACTTCACCCGTCGGCAAAAATCGAATGAATCGCAGTCCACCAAAGGCTGCGGCGTATTGATCCTGTTTGCCGATCGGCTCCTGCAAATCCTCAATCTCGATGGCGCAAGCTTCACGCGCTAAGTCTTCAGCCGACTGAAACTCTCCAAGGTGGCCCTTCAAGGCGTGCAGTAGAGCCACCGTAAAACTCGACGAAGACCCCAGCCCGGTGCCGGAAGGAATATCCGCCATCGAAAGGATCTCGAGCCCGCGGCCATCGTTTTTCGCGCGCGCCCGATCGCCATACTTTTCTAACACGCGCCGAAAGATTTTGTGTTCGATCTCCGCCGTTTCCCGAACAATCTCCGTCCGCGAATAGGCCAAGCGAAAAGATTCATCGAAGCGGTTATTCACTGTGATGTGCATGTACTTATCGATGGACGTCGACAACACAGCACCCTCTTCTTCACGATAAAACGAAGGCAAATCGGTGCCGCCTCCTAAGAAGCTCACGCGAAACGGCGTTCGTGAGATGATCATGGACGTCCCTCCGGCTCGCGCCCCGTAAATCTGCCGCGAGCACTCTCCGCTCGCACATAGGCTTCAAACTCTGCCAATCTTTCCGGAGTACCGATGTCATAGAATCGATCTCGAACCACAAAGGCGCCGAGCTGACGAGCCACAATGAGCGGTTTCCATACATCTTCGAGTTGAAACTTTACGCCGCCTTGAAAATTCGCGATCACGGATTTCTTCAGGCAGTAAACACCGGCATCGACATGACCGAAGCCGCCCTCAACACCGGCCTCTCGTTTGTACTCCCAAACAGTTCCGTTCTTCACGAGCAGGTTGTTTTTCACAGGAGTTGGTACGGCATTATCGTAGGCGGCGACCATGGCTTCGTATCGACCCGCATCGAAATCGCCGGCCAGATCATCCAACTCCAGCGGCAAAAAGGAATCGCCATTCATCAAGATGAACTCGTCTTCCAGCAGCTCGAGCGCATTCTTCAGCGCGCCCCCCGTCCCCAACGGCTCGCGCTCATAAGCGTATTCGATTTGCATGCCTAAGCTTTGCCCATCACCAAAATGCTCTTCGATCATTTCGCCTAAGTAAGCGACCAAAAGCACGACGTCCGTGTAGCCGCGTTCTTTCAGCTCCAACATTTGCCAATGCAGATAGGGTTCGCCCGCGACAGGTACCAGCGGCTTGGGGCACTTTTCAGTCAGCGGCCTCAGGCGCGTGCCCAATCCGCCCGCTAGGATCACGACTTGCTTACGCATCGGCTTATCCACCCTTTCGCGGAGAACTTCGAAAATCTTCGACCACCTCGTGAACGGCCCGTTTCACGGCATCGCCCGAATTGAATTGCGGACGCCAGCCCAACTCGACCAATCGTGAGCCGTCCAACCAAGTGAACGGCACATCGCCCACCCAGCCCCGATCCCCTTCACCAAACTCAATCCGGGCACGAGGGCTGGCCGGGTAGGACTTGGAAATCTCCTCGACAACAGTTTCAGCGATTTGGCGCACCTGGGTGACTCCCTCGCTCGCGAGGTTGAAAATATCGGACGAGCCCTCGGGCGCTGGGCTCAAAATATTCCGCCAACCAAAGAGCATGGCGTCCACACAATCTTCGACATACAAGTAGGACTTTTTTTGCGTCCCATTGCCGAGTACCCGAAGTGTCGTGGGCTCCGCCATGAGTCGCTGAGTGAAATCATAGATCGCGCCATGCGTGGCCGGTCGCCCCACAACATTGGCAAAGCGGAAGACTAAACCTCGCATCGAGCAGTTGTGCGCGAAGGCACTAATCAGCGCCTCGCAGGCCAGCTTACTTGCGCCATAGAAGGAAATCGGCATGAGCGGACCATAGCCTTCCGGTGTGGGCTTGATCTTCGCTTCCCCATAGACGGCGGACGTCGAGGCGAAAACAATGTCGCGGACTTTCTGACGTCGCATGGCCTCCAACACATTCCACGTCGCGACGGTGCCATTCTCTAAATCGACATCCGATCGAGCTGCGCCTTGCGAGATATCAGAATTCGCGGCCATGTGAAACACGACGTCTTGCTCGCGCATGACGTTTTCAACAATCGATAGGTCGCGAAGATCTCCTTTCACAAACTCACACCCCACGCCCGCAAGATGCTCTTCTCGACCTAGCACGAGATTGTCGATCACTCTGACGTGATGTCCATCATTTACCAGTCTTCGAACCAATCGACTGCCGATAAAACCCGCCCCACCTGTCACTAAGACTTTGGCCATTATACTTTTCCCGTCACGGCCAACCGAAGGCGATTCCACATCGTTGGCTTGTAGAGCAGTTGCACACTCGACGAATCGAAATTGAAACGCGGCTCATGATCCAATTCGCCCTCTTTGAGAATCTTGGTCATCAGCGCCAGGTAATCATCGGCCATTCGCTCATCACTAAAGAAGGTCTCAATCGCTTGGCGACAGGACAGAGGCCGAACTTGAACCAAGGCCCGAGGCGCCGCCAAAAGTTCATCATAGTTGCGGCAAACCACGCCCGTGCCGACACGCACCAACTCCGGCATGCAGCCATTTGCTGTCGAGATCACCGGTGTCCCGCAAGCTAAAGCTTCAAGCGGGGCTCCTGCACAGGGCTCATCCCAATTTGTTGGATAGATCAGTGCCCTCGCACCCGCGAGCAGCTTCACCTTTGTGGGTTCATCAACCAATCCCGCATAGTGAATTCCGCCGCGCGAGAGGCCCGCTCCGCCCATGATCTCGAGACGCACACCCAAATCCTGAGCCCAAGCGATGGCGGTCTTAACATTCTTCACTCGCCAGGTGGTGCGAGCCAAAAACACGAAGTAGTCGTCTTTGTGCTCGCGGAAGCTGTATCGTGCCGGGTCGACACCGTTGTAGACGAAGTATTTGGCGTTGTGATTGCGCGCATGGGACTCGCTCAAAAAATTGGTATTGCGCCAATACTTCTCAGAGGGTTGACCATTCCCATGGATGGTCACCAGAAAAGGAATCGGCGGACGAATCGGCAAGGGTTGGTGAGAGTGCAAAAAATCGAGATCGCCGGGCAACCACTGTTCGGGTGCTCGCGATTGAAAGTCCGCAGGCAATTCATGGACTCGGAGACGGCCGGAGTGGACGTCTTCAGCGTTTTCCGCAATCGCCTCGGGACGACTCCCCGGCCTACAAAGCACCACCACGTCGTGTCCACGACGTCGGTAAGCTCGGGCCAATGCCACCATAATCCGCTCGATTCCGCCGTAAGTCCGAGGCGGCAACACGGACTCGTGAAGTAAGCCAATTCGCATCCCGCCAACCTGCCGGAAAGGTGAAAACTTGTCCAATCCGGACAAGCCTTACACACAGGTCACGCTCTGCGTCGCCAGACGGCCAAAAACCATTACCAAAGCGAGGCTCGGGACTCCTCGCGCCCTTCGCTCAATGGCATGTTGTAACTATGGTGAACACTTCGGCGCCCCCAGACCTTTCAAGCCCGCCCCGCTCCTTAGCGGGGCACTTGGTACTGATTTTAGGGGCACTCGGGCGCAGGTTTGAACGACTGACCTGCCCAGTGAAGTCATTTTTTGTAAGGTCTTTTTTGGCGTCGACCCTTTGGGTACTGTCTCTTTTACTCTTGGCCTCTTGTACCTCCTTCGTCGGTCCACAAGTCAAAGCCGATCCTTGCTCGAACGTGGATTGGTTCGAAGTGGGTCGGCTCGACGCCCTCGTCGGAGCTCCGGCTGAAACCAGCCTGGCCTTGCAGCGCTGCCAGAGTACGGCGCCCGATAAAGTGACTCCGAATGCCATGGAGTTCTACGTGGCCGGTTGGAATCGAGGGCTCATCAGCTACTGCACTCCCGAACATGCCTTTAACGAAGGCCGCCGGCAGCGGGAATATCAGCAAATCTGTCCGGCCCATGTCGAGCGTGCCTTCCTCGAACGCTATGAAGCTGGCCGCCAACTGTCGCGCCTCGAGCGAGAGTCCGAAGCCAATGAACGAAAAATAGAAATTCTTGCCAACGAGATCCGCGCTTTGGAGTCGCCCGGAATTCTCGATGATGCCCTCCGCCGAACGGGCCAGCTTCCGAAGCGAAGCTCCACGGGAAGAGGTCGCCTCGATGAAATGCGCCGTGAGCTCGCCGAACTCAAAAATCGAAATGCCACGCTCAATGCGGAAATTCGCCGCCTCGAGCTTTGATAACATCCTGCGACACTCCAAGAGAGGCGCAGAGCTTCACCGATGCCAACCTGCATGTCTAAACTCAAGACTGAATGTCGATTCCATCGAAACTTAAATCTCACTTCACGCTCATTTCACTTTCCGTCGTCTTGATCATCTCGCTGATTGCCTTGCGCGGATTTCGTTTAGATCAAGCGCCTCAAGGCTTCTATCTCGACGAAGCCGCGATCGCCGCGCAATCCATGTGCATCGCCGAGTCCGGCCACACGGCCGATCAAACTTTCCGACTCTTCGCACCCGTCCTGGGTAGCGGCTACGCCACGCCCCTCACACTCGGTCTGTCGGCGGCTTGGGTTAAACTCTATGGCCACCGAATCGAAAACTTTCGCGCCCTCGCTGCGTTCGTCGGCTTGATCGGCTTGTTCGCTCTCGCCTGGGCCGCTCAACTTTGGCGCGGAGGCTCCCTGAGTTGGCCGATGGCTGGTGCGATCTTACTCACCTCCCCCTGGATGTTTCATTTGTCTCGCATTTATTGGGATCCCATTTTTGCTTTTGCTCTTTGGTGTATCACCTTGGCCCTCTGGGCCGCTTGGAGACGACATCCCAATTGGAAAAGCGCCGGAGCCATCGGACTGTTTGCCGCGCTCTCTATGCTCACGTATCCGCCCTTTCGCATCGGTGTTCCGCTGTCGATACTCGTCATGCTTTGGCCGAGCCCAAGAGCCGACGGCCCAAGACTCTCTGGCCCCAGCCTCATCGCGCTCATCCTCGGCGGCTGTATCGGCCTATTGCCCCTTCTGACGGTGATCCATGATCCACATTTCTGGAGCCGAAGCGATTTTCTCGCGATCTGGAGCTCCCACCATCTAGCCCAAACGTTTCCGGCTCAATCACATTGGCAATTTTGGGATCTGCCGCTGATCTTTTTAGAGAATCTCACGCGTCACTTCGACCCTCGATTTCTCATATTTCGCGGCGATGAAAACTTACGCCACAGTTCGGGTTTCGGCGGTTTGCTCCAGCCGGCCGAGCTTCTCGGGATCGCCGCTCTGGCTGCCTACTCTCTTCGCCAATGGCCTCGCCCTGAAGGACGCATTCTGTTTCTGAGTGTGATCGGCTTTGCTCCCGCAGCTCTGACTTGGGAGGCGCTGCCCCATGCACTGCGAGGTTTGATGGCCGCACCCGCTCTTTTGTGGGCGGCTGTCCTCGGAGCCGAGTTGATGATGGAAAAGTGGCGGCCTTACCGGATCGGGGCTCTGATTTTGAGTCTCGCGATTGCCGGATTTTTTGTGCCTTACATTCGAGACTACTTTGGTCGCTATCCTCACGACTCGCAACTTTGGTACGAGGCCGACACAATTGCTCATTGGCGAAAGACGCGCGAGTGGCTGAAGCCCGAAGAGGGACTCGCGCATTTGTACTTTAGATTGAGCGAAGACGGCGAGAGCTGTCGATCGGCGCGGCTTAACGATTGAGCTCGGATACGATCCAGTTCACGTAGGGACCGACGTTCACATAAGTGGCGGACAAGTCGCAAACCTCTCGATCCCCGACCTCGGTAGTCTCTGTGTAGGCCAACACACCGAGTAGCGACCATACACCCGTGCTCGATCGCAAGAGCGCCGGACCTCCAGAATCTCCTGAACAAAGTCCCATGCGCTGTGTGATCGCGACACGAAAATAGGAAAGGGTCGGCTCGTAAACATAGCCGCGAAACTCAGCGACCCGCAGTTGCCCATCGGAAGTTTCAGACTGAGCGCTGGCCAGACCAAAACCAAACGAACGGACAAGAAAACTACCACCAAAGCTCGCGTCGGCCTGAGCGACGCTGACCGGCTGAACCCGTGCTAAAACTTGTGCCACGGCATCTGTTTTCACTTCAAGAAAGACGATGGCCAAATCCGGCCAGTGAGGCGATTTTGGACCACGTGAGACACTCGGCGCGGGCGTCGTCGACAACGTGCTTTGAGCCGCTCGCAAGCGCAGATAGTCCGGATGCACGACGATTCGCTCGACCTTCAGGGGGCCGAACTGCTCATTCGCCATCGCGATCACTTCGTGCTCATGACCCTCCTTAATACAGTGAGCCGCCGTGAGCAAAACACGACGTGTGATGAAGCTCGCCGTACACTGAGTCAGTCGCGTGATCTGCGAATTCCCATTGGACTCGATTTTTTTTGCGACGAGGCGAGCCATACCTGCGGCTTCGTCCGAAGAGTGAGGTACGAGATCTCCACCCATGACACTTTGGTCATAATCGTCGAGAGGCAGCTTCGGGGTACAAGCCGCCACGAGGCCGCTGAGCAGAACAGCAACAACCGAAGACTGAAAATACCATCTGGATAGACCTTGAAGGCCACGCAACATTCTCATCTCCCTGCTCAGCTCCCAGAGGACGTCCATCTGTTCAATGGACGCGTACCCATCTGGAAAGCTGAGCAGGAGAGATGCCGCGACAAAATCGCCCATGTTGCGGTTGAACCAGATGGCTATGCCAAAGATTGTCACTCCCGAGCTTTCTCGGGACGTTGAGAGGGTCGACCCACCCGAATTAGACGCGAGCGAGAATCTCCCGAAGCAATCGCGCAGGATTGTCCAAGGTGCGCAAAACATAGTGAGCAGCCAAGATTCTCTGCTCTCCCGCACTTAGGGTTCCCGCCAGACCCGCTGTCTCTCGGGCCAACTGAATCGTCTGGAAGGCGATCGCGGCAGCTACGGAGATGTTGTAGCTCTGCACAAATCCTCGCATCGGCAGGATGACACTTTGATCACAAAGTTCCTGCATATCAGGCGAAATCCCATCCTTCTCATTGCCCAGAACAATGGCGATGGGTCCGGTCAAATGACACTCGTGCAAGGGCTTAGCCTTCGCATCCAAATGCGTGGCGAGAATGCTGTAACCCTTGTCGCGCAAATCTGCGACAGCCGTGACGGTGTTTTTATAGCGCGCGACGTCCAGCCACTTATCCGCTCCAGCTGTCACTCGATTGGCTTCCTTAAATCGCTCGCCGGGCTCGATCACATGAATGCACTGAAATCCCATAGCCTCAGCCGAGCGTAACACTGCCGAAGTATTGCCGCGATCGTAAATATTCTCTAACACAGGCGTCACATCACAGGTCCGTCCCGCCACCACCCGCCAAATTTTATGCATGCGCTCGGGGGTCAATCGTGGACCCAAGTGTTCGAGTACGACGTCGGCCGAAACCTGACCATCCTCTCGTGAGTCCACCGCATACTCACGAAGATCGATCAAAAAAGAGTGCGGAAATCTCGACTTCATTTTTGACCCCTCGATACGCTATTGATGTGTCTTGAGCGTCGTGCTCTGGAGCTGTGGCAGGCTCTCTCCAGCCGCGAGCAAAAGTGCGACTTCGGCAATCCAAACTCCGTGACGCTCCGAAGGCCACAAGCCAGCCAACTCCGGGAGCTGAGCCGATTTCATTTCGCCTCGCTGGGATCGCCAGCTCACTCGCTGAGTTGAGGCGTCAAACTCGATGGCGTAATCCCATCCGTTCGGCTCGGTTTCCGACATGAAGTAATCGAAGTCGATTGAATTCGATGGGCTTGAGACATTGCGACCTCGAGGAGGGCTCGCACCCAAAAGTCGGCGCAGCCACCTCCCGCTGGAGGCGCGATCCCAAACTCGCTTCGAAGAACAAAGCGTCAGCACACGCTCGATGAGCTGCTCTTCGGATTGTTGAATCATCCATAGACCAAATCGCGCCGTCATCCACGCATCGACTTCGGCGCTTTGCCAAGGTTTGGTCAACCACAGCTTTAAATCGACATAGGGAGCGTGAGCCCGGTAGCCCGTTTGCGGCCGAGGTCGGCGCAATTCACCCGCCCATTGACTCAAAGCTGGCTCCAACTCCGCATCGAGACTTCCCTCACCACGACCTAGAGTTCGCCATACCATTAAAGTTTCGTTGCTCGGCCAGCCCTGCTTGCGGATCCAGGCTTCAAGATCAGCGCGAACCCGTGTCTTCCAAAGATGTGCGACTTCATGAGGCGGACCAGGCAAGGCCAGCACATACCTCGGATGGTCGCTGAGCCCGTTCATGGGCACGTCGATGAGTGCAAAGCCCGCAGCCGTACCCTCTTGATTCGGAAAAATTCGCGCACCTTTTGGAAACCAGGCTTGCTTCTTTTGATTCTCTTGAGGGGTCACACCACGTCGCTGCAAACGTTCAACGATCTGAAGCCAAATCTCGTCGCTTCGGTCGTCCCAAACAAGTTGCAGATCAACGACTTCAGCCAAAACTTCGCGCGTGAAATCGTCGGCGGTTGGTCCAAGTCCCCCACAGACGACTAAAACCTGTACGCGGTCCAACAAATCTCGCAGAGCGGATCGCATGGCTTCGCGTTCATCGGGAACACTTCGATGCTCGACAACTTTGACGTTCAATTCAGCGAGCCAGTTGGCAATTGAGGCCGCATTCGAATTGACGACCTGCCCGTCCGTCAACTCCGTACCGATGGCCAAAATGGCGGCGAGTCCAGCTCGCTTCGTTTGAACGTCTTCAGCTCTCACGTCAGTTCGCACGCCCGTCGGCATGTCGGTCGGTATTTCAGTTGGCTTTCCGGGACGCATGCCCAACGCCTTATCGCGAACCGAACAGCTCGTCGACTTTCTTGCGGCGATAAGCAAAGATTTGACCCACATCCTGAGCCACTTTCCAACGCCCACCCCAATCTCCCAAAAAGCCTAAGGGCAGGCGGAACAACACCCGATCGCGCATCAACGTCCCGCCGGCCAACGGTTCAAACTCATGCGTATGGTGCCATAGGGCGTAAGGCCCCTTGAGCTGCGTGTCGACAAACTTCACGCCAGGCACCCAATCCTCGATTCGGGTGCGCCACCCCAAAGGTAGGCCGTGTAGACTGAGGCGATAATCAATCAAGGTCCCTTGGCCAATCTCCGCCGTGGATTTGCCGAGCACCGAGAAGTTCAAAAACGGCGGCGTGAGCGTTTCAAGATTTTTCTCGTCGCAAAAAAAGGGGAAGATTTCATCCGGAGTTCGCGGCACCCATTGCTCGGCAAACATTTCATGAGTCCGACCACGCAAGTCCCTCAGCAAGTCCTGCAGAGCTGAACCCACTGAAGTGAATTTGAACTGATAACCTAATTCGAGAGCTCGCCGCGGTATCACTCGCTGGCTCGCCAAGAGAACGGACGCCATCTCGCCCCACAAGATCTTCAATCCCACGGCAGGGACCGGAGGGCCCGATCGAACATCCAGAGCTCGACACAATTCTTCATGAAACTCGGCCTGACGAGTCTCGGCCGGAGCGACGCCATTGATCACACCTTGCACATTTTGATTTTCAATCGCCCACAGAATCAGCCCGACCTCATCGTCCAGGTGGATCCAGGGAAAAAAGGACTGACCGTCACCAAGGCGACCGCCGAGATGCTCGCGATAAATGGGCAGCATTTTGACCAAGGCGCCCCCGCGGGACGATAGGACAACACCTGTTCGGACCGCAATTTTCCGGCAAGTCAGTGGCTCAATCTCGGCCTCCCAATCCTTGCAGACTTGCGCCAAAAAGCCCTCGCCACACGCGGCACTCTCGTCGCATTCTCGCTCACCGGCATCTCCATAGAGACCAACCGCTGAACCCAATAAAAATACCTTCAGCGATTTTCCGTGCTGCAAGACGGACTTCACGAGAGACCGCGTGCCAAGGACACGCGTATCGCGAATCCGCTGCTTTCTTTCATCGCTCCAGCGACCTTCGGCGACCGGCTCCCCAGCGAGATGTATCAGACCTTCCACGCGCTGAAGTGCCTCGGCTGGAACGCTGTCTTCGTGAGACCACTTCCAAATCTCAGCCGGAAACGGGAGCAGCTGACGAACCTTCTCACGATCACCTCGCGCCAAAACGACAACTTCATGCCCACGTCGAACCAACTCACGACCCACATTTTGGCCGATCAATCCGGTTGCACCCGTCAGTAAGATTCTCATTCGCAAAGTCCTCCGCGCTGCGCGCTGATTCGACCAGTCTGCCCGATTTCAGGTGATATTTCACATCATCGTAAACTAATCCAACGAAAACTGAATCCTGACATTCATCACAATGGTACAGTTTATAACATTATGAATCATACTAAATCGATACTCGTAAATTACTGAAATTACATAATTTAGCTCAATATTCAATCTTTTATTGATTATTGAATATTGACCAACTAAACTAACTCAGACATTTTTAATCCGGTTTTTGGGAACGGATTTTTAAGTGATCTTAAAAAGCGCTCGGGAACCCCGCCCGAGCCCGAAACTGACTCTGAAGTCGACTCTGAAGTCGAAACGGAAGTCGGAACTGAAACTGAGTCTGAAGATGTCTGAAGATGAATGAGATCGAAATCTGATCCGTAGAGCGAAGAGCCAGATGACTCTGAACGTGCACCAGCGAAGGAGGCGACGATGAGACAAGAAGGAACACTTCCCGAAATGCAAGAGTTGGCCGAACAGATTGGTGAGTTCATTCACTACTGGGGCTTTAAGAGAATTCACGGAAAAATCTGGACGCACTTGTTTCTCGCCGAACGCCCCCTCGACGCCGCCGATCTCGTTCGACAGATGAAGATCTCGAAGGCGCTCGTGAGCATTTCGCTTCGCGAACTGATGGAGTATGAAGTCATTGAAGAAGTCGGCAAGAGCGCTCGGGGAACCCACCTTTACCGCCCCAACCCCGACATCTTGAAGGTGATCTTGGCCGTGCTCCGCAGCCGCGAAAAGCGAATGCTCACGCGCATTCAAGCTGCAGCCGAGGCCTTAGAACGAACCGCGACGCACGATCGTCAAGACAACGAGTTGAGCGACAAAGCACTTGGGCAACTCGGCGCCCTCGTCACGAAAGCGCAAATGGGACTCGAAAACTTTATCTCGCTCCGGTCTGTGGATTTCGGAGAATGGCGACAAGCCTTCATCACCACCGACTTGAAAGAAGAAGCTGAGCTACGCTCAAAGTCGGTGGTGGCCCCGAGCTCGCGCCGTAAAGATGAATCGGATGTCGAAAGCTCACCGGTCAGCGGGGGCACAAGCAGCATGAGCTCGGGCGTTTCTGCGGCAGCCGTGTCGCCAACCGCGAGCGATACTCCACCTGTTCTCTCCTCAGGACAGGGCATCGGCTTTCGCATATATAAGTAAGGTATCGAGTCTCGGGCTCGTCGCGACGATTGAAGCGAATTCAACAAGGCGGCCCAAGGGTCGCCTTGTGCTTTTGGAAGCTCACCTTTCCTTAACTGCGGCGTAGGCCTGCAAAGCTCGCTGACGAGCCATGGAATGTTCGATCTGCGGCTCAGGGTAACTTCGGCTCTGCCATTCAGGCACCCATGTTTTGACGTAATCCATCTGAGGATCAAACTTCTTAGCCTGAAGCTCTGGGTTGAAGATGCGAAAATAGGGAGCCGCATCGCACCCGCACCCAGCGACCCACTGCCAGTTACCGTTGTTGGACGCCAATTCAAAGTCCAACAGTCGACGGGCAAAATAAGCCTCTCCCCAACGCCAATCCACCAAACCATGTTTCACAAGATAACTCGCTGCGATCATCCGCACACGATTGTGCATGAAACCCGTTGCATTCAGCTCACGCAAACCGGCGTCCACAATCGGCACACCTGTTCGCCCCTCGCACCAAGCCGCAAAAAATTCTTCGTTATTCAGCCACTGGATTTGCTCATAGGCCGGCTTGAAGGAGGAGCCAACGACTCTGGGAAATCGCCAAAGGATCTGCATGAAAAATTCGCGCCAAATCAACTCGTTGAGCCATGTGTCCGCCCTGAGCTCCAGAGCCTTAGCAACCAGCTGGCGAATCGACACCGTCCCGAAACGTAAGTGCACACCCAACCTGGATGTACCCAGCCGATCAGGTCGATTCCGTTGTTCCGCATAATCCTCGAGGATCTTCGTTGCAACGCGAGTCGAGGGAAAACTCAACTGCGTCTCAGCAAAGCCGATCTCTTGCAAACTCAAAGACTGCAACCTCAGCTCCGTATAAGCACCTTCATAGGGACGACAAGCCTCCTTTTCGATTTCGAAAGTGCGCTCGGCCAGACGGGCCCGCCACTTTCGACTAAAAGGCGTGAAGACGGTATAAGCATGACCGTCATCCTTTTGAACTTCGTCTTTTGCAAAGATGACCTGGTCTTTAAAGCTATGAAACTCCACCCCGCGCTCTTGGCAAAGCTCGCGAACTTTTTGATCGCGAGCAAGGGCCGTCGGCTCGTAATCCTCGTTCACAAATACCGCCACTACCCGGCCGAATTGCGAGTTCGCCTTGAGCTGGCCCGAGAGAATCTGGCGCCAAACCTCGATCGGCCTCCCTTGCAACATCCAAAATCCACCCTGGCGGCGCTCCGCAAGCTGCGTGACCTGTCGATGCAGAAAGCTCACGCGAGCGTCATCACGATCCTCGAGGCGGCCTAGAATATCGTGGTCAAAGATGAACAAGGGCAAAACACGGCACCCCCGCTCCTTTGCATACCGCAGAGCTCGAGAGAGACCACGCTGATCTTCATCACGCAGGTCGCGCCGATACCAAAAAAGAACAATTTCCATTCGCTCAGCTTAACTCAAGACCGGACCATCTCACCAATCCCACCGCTTCATGACAGAAAAAGTTAAATACCGATGTGCCAGGTCCACAGCATTCAGACATCGCAGCACTTGCAGACCCCTGCCGATTCACCTAACTTCAGCAAATGTCCGACAAACACAAACCCTCTCCCGAGCTCGACGACGTCGTTTCGCAAATTGGCGATTTCATCGAGTATTGGGGCTTCAAAAATGTACATGGGCGAATCTGGGCCCACCTGTTTCTTGCAGGATCGCCGCTCGACGCCGCAGATCTCTGTGAACGCCTCAAGATCTCTAAGGCCCTCGCCTCGATCTCAATCAATGATTTGCTCGAGTACGAAGTCATTCTCACGGCCCCTCGAAAGACGGATCGCGGCACTCTCGCCTACGAGGTGAATCCGCGCATCTCCGAGGTCATTTCGAATGTGGTGCGCAAGCGCGAGCGCCGTATGCTCGCCCGCCTATCGGCCGCAACCCGCGTACTCGTTTCGCTGCCGACAGACCTACAGGCCGGCTGCCCGGTCCAAGCGGAGCGAGCCAAAGAACTCCACGACATGGTGCAATCAGCCGAAAAGACCTTGGACAGCCTCCTGCAGCTCTCGGGCGGTCTCTGGGGAAGCAAATCGGGCAACTGAGCCTCGCCCACCCCTCTTGTTCAACATGAGATTTTCTAAACTCGAGACGAGACTCGCGACCTTTGCGCTTTCGAGTGATAATAAGAAGATATGGCTTCCCGTACGATCTCGACCAATATGAGCCAAATTGATGAGCAAGCCGAGCTGCGCACAGGGCTATTCATGCGTGCCCTCACGCTTTGCAAGCTGGGGTTCGATTTGGCTCGTCAAGGCCAAGGCCGAGCCCTCTGGAAGAGTCTCGCCGACCCACAACTCAGCTCCTGTAGCGAGGCGGAGCGCGAAGCCCAGCTCTTGCGCCTCAAGTCTCTCGCCGACCAAATGTCCAAGGAGCTCGGTGCGCTCAAAGGCTCGGCCATGAAAGTCGGGCAAATGCTGTCGATTTACGGCGAACAGTTTTTACCCGAAGAAGTGAACTTGGTTCTCAAGCGACTGCAGTGCTCAGCCCCCTCGTTAGCTTGGTCAGAGATCGAACCTCAACTTCGACAAGAGTTGGGCGAAAAACTGATGCAGCTTTCCGTCGATGAACAGCCACGTGCCTGCGCCTCCATCGGACAAGTTCACCACGCCCGGGAAGTCGAGAGCGGCCGACCGCTCGCTCTTAAGATTCAGTATCCACAGATGGACCGCGCCGTCCGCGCCGACCTCAAGGTACTCAAAGTTTTGATGGGTATGGCCAGGGCCCTCGGCCAAATTCCCAACCTCACTCACCTGATCGAAGAAGTGGAGGCCTTGCTTGCCCAAGAGCTCGACTACCTTCGCGAAGCTGAGTACGCGGAAAGCTTTCGCCAGGCCATTCAACAAAACCCAAAAATCAGGGGAAGCTTTATTGTTCCCCAAATTCACCATCAGTTTTCGACGGCCCGAATCCTGAGCATGGATTGGATCGATGGCGATCGATTTGATTCAGCGGAAGTCGCGGACCTATCCGAGGCTCGCCGCACCCAGCTCGCTCACGCGCTCATAGAACTCTACCTCTTTGAGCTATTCGAATTCGGGCAACTCCAAACAGATGCTCACATCGGAAACTTCAGAGTGGTCCGTGGCTCCGACGGAGTTGAAGCGGACCGTATTGTGCTGTTCGACTTTGGAGCCACGAGGAAACTGAGCCCCGAATTCATGCGCAGCTACAAGCGAATGGTTCGTGGAGCGCTCTATGAGCAACGCGAAGAAGTTTTGGCCGGCGGACTCGCTTGCGGGTTCCTTCGCGAGGACGATCCCCCGATCGTGCGCGATGAGTTTTTCAAACTTTGCCAATTGGTACTAGAGCCATTCCGAGGCGGGAAAACGGATGCGAAAGCGGCTGACCAAGACGCATCTTTTGAGCCTTACGATTGGAAATCTTCAGACCTGCCAAAGCGTCTCGCCGATCAACTCGCGGCGGTGATCGCCGCTCGCGAGTTTCGCTTACCGCCCACCGAGGTGATTTTCATCGATCGCAAGGCTTCGGGGCTTTACTCGCTTCTCACGACGTTGGGGGCCCGAACCCAAGCGCGCCCCTTGCTCGAACGCGCGCTTAGCGAACCAGATCGCGCGTGATGTTTTTTTGATGCGCTTCGAGTGTACCGCCACCAATCTCCAAGAGCTTGGCATCTCTCCACAAGCGCTCCACCACGTACTCACCCACGTAGCCATAACCGCCCAAAACCTGAATCGCTCGATCGGCGATGTTCTTTCCGAGCGTCGTCGCGATCAGCTTCACGCCATCAGAGTCCAACCGATTGCCCGCAGCATCGAGACGCATGCGTCGAGCTGTGTCGTATACATAGCAAGCCGAGGCGCGGTATTCCGCATAGCTTTCCGCGATATGCCGTTGAATTTGCCCAAAGCTATGCAGGGGCTGCCCAAATGCATGCCGCTCCTTAGAGTACTTCACCATAGCATCAAGGGAACGACGGGCGATCCCCAATGCCATTGCCGCAAGCGTCACGCGTTCAATTTCCAAGTTCCGCATCATGTGATGCATCGACGAACCTTCGGCGCCAATGAGATTCTCTTTTGGCACACGGCAATTGTTGAATACCAACTCCGCCGTATTCGAGGCGCGCATGCCCATTTTGTCGCGAATTTTCTGCCCGACTTCAAAACCGGCAAATCCCTTTTCGACCAAGAATGTCGAGAGTTGCGGCTTGCCGTTCTTTGTACCTGTTCTTGCGTAGACCCAAACAAAGTCTGCGGGGGTCCCTGCATCATCGATGCATCCGTTGGTGATCCACATCTTTTGTCCGTTGAGAACGTAGTGGTCACCCTTCAAATCAGCGGTAGTTTCCATGCCGAGTACATCGGTACCGTAATTCGGCTCTGACATGGCCATAGCACCCACGGCCGATCCGTTGCAGACGCTCGGCAACACACGCTGCTTTTGCTCTTCGCTGCCGTTCACAGCCATGTTGTTCACGAACAACATGGAGTGGGCGAGATAGGCCAAACAAAACCCAGGATCGCTCGCCGAGAGTTCTTCATGTGCAATCACGGCCGCTAAGGGGTCTAAACCCGAACCGCCATAGGCCTCCGGTACAGTGATCCCCAAGAGACCCAGCTCGCCCAACTTGCGAAACAGAGGCAAATTGAAGCGCTCGGCACGATCATGTTCCAGGGCCTGCGGCTCGACTTCGGCGACGACGAAGGATCGAATCGTTTCTCGCAACATTTTGTGCTCTTCCGTAGGATTGAAGAGATCAAAACTCGTCAGGTTCACGCTCGTGTCATGCTGCGCCATACGCCTCCTCGCGACAATCACTCGGAATCAACAACCTCGCGCGCTCAAGGTCAAGCCTCGTCTTGGAGATCGCCAACTCACCGCCCGGGCCAACTCCCTCAGATTAAAGCGCGTTACAGCCCTCGATTGATGCAAGTTTGATCAGATTTCCGCCATCCTCCCGCTGCAGCTCAGATTGACGATTTCATACCCCACGCGCATCATAGGAAGCTTTTCAAGAGATTGGTCAAAAGGCTGGACAATTTCCGCCGCCAAAATCAAGAGAGTCCGCCAAGACAATTCACGGGTGAGGGAGCATTATGGCCGCTGATGCGGACGTCATTATCGTCGGTGGTGGATTAGCTGGTGGACTGCTCGCCTTACGGCTTCGTACAGCTCGACCTGACGTCACGGTGATTCTGCTCGAACGCGATTCCGCTCTCGGCGGGAACCACACATGGAGTTTCCACGAAACTGACCTGACAGGCGGACTCAACCAGCGATCGGCCTCGAAGTCCGGCGAACGCGAATCGCCGATGGCGTGGATTCAACCCTTGATCTCCAAGAGCTGGTCTTCGCACTCGGTCCACTTCCCTCGTCGCGAGCGCATTCTGGAGCGGCCCTATCATTCGATCCGCTCGGAACGCTTTCACGAAGTTTTGATGGATCGATTGGGGTCGCAAGTCTGGCTGAACACAAAGGTTCATTCCCTCACTGACTACAACGTGAAAATCGAAAGAGATGGCGAGTCTCTCGAGCTCACCGCACCGCTTGTGATTGACGCACGAGGCATGCGCGCGGAAGACTTTCGCATACGCGAAGGCGAAACCCAGCCCGGCTTTTCCGGCGCTGTTTGTGCTTGGCAAAAGTTCATCGGTTTCGACGTCCGACTTAGGGGCCCGCATGGACTCGAGAGGCCCATACTCAAAGACGCTTGCGTGCCGCAAATTGATGGTTACCGCTTTTTCTATTGCCTACCTTGGGACGAAAGACGGCTTTTAGTCGAAGAAACCTATTACTCCGACACGCCCGATTTGAACTGGGCGCGAATTGAAAAGAGCATTGTGGCTTATGCTGAAAGACGGGGTTGGGAAATCGAAGAGATTGAACGCAAAGAGCACGGATCGCTACCCCTACCACTCACGCAGCCCGAGGTCGATCAAATGGATGCTTCTTTGCTCGAACTGAGCAATGAAAATTTTGATGACTTCTCGCCCATTCGAATTTCAACAGGCTCAGCATGGTTCCACACGGTGACGGGCTACTCGTTTCCCGACGCCATCCGTACAGCCGAATTCATTTCGAAAATTCCTGAATTGCGAAGCGGCCGAGTCCGAGCCGAACTCCGTCGCGAGAGAAAAATCTGGGCGGACCGCCAGACATTTTACCGAATGTTGAATCGCTTTTTATTTAAGGCTGCAGAACCCTGTTTGAGGTATCAAGTGTTAGAGCACTTCTATGGCCTCCCGGAGGATGTCATCGAGCGCTTTTACGCAGGCACAACTTCAGCTTCCGATCGCATGCGGATTCTTGGCGGCAAGCCGCCGGTTCGCGTCTCCCGTGCCTTGAAGCAGTGGTCTGAGGCACGAGGGGAAAGTATGGGCTCGCTCGCCTAAGAGAAGTGATAGGAAGTACCAAACCCGCCCCAAGATCGTCGGCGCGAACTCCCCCGTGGGATTTCGCGCGGAGATGCTGGTCAGCTGCAGAGGTGCAAGGAAAGTTTCTCCGCGGCGAAAGCGACGCGAAGGAACTGCCCCTGCCGAATTCGAATCGGCTGATGGAAAGATCGAGCTCGAAAGCGAGCTCTAGGGATTGATCGACCAAGGGATCGGAGTTCGCATGGCTTATCGAACCGAGCATGAAAATCGAGCGCTGCGAATCGCTGTCGATTCCAACGTAAATGCACGCGATCATGCGCGCCATTTGCGGTCGCCCTCGAAGTTCGAGCCGAGCTGCGCCGACTCCACATTGGCTGATCAGATCGTCCACGATTCCCTGTGGGAACCCCTGGAGGAACTTCGCCAGCGCCCCAGCAAGCACTTTCGAGCTCAACTCATTGCTTTGGGCTGGAGAGCCTGGCGAGGTGAAGAGACCCTCGCGCCCGAAACTTCGCGATCCCTCGAAGACTTCATCGAAGACCTGCACCTCGGCTCACTCATTGTCGATGATGTTCAAGATCACAGTTTGGTTCGCCGTGGGGGCCCTTGCTTACATCGCCTCATCGGTACACCGCTCGCGATCAATGCCGGTAATGCTATTTACTTCAAAGCTTTCCAAAGGCTCGAGCAAGCGCAGATCGCACCTGCGATTGAACTCGGTATTCACCGGCAAGCCCACGCGACGTTAATCGAGGCCCATGAAGGCCAAGCTCTTGATCTTTCGCTTCGCGCACAAGACCTGAGTGCCGAGCAGGTTCAGGAACTCTGCCCCAAGGTGAGTCGTCTAAAAACCGGCGCCCTCATGGCTTTGGCTGTCGAGGTCGGCGCCCGGGCGGCGGGAGCAACAAATCTTCATCAACTCGAGTCACTTCGGTCCATCGTCAGTGAACTGGGCGTGACTCTGCAGCGCTTTGACGACTTGGGAAACCTGCTACCGCATTTCGCAGGAGAAAAGGCGTTTGAAGATGTCGGGGCCGGTCGGCTTTGCTGGCCATGGGCTTTTGCGGCCGAGACTGGTCAGCTCGATCGACTCAACTCATGTGTGGCGAAGCTCCCTGAACCAGGGCCGCTACAAAACTTCGTCTTTGAGACCAACTTCGTATTCAATGCCGCTTCTCGAGCCTTCGACCTGTGGCAGGACTCGCTCGCTGAGTATATTGAAAATCAAGCGAGCGCACCCGATCACGAGAAGATTCCTTACGCTTATCAATTGTGTCGCGAGCTTCAAGATCTCGCCCAGAAAGTGAGTTGCAGTTATGGCTTCAAATCTCTCTCAAACATCACGACCTAAAGTCGCAGTGATCGGTTCAGGATTTGGCGGCTTGGCCTCGGCCATTCGTCTTCAAGCCGCCGGTTGCGATGTGAAGATCTTTGAAAAGCGAGACGCACCGGGCGGCCGCGCCTACGTTTACCGTCAGGATGGCTTCACGTTCGATGCGGGCCCCACAGTCATCACAGCGCCAACGGTGATCGAGGACTTGTTCAAGACTGCCCAACGTCCGATGCGCGACTACGTCGAACTGATGCCCGTATCGCCATTTTATCGGCTCTTCTGGGATGACGGTTACTGCTTTGATTACTCTCAAGATCTGGACGCCACACGAGCACAAATTCGCTCCAAATCACCTGGCGATCTTGAGGGCTATGAGCGCTTTCTCTCTTACACGAAAGAAGTCTTCGATGAGGGCTACACGAAACTCGCGCACGTTCCATTTCTCGATCTCTGGAGCATGATTAAGGTCGCGCCCCAGTTGATCCGACTGGGAGCTCACCGAAGCGTCTACAACACGGTCTCTCGATTTATCCGAGACGAACACCTGCGCGAGGCCTTTAGCTTTCACTCTCTCTTGGTGGGCGGCAATCCCTTTGAGACCTCCTCAATCTACACGCTGATTCATTTCTTAGAACGAAACTGGGGAGTCTACTTCCCGAAGGGCGGCACAGGAGCGCTTGTGCAAGGGCTTGTCCGTCTCTTTGAAGACCTCGGCGGCAAAATTGAATTACAGTCTCCTATCGAAAACATCATCACGCGCGATGGGAAGGCGGTCGGCGTTCGCACAAAGAAGGGCGAGACTTGGACCTGCGATGCCGTCGTTTCGAACGCCGACGTCGTCCACACTTATCGCGATCTCCTCAAGGGGGAAGACCGCGCCCGATCAACAGCGCGGCGATTGGAAAATGCTCGGCATTCCATGTCGTTGTTTCTCATCTATTTTGGCACGAAGAATAGATACCCACACCTCGCGCATCACAATGTTCTTTTTGGACCGCGCTACAAGGGACTTCTCGATGAGATCTTCAACACCTACGGCGATATGCAGGTGAACCTGCCAGAAGATTTCTCATTGTACCTTCATGCTCCGACCGTGAGCGATCCGAGCCTCGCTCCGGAAGGCTGCGAAGCCTTCTATGTTCTTTCGCCCGTCGCACATTTGGGTCACATGGACATCGACTGGAAAGTCGAAGGTCCCCGATATGCGGATTCCATCATCAATTACATGGAGCGAAAGTATATCCCTGGCCTCCGTGAAAACATCGTCACGCAAAAGATCTTCACTCCCCAAGATTTTAACTCTGAACTCAACGCCCATTTGGGCTCGGCATTCTCGTTGGAGCCCGTGCTGACTCAGAGTGCATATTTCCGCACCCACAACCGCGACGATCGTCTGAAAGGGCTTTATGTGGTTGGCGCCGGCACACATCCCGGAGCCGGAGTGCCCGGTGTCGTGAAATCAGCCGAAGCGACAGCTCAGCTCGTCATTGACGACCTCAAGCCGACGGCTCGAACCTCAACACCTCCGCGAAGAAGTTCTTCGACACCCTCGCCTGAGGCGACACTTTGAGTTCATCGAGCTTGGAGCCTTCGCCTTCACTCTCGAAGATGGAGCGCTTTCGTCGAGGATCGCGCACATTTAGTTTTGCTGCGCTACTTTTTAGTCGCCGACAACTGCTTGCGACTCGGGACTTCTACACGTTTTGTCGAATCGTTGATGACGCGATTGATGAAGCACCGTCTCCAACCGTTGCTCGCCAAAGAGCCATGGCCCTCCTGGAAGCGATCGATCAGGGAGGCCCAAAAAATGGCGAACTCCCAAATGAAACTCTCGATGAGACTCTTCAAGAGGCTCTGCAATCTTGGCGTGATCTCGAAGCGAACTTTAAACTACCTCAAGTCTATGCTCGCGAGTTGATTCTCGGTCAGCTCATGGACGCGCAAGGCTTTCGACCCGCAACGCTGACTGAACTCGATCTGTATTGCTTTCGTGTTGCAGGCGTCGTTGGACTCACGATGTGTCACATCACGGGAATTCTCCTTAGCCGTCGCGACACGCCGTCCTCTTCGAGCGCGGCCGAGCTTGAGTATCAGCGCCGAGTGCTGACGAGGGCGGCAGCTTGTGGCCGAGCCCTGCAGCTCACCAACATCGCTCGCGATCTTTTTGAAGATCATCAAAGGGGCCGTCAGTACTTCCCACAGAATCTCGAGCCTCAACAATCTTCAGACTTCAATGAGACGATCGCCTATCGCCAGGCGCAGTTTCTGCTCGCATGGGCAGAGGAGAGCTATCGAATGGCAGAACAGGGCTGGCAAGATCTCCCGCTTCGTGCACGACTCGCCGTCGCTGTTGCACAAACTCTCTACCGCGAGATCGGTCAGCAGCTTCTCGCGGAGGGGGCGCACGCGACGCGTACTCGCAGCGTGGTCTCGCGGCCCCGTCAAATCTTGCTCGCAGTTCAAGTCGCGACGACGATCTTGTTGGGCGAACTGCTTAGGGGTGCCGTGCGTCTCTTTGCCAAGAAAGTTCGAGCGGAGAACCTCACGCCTCAGCTTACGCTCAACTTTGACGACTTGAACTTTTCAACCTCCACAAAATGAGGAAGCGAACCGAGAGAGTCGAATTTAAGTTTTCAAGAGCAAGCCACGGAATGACCACACCTGGAGCAGACCCAACAACTGCCTGCGATCAACGTCTCTCCTCCACATTCTCCACAGGCCGGCGACCACTTTCCCGTCTCATCTTTCGCCGGCTCAATCGAAGAAGCTTTGACCTGCGGTACCGAGACTGGTGAACCAGTGGCCTGTGACAAGACCTGAGTGCCCTTCGAGTGATTTCGATAGATCGCCACAGCCTTCAGCTCCAGGCGCCTTGCCAACAAGAAAACCTCGACGACGTCTTCGACCGTGGAATCCATTGGCATATTCACAGTTTTAGAGATCGCACCGGAGAGAAAACCCTGCACAGCGGCCATCATGCGTAAATGCCCTTGAGCCGTAATCTCGTTGGCACAAGCGAGGACATGCACCGCAAGCTTTGGCAACAGTCCCTCATCGCACAGTTGAGAGGGCAACTCTCCCTGCTCCAAGCGATTCACCGAGGCCTCGATCTGCGGCAAGCTCAGACCACAACTCTGCAAGGCCTGCCGCACGCTCTGATTCACAATTCGCAACTCGCCGCCACCCGCTAAACGCTTATGCTTTACCAAAGCGTAATCCGGCTCGATTCCCGTGGTGTCACAATCCATCATCAACGCGATGGTTCCCGTTGGCGCGAGCACTGTCACTTGTGAGTTCCGAAATCCCGATTGCTGACCCAAACGCTCAGCCTCCCGCCAAGCGAAAAGGGCCGCGCTCGCCACCTCACGACGCGCCGGACTCTTCGACGCCAATGCCTCAGCGGCCTCTGTGTGCATCCGCAGCACATTCAACATGGGCTCGCGATTGATCGCAAAACCAGGAAAAGCACCAAGATCCGTTGCCGCCATTTCTGCACTCACACGATAGGCTTCTCCACCCATGAGTGCTGTGACCTCGGCGGCCCACTGCCTGCCCGCCTCTGAATCGTAGGGTAGGCCCTGACGCATGAGGGCTCCACCCAGATTGGCATATCCCAAACCGATGGGCCGATAATCTCGAGAGTTCGCCGCAATCGCTCGCGTCGGATAGCCCGACAAGCCTACTAAGATCTCTTGGGCCACCACCAAAACGCGCACAGCATGCAGAAACTCACTCACCCGAAATTGCGGAGTCGAGCCGCCGAGGTCCACAAAAGTCACGAGATTGAGCGAAGCCAAGTTACAAGCCGAATCGTCCAGAAACATAAACTCCGAGCAAGGATTCGACGCTCGGATCGGACCTGTGGCCGAGCACGTGTGCCACTTCTGAATGACATCCTCAAACTGCACGCCCGGATCTGCACAGGACCAAGCCGCCTGGGCGATTTCATTCCACAAGTCGCGCGCTCGAACACGTCGCAATTCGCCGCCATCATGCCGAGCTCGCAGCGGCCACATCTCATCGCGCTCGACCGCCCTTAAGAACGCGTCGGTGATGCGAACGGAGTTGTTCGAGTTTTGCCCAGATACGCTGCGATAGGCCTCGCCATCCATGCCGCCGGAAAAACCAGCACCCATCAATACACGCGCTTTCTCCTCCTCGCGCGCTTTCCAGCGAACAAACTCATAGATCTCGGGATGATCCACGTCGAGGCAGACCATCTTCGCCGCACGACGAGTTGTACCACCCGATTTCGTCGCACCAGCGGCCCGATCGAAGACCTCCAAGAAACTCATCAGGCCCGATGAAGTACCACCACTGGAAAGTGCTTCGGACGAAGATCGCAAAACTGAAAAGTTCGTCCCCGTTCCGCTTCCGTATTTGAAGAGACGAGCTTCTTGCGAAAGCAGCTCAAAGATCGACGGCAAGTCATCGCGCAAACTCTGAATAAAACACGCCGAAGCCTGCGGTCTCACATAGGCCCCGTCAACTTCCAGGAGATCACCTTGTGGGCCCTCGCTCGCAAAAGCTTTGCCCGAACCGCGAATCCCATAGGCATCAAACAGACCCACATTAAACCAAACGGGCGAGTTAAAACTCGCGCGCTGCTCGTAGACGAGCCTCGCCAACTCTTCTTCAAAACAGCGAGCGTCTTCGGCAGAGGCAAAGTAAGCATGTTTCTCGCCCCACATACGCAGACTCGAAGTCACACGCCGAACAAGGCTCCGCAGCGAGTTCTCAGCGCCGATCCCAGGTACCCCCGTGCGCCGCAGGTACTGACGAGCGACAATTTCCACGGCGGTTTGTGACCAAGACTCAGGGGCCTCGACCTCGTCCACAGCCAAAAGCGCTCGACCGTCCAAACCTCGAAGCTGACAGGTCCGCCTGACCCAATTTAGACCCGCCTCTGCTCCCTCAGCGGGCGCCAGAAACCGCTTAAATTTCAGCTGAGCCCCCGCCAATCGGCCTCCTGTCCAAGCCACCCCAAACTCTTAGGGTTCCGCCTCGCGACAGTTTTGCCGTCTTTCAAAGACTTTGCTAGACTAGGTTTCATGATCCAAATGAGTGAAACCGCGGCTCGCCAAATTCTTCGACTCAAATCCGAATCCCAGGTGGCCCCTGAGGCCGTTCTTCGCGTCAAGGTGGTTCCGGGTGGCTGTTCGGGCATGAGCTACAAGCTCGACTTCGATGACAAGCTCGACGCTCAAGACAAAGTGTTCGAGTCTCACGGCGCCAAACTCGCGATCGACTCGAAAAGCTTTTTGTATTTGGTCGGCATGGAACTCGATTACGAAGGTGGCCTCAACGGCAAAGGTTTCATTTTCAACAATCCCAATGCGGCGAAATCTTGCGGCTGCGGCTCTAGCTTCGGCGTTTGATTGATCTGACAGCCTGAGGTCGATCCATGGTGAAAATCTCTGCGCAGTATCTTGGCGAAAAGCGCGTCCAGCTGATTCACGCGCCCTCAGGGCGCGAACTGCAGACAGATGCGCCTCGCGACAACAACGGTCGAGGTGAAAGCTTCTCTCCCACAGATTTGGTCGCGGCAGGTCTGGCCAGTTGCGCCCTGACGGTCATGGCCATTGCGGCAGAAAAAGAGGGCTTAAGCCTTGAAGGCGCCTCGGCTGAAGTCACAAAACATATGGCCGCTCAGCCACGCCGAATTTCACGACTCGATCTTCTCATTCGACTGCCTCATGATCTCACAACCGCAGATCGTCAGCGTCTCGAAGTTATCGCACGGACTTGCCCTGTGGCCGAGTCGCTTCCCGCGCAGCTCGAGCTGAATATGCTCTTTGCGGATTGAGCTTTGATAAGGCACTCTCGGATATGAGATGTCTCACCTTGAGACGTAGGCTCTCAAACACTTCATCCGACCGAGGCCCACGCCAACCGGTCCCGACCGAACCAGACTCGCCCCACGGAAGTCTCACGCATTCGTCGCTTTTTGAGTTATTTTTT
The DNA here is from genome assembly GCA_947462815.1 of Pseudobdellovibrionaceae bacterium. Taxonomy (GTDB): domain Bacteria; phylum Bdellovibrionota; class Bdellovibrionia; order Bdellovibrionales; family JAMPXM01; genus UBA2339. The sequence continues at coordinate 57,911 of CANHQR010000003.1, forward strand.
TGAGTGGCAGGCCTAAGCTGAAGACTAAGGAGTCCTCGGGGTGAAATTGAAATCGCGACGTCATTTCATATGGACCTCAGCTATTTGGACATCGGGGGCCCTCGCAACAGCATGGGGAGTCCATCGCCTTTGGCCCCACCCTGAGCCGCCTCTTGCGACTCCCCTTGCCGACTCCGAGACAACTCGATTGTTTCTAGGCGCTAGCTACAAAACGCAAAAAGCGGCGCAATATGACCTGTCGTCGGCGGGGGCCTTCGCCTTTCGAATCGATGAGCGAGGCCGAAGGCTACAGCAATTTCCGATTTCGGTGCCCGCACACTCCGTGAATCCCATTCCCCACCTACCGCATCGCGCCCTCGCCGTTTCCAGCCGAACGGGACTTGCCTCCCTGATTGATTGGCGCGAGCAAAAAGAAGTGCGTCGACTCGAGCTTCCCGATGGTCATGTTCTCCAGGGACATGTCGTCTACCGCTCGCGTCCCGACGGAACATCGACGGCCCTGATCTCAGCTAGCCAACGTCGTGGCTCGCGAATGGCGCATGGCCGTCTCATTGAAGTGGAACTCGAAAACTTACAGATTGTGCAGTCGCATCCCCTCGAGGCTGGGTTCCCTCACGAGATGCTCGCGATCGGACATGACCACATCGTCATGGGGATGGCAGGCCTTCAGCGCAGCGGCTCTCGGTTTGGCGTCCATGACGCCGTCTCAGGAAAAATCGAGAAACTGCCCAGCCTGTTTGAAATCGACGAATGGCGAGGCATGGCCCACTTCATCTTGATTCAAGATTCCTCCCCTTCTCAGACTTCGACCACCTTGCCGCGATGGAGCATCTGGAGCTCCAACACGCGTCGGTCACAGAAACTGGTGGATCCCGCGCTTGTCTTTTTGGATTTGCAGAGTCTGCGCGCGGATAAGTTCATGTTTCCCGATGAGCTTCGTCAGAGCGAACTCTTGAGCATGGTGTATCACCCGAATACCGGTCAGGTCTGGGGAACTCTACCGGATCTCAACAAAGCTTTTGTCTTTGATGTCGACTCTCGGCGCTTGATCAAAGTTTTAGACTTCCCCTACAGAGTGACCTTTGCTGGACTTGGTGCAACCGGTCCCCGAAACGTGATCCTCGGCGGTGGCGCGCACTTTTCCATCTGGGATGCCGAAAAGCTCGAGAAACTCGACGAACAAAGTCCACTCGCCATCATCTCGCCAAGTGCCGAATTCAACATTTCGCACTTGCGTGAAGCGGCGAGCTGAGCCCTCCACCCTCAACGAAGATGAGATGGAGAACCCATACTTCGCACCTTCAGGTTCTCCCAAGTTCGTCGAACTTGCTCGACTTCAATCGATGCATAGGCCGCCTGCTCGCGCGCAAAAAGATCTTCAAGCTCCTGAGGCTCTTGTCCGCGTACATAAACATCATGGGGACCCACTGGCCCCCAAATTCGCGGATCAGCTCGACCCATGAGAGTCACAACAGGGCAGCCGGCCGAGGCCGCTACAAATTGCATCGACGAGGTGTTGGTCAATAGACCTCGAGCCTGGGCCAATAATTGAAACAGCTCACCGATGGTTTGAGGCTGGACGATTCGAAAACGCTCTCCCGCAACCTCCCTCAACCATTCGGTTTCATGGGGTGCTCCCACGACAATCCATTTTTCATCAACAGGTCTCGCATACAGAAACTCTCGAAACTTCTGGCTCGGCCAGGCCTTTTCTCGCCGCGAGGAGGTGGGGTTGAGCACATTCACATCCGCAGAACCTGAGGAGGATGGATCGCGCATCGAATGTCGCATCGCCGGAAGGCCCAGAAGCCGCCAACGCGCAATTCCGGGAGACAACTTCACACTCCGCCGCAAATCGTCGGCTGAGGCCTCTGACCGAAATCGCGCCCAGCCCTTGCGAGCGGCATCGAGGATCAACAAAGGCACATCGCGCTCATGGAGCAGAGGGTCTTTACCATAGTGAGGAGCGGCGTGGGTGAAGAGCCAGGCCGCCCAAGGCGGCGCCATGCCCCATCTCTCGGAAACACCCTCACGCCAGGCCTCGATCGCGAAGCGAAGTGAGTCGACACGCGTGTCCACCACGACATCGCAATCGCTGAGCGCCTTTCGCAAATCTCCAAGGACACCTCGGCTCACCCAGGCCCCTGCTTCGACCTCAAATCTTTCGGGAGCCCCGCCCCGCCGCTCCACAGCTTCGATCGCCACAAGACCCGGCCATGCCGCAGGTTGTAGAATCTCCGTCCAAAGCTTGGAGCCCACGACAACAAACTCGGCATCGGAGAACCTTTGCATGGCCTCCGCGAGGCCAGCCAGACCGACAACCAAGTCCCCTAAGGCTCCCACTCTGACCCATGCCACGCGGCGCACAAAACCCCCAGAAATCCTCGCCGAAAACTCGCCAAAAATCTCGCCAATCCGGCCAAATTCGCGCAAATTCCCTTTATGTCATCCAACCTCCTGCGCTTCAACCTTCCGTCGATCACCGAACGCGAGTGGGCTTATGTGCGTCAGTCGTTGGAGTCTCGACACCTCTCGGGCGACGGAGGGTTCACACATCAAGTGCATGCTTGGCTCAAGGACAACACTCGCTCCGCGCATGCTTTGTTCGTTCACTCCTGCACCGCCGCACTCGAAATGTCGGCTCTGCTTTGTAATCTCAAACCTGGCGACGAAGTCATCATGCCGAGCTTCACATTCGTTTCCACAGCGAACGCTGTGGTTTTGCGAGGGGCCCAACCCGTCTTTGTCGACATTCGTCCCGACACTCTGAACATCGACGAAAACAAAATTGAAGCCGCCATCACGCCGAAGACTAAAGCCATCTTTGTCGTACATTACGCAGGTGTCGCCTGTGAGATGGACAGCATTCTCGCTCTCGCCGAGCGACATAAACTCAAAGTTGTCGAAGACGCGGCTCAGGGCCTCATGGCGAAGTACAAAGGGCGCGCTCTCGGCGCCATGGGCGACTTCGGCTGCCTGAGCTTTCATGAAACAAAGAATCTCGTCAGCGGTGAGGGGGGAGCCCTATTGGTTCGCCATGAAGAACTCGCCCTTCGAGCTGAGATTCTTCGCGAGAAAGGGACCAACCGTTCGCAGTTTTTTCGCGGCCAGGTCGACAAGTACACTTGGGTTGACGTGGGCTCGTCGTACCTTCCCAGTGATCTCCTCGCCGCGCTTCTGATGGCTCAACTCGAGCGCGCCCAAGAAATCACCCAACAGCGTTTGAAAGTTTGGGAGATCTACCATAGGGAATTCATCAGTCTCGAGCGCCATGGCGTCCGGCGCCCTTTTGTACCATCAAACTGTGAGCACAACGCCCACATGTACTACCTCATCACGAATTCGCTCGAGGAACGCACGCATTTGATTCAGTTCCTCAAAGATCTCAAGATCCAAGCTCCCTTCCACTACGTTCCCTTGCACACGAGCCCCGCGGGCCGGCGCTTCTCACGAGCTCACGGTCAGCTCACACAGACCGAGCAACTCTCGGATCGCTTGGTCCGTCTGCCACTTCACGCCGAGCTGCGAGCCGAAGATCAAGCGCGGATCACCCAAGCCGTTCACGACTTCTACCAAAAAACCTTCCCGTCATGAGACGAATTCTGCACATCTCGACAGGGCCAAGCTTCTCTGGCGCCGAAGCCTACGCCTTGCAGACGGCGCTCTTTCAAAAGCAGCGCGGACATGATGTGCACTTTTTCACAGCTGGCTCAACCGCTCTCGCCGCGAAGGCTCAGATTGAACAACTGGAAGTTCACACCCTTTGGCCTGACCTCAAGTTTGATGTTCTCCATCTGCACTCCACTCAAGAACTCAAGGCCTTTTGGTGGCGAATTGCCGCTCGAAAACTCGTCGCTCGCTTTGACCGCAGCGCTTTGGTGCGACGGCCATTGATCATTCTCCAACCTCACATTTGGATTGATCATTCCAAACGAGACCCGCTCCACTCCATTCCTTACTCGCAAGTTGATCTCGTATTGGCTTCGTCTCGTCCTCACCTCGAAACTCTTAAGAGGTATCTGCCCGTTCCTTCCGCTCGTTTTGCGCTCCTTCCCTATGGTCGAGATCTCACCAAGATCCAAAGCGAACTCATGGAGCGTCCGGCCGCACGATCTGCACTCCAACTTCCACATGATGCCCTCGTGATCGGTGCTGTGGGCCGAGTTGACGCCGGCAAAGGTACGAGGGAATTTTTCGCTGCTGCACAGTCTTTGTCGGCGCGTGACCCTCGCCTGCACTTTGTATGGATTGGCGCTCCGACCAGCGATGACCCCAAAGCCGTGCGACTGCACGACGAACTCACCGAGACTCTCCGCCACTCTCCGACACGCCATCAACTGCACATGCCCGGCGCTCTGCCGCAATCCTACAAGTATCTCCACGCCTTCGACTTAAACGTGCTTCCCACTTACAAAGAGTGCTTCGCGCTGTCTCTTCTCGAGGCGATGGCGGCGGGCGTTCCCTCTCTCGCGACGAGCTCGGGTGGGTCTCCTGAAGTGATTCGCGAAGGTGAAACAGGTTGGCTTTTCGAACCGCGCTCCACATCTTCTCTGATCTCGAGCCTCGAACGCGCACTGCAAGACTCAACATCCTGGCACCATCTCGCGAAAACCGCGCAAGCTCTTGTTCGAGAGAAACATGACTTACCCTTCGTTCAACAACAGCTCGAAAATCTGCTCACCACTCACTTGCTCAATCTCCGAACCCACGGTCAAGCTGCGAGCAAAATCGAAACATGAAACTCCGGCATGCGATTTTCTTTGTTTGGGTTTGGGTTCTTCTGGCCGGATTCATTCGCGAGGGCGATCTGCGTGCCTACGGACTCCAGCTGGCTGGAGCCGAGGCACTGGTGGATCGAGGAGCACTCGAGCTCGGTCATTCCGCCGTTCCGGAACTGAATCCTCAAGGCGACGTCTTCGCTCACAACTCCTCACTGCATCCCGCCAAGCAACCGGGTCAATTCTTTTGGAGTGCGGCGGCTTACGCAATCGTGAAGACTCTGGGACCAAGCTTCGCTGAGCAATTCATAACCGCAGCCGCCTGGACAACTTGGCTCTCGGGCACTCTGGCGGTGGCGCTGATCGCCCTCGGCCTGCTCATCATCTTTGAGCAACTCACCCCCACGCGCCAAGGCCTCAACCTCACACTCGCCCTGCTCACTATTCTCGGGACGCCACTTTGGGTTTATAGCGGTGTCGCCCATCACGACACGATGGCGATGTGTTTTGTGACATGGGCCTTCCTCGCCTGGCTCAATTCCCGTTTGATCACGGCTTCATTTCTACTCGCTGTCAGCACCTTCTTTTCCCTGCTCGTCGCACCCGGGGTGTTGGGCATCGCAGCTCTCGTCCTATGGCACTCGCGGCGCGATCTTGGAATCTTGATCAAGTTCCTCGTCGGCTTCATTCCGGGCCTCGCACCGAACTTGTTCTACAACTGGCTCACCTTCGGCTCTCCATGGATGCCGGCCAATATCGCCGGCGACTATGCTGACACCTATTTCAAACCTTCACTCGCCAACCTCGTGGACAAACTCATCACGTATTTTGGCTGGGGCGAGCTCAGTCTTTGGGTCTATGCGCCGTTGACAGGTGCGGCCGTCTTGATTGCAGCTCGCCATCTCGCGCCGCAAGCCAAACTTCTGGAGCTGATCCGCTTGAAGTTCGCATTTCTCGGACCGATCCTCCTGTACATCGTCGGCATGGAGACCATCGGACACTGTCAGTTTGGTGCACGCTACCTCATGCCGATTTATGTGCTGAGCCTAATCGGACTGGCGCATGCGTCTCACCGCGTGCTTCTCGCACTTTCACCGCTCGCGATTTGGAGTGTTGCCTCGAACTATGCGGGCGCCCAAAGCGGCAGCATGCGCTGTGATCTTTCGCACTTTCTGAATTTTCAATACTGGAATTCACAAATCGCGGCAGACGTGTTTCCAGCGCGAGGCCCCGCTCTCTGGTTGAGCCTCATCATCCTAAGCCTCGCACTCAGCCTTTGCTGGCGAGCTCCGCGACTCTTCAAGCGCTCGTAAAATCAGAGCACAGCTTTTTTCACAGCCTCGATCACACGCTCGACATGTTCCATCGGCATATCCGCGTACAGCGGCAGACTGATGCACTTCGCACTCACGCGCTCTGCGACCGGGCAATGATAAAGAGCCTTCAAATCTGCATAGACGGGCTGATGATGAAGGGGCGAAGGATAGTGCACAGATGTCGGCACTCCCAACTCTTTAAGCCTAGCCGCAAACGCGTCTCGATCATCGACCAAGACCGTATATTGAGCCCACACCGAATCACGCCCTGAGCGAACTACAGGAATAATCAACTTCGGCGCCAAACCACTCAACCCCGCCGAATACCGGGCCGCGACCTTCTGTCGCTGCTCAATTTCCCACGGATAGCGTTTCAGTTTTTCAGTCAAAACTGTGCACTGCAAAGTGTCCAAGCGACCATTGATGCCGAGCTCCGTATGATGATAGCGAGCCGACTGCCCATGCACGCGAATCCGTGACATACGCTCAAACATACCTTGGTCATCCGTGAAGACCGCTCCCCCATCCCCGTAACATCCGAGCGGCTTCGCGGGAAAGAATGATGTCGCACCGATTCGCCCCAAAGCGCCGGACCGCTTCGTGCCCGCCGCCTCGTAGCGAGCGCCAAAGCTTTGAGCGGCGTCTTCAACCACCGTGATTCCGTACTTTGCCGCGATCACTTCGATTTCGCGGAAATCAGCCGGCTGCCCATAGAGCGACACAGGCATGATGACCTTGGTGCGAGGCGTGATGGCCATCTCGATCTTGGCCGGATCCAAGTTGTAAGAGACATCCTCAATATCAACAAAGACGGGCTTTGCCCCCACCAAAGAGATCACTTCAGCCGTGGCAAAAAAGGAGAAGGGAGTCGTGATGACTTCGTCTCCCGGCCCTACCCCCAAGGCCATGAGCGCCATCATCAAGGCGTCCGTACCACTGGCCGCCGTGAGACAAAACTTGGAACCCGTAAATTCTGCCAAGGCCTTCTCGCACTCCACCACTTCCGGTCCTAAAATGAACTGACCATGATTCAACACGGTCTGGATCCGAGCATTGATCTCTTTTTCCATCGCCCGGTATTGTGGCTTGAGATCCAAGTAGGGAAGTGAGTTCACTGACATTCGAGGCTCCTTCGCTAAGGGTACACACGTCCGTTTCTCGAGAACGCCTTAGCGAAACCAAAGTCTCGCCGTTCCTCACTTCAGTCAACGCATCGCAACGCGCCTCGTCCGAGTCCCGCGAACTCGCTAGCCTTTCCACTCATCCGCGAAGAGGTACAGCATGACGTTTTTGCTCAAGCAGATCTTCGGTTTTCTTAAACTCCTCAACTCCGACAAGGGCACTAACCAGATTGCCGCCGGCATTGCTTGCGGCCTGATCTTGGGCTTCGCGCCGGCACTTTCGCTTCAAACCTTACTCGTCATCACGGTGTTGTTCTTTTTTCGAATCCAAATCGGCGCCGCGACGATCTTCGCATTCTTCTTTTCCTTCATCGCGTGGATCCTCGACCCCCTTCACCACGCGATCGGCCAGGCCGTGCTCGAAAACGAAAGCCTGACGCCGCTGTTTACGGAAATGTACAATATGCCGTTGGTGCCCCTGACTCGTTTCAATAATTCGATCGTCATGGGCTCCGGCCTGGTCGCGATTGCGCTTTCGCCGATCGTGTTCTTCGCTTCGCGCATCGCCATTGCCAAATACCGTGAAGCCGTCGTGGCGCGCTTTCAACAGACCAAATTCTGGAAGGCCGTCCAAGCGACTAGCCTCTACAAGTTCTACGCGACCTACGACCAACTCTACGGCTAAGGAGTCCAAGCCATGTCAAACACCTCGGACACACCCAAGAAAAAGAAGTCGCCGGGCCCGATTCGCTTCGAGGCCATTATCCCTTTTTCCGTCATCGTTGCTCTTATCTGGATCTACTTCGCGCTGTTCTTCGATACTCACGCGCGTCTCGCCCTGCAAAAGCTCGGCACAGACGCCAATGGGGCCGAAGTGAACATCGGCCACCTCACGACGAGCTTTTTCAGTGCCTCACTCGAAATCCGAAAGATTCAGCTCACTAATCCGGAACGCCCCACCCACAACGCCCTCGAAATCGGCGCCATCAAATGGAAAATGAGTTGGGACGCCCTCCTCCGCGCCAAAGTCGCCATCGACGAGGCCTCAATCCTCGATATTGCTCTCGGCACGAAGCGGGCGAGCCCTGGATATGTTGTGCCCCCACCGCCTCCGTCGAATGAGCCCAGTGCTGCCGACAAGCTCAAAGCTCAGGCCCTGCAAGCTGCCGAAGAGAAATTTAAACAGAATGTCCTCGGAGATGCGGCGGCTCTTCTCAGCGGCGCCGACCCCTCAGAACAACTTAAAAACATCCAGGACTCACTGAAATCGCAAGTCCGAATCAAAGAATTGCAGGACGAGCTAGCCAAGAAGCAGAAGGAGTGGGACGAGCGCATTGCGAAGCTGCCCAAGTCCGACGAACTCAAGGAGATTGAGAAGCGCGCTAAGGCGATCAAGCTCGACGGTTTTACCAACCCCGCCGAGGTCCAACAGAGCGTTCAGCAGATCGAGTCCCTCGTTCGCGACGTCGACGATAAGGTGAAAAACGTGAAAGCCACCGGCGACGCGGTGGGATCCGACCTGAAAACCTGGCAAGCCAATATCAATCAGCTCAAAGACTTCGTTGATAAGGATATCGCCGATCTTAAGAGCCGCTTTAAAATTCCCCAGCTCGACGCAAAAAGTCTCGCTATGTCGATCTTCGGCCCCATGTTCCTTGGCAAGGTCCGCCAGTACGAGGCCCACTTCAATAAGGCGAAAGAGTACCTTCCTCCTCCGAAAACGGCTGAGGAGAAAGCGGCTTTTAAACCCAAGCCCAAAGAGCGATCCGAAGGTCGAACTTATGCTTTCGGCAGGCCCAAGTCTTATCCCTTGTTTTGGCTGAAGCACGCCGCCATCTCGTCGAAGGCTTCCCCCGAGGGAACATCAGGCGATTTGAAGGGTGAAATCAAACACGTCTCAACAGATCAGCGCGCGACAGGCCATCCCACGACGCTTAGCTTTGAAGGAGCATTTCCGTCGGCAAAGATCTTCGACGTGAATGGACAACTCACACTCGATCATCGAAGTACCGAACCCGAACAGAGTCTGAGTCTTAAGGTGGGCCGGTTCGCGGTCGGCGAGATGAAACTCGTGCAAAGCCCCGAGGTGAACCTCGCCCTCAAGGAGGCCACAGGAGCATCGCAGTTGAACGTTCGCCTCAAGGGCGGCGAGCTCAACATGAAGCTCGACAACACCTTCAGCAAGGTCACTTACGACACCCAGGCACAACAGCCGATCGTTCAAGAGATCCTGCAAGGCGCCTTAGCTGACGTACCCACCGTCACACTCAATGCACTTGCTTCTGGCGAATGGACATCACCCCAGTTCGATATTCGCGCGAACTTAGGCGAAGCCCTCCAGGCGGGCTTCCAAAAGCAACTGCAAGCTAAAATCAATGAAGCCCAAGCCAAACTGAAGGCCCTCATCGACGAGGCGATTGGCAAAGAGCGAGCAAAGCTCACCGGCGAGTTCGACAAAACCAAAGGTGAACTCGACAAGGCCGTGAAGGCCAAACAGGCTGAAATCGACAAGCTCAAGGCCGATTTGGAAAAGAAAAAGAAGGACGCGATTGCCGACGGTCAAAAGAAGCTTCAGAACGAGGGTCAAAAGGCCGTCGACGAACTCAAAAAACGCTTCGGTCTATAATCACGGCGGCCCTCACTGCGGTGGGGGCGTCGCACTCTGAGCGATAAGACTTTCGAAGTAGGCCACCGCATTGGGACTTGCCCAGTCTTCAATTCCCAAAACCTTCCGCCGAAGTTTTCGATCTGCCCCAACGATGAAAGTCTCCGGCAACTTACCGACATCATAGGAGCGACCGATACTCTTATCTCGATCCCAGATGACCTCAAAACCAGGCTGTGGAACTTTGAAGATCTTCAAAAAGGCACGAAGATCCTTCTCCTCATCATCCATCGACACCGCAACGACCAAAACACGCCCTTTCATCTGTTTGATGAGTTTCAACATCGACGGAAACTCCTCAACACAGGGTGCACACCAAGAAGCCCAGAAATTCACAATCACCAAAGGCTCTGTTCGTGCGAGAAGATCAAAATCCCGATCGAGAACATCTTTCGCTTGAATCATCGGCACTCCATCTCGCTCAAAACGCGCGACCGAGGAGTAAATGGGCGGAGCCTCAAACGAGTACCTTTGTTTCAAATAGGTCCACAGCCCGTAGAGCCCGAGCAAAAAGCCCACCAAACCAACGAGCCCCAAAAGCCTTTGACGGTTAAACTTCACCCTTGCCTCCAACTCATAAAAAAAGGCCGGAGTTGCCTCCAGCCTTTCTCTCACTCCCAGCCCTTGAGGCCAAGAAAACTCACTGCTTTTCGATCCCGTATAACCTGATATCTTACGACTTACGGTTCAGGCGCTGAGTGCGTCGAGCAGCTTTCGCATTCTTGCGTGCAGCCTTTGCCTTAGAAGCCGTACGCTTCGCGACGACCTTCTTAGCCTTAGCGTCTGCTTTTTCGTCAACCTTCGCCGCCTCTTTAGCCTTGAAATCGACGAACTGAATGTATGCCATCTCAGCGCGATCGCCCGGACGCATACCGAGCTTCAGAATTCGGGTGTAACCACCCGCGCGCTCCATAAATCGAGGCGCCAGATCCGACATGATTGTCGAAACAACAGCCTCATTCGGGTAGCGAGAAAGCAGCAAACGACGAGTCGCCAAGTCCTGCTTCTTGCCAAGTGTAATAGCCTTCTCGACGTGTCGACGAAGCTCCTTAGCCTTTGCGAGCGTGGTCTTGATTCGACCGTGCTCAACCAAGGAATTCACCAAGCCACGAAGCAAAGCCGTGCGCGGGCCTTGTTTGCGTCCAAAATGTTTTACGCGTGCATTATGTCTCATGACTCAATCCAACTTTCTAACGCAACTCAGGCGTCTTTGCGGGGAACCGCTGTATTCGGATCCCAGCCCGGAGGTGGCCAACCTTCGATTTTCATTCCCAGGGAGAGGCCCATCTCCGACAAAATTTCTTTAATCTCGTTGAGCGATTTGCGGCCAAAGTTCTTTGTCTTCAGCATCTCAGCTTCAGACTTCGACACGAGCTCACCGATGAAGCGAATGTTCGCATTCTTCAAGCAGTTCGCAGAGCGGACTGAAAGCTCCAGATCATCAACGGAGCGGAAGAGATTCTCATTCAGAACAGGAGTGACTCGTACAACCTCCTGCTCAACGGGTTCTGCGGCCTCGTCGAAGGTCAGGAAGATTTGCAACTGTTCCTTCAAAATCTTGGAAGCCAAAGCAACAGCTTCCTCAGGCAACAGCGAACCATCAGTCCAAACTTCGAAAGTCAACGCATCGTAATCCGTGCGCTGGCCAACTCTCGCGTTGGAGACATGGTAGTTCACCTTTCGAATCGGGCTGTAGAGCGCATCCACGCCGATGTAACCAACCGGCAAATGCTGGGTATTCTCATCAGCAGGCACATAGCCGCGGCCGAAGGTCAGCATGAGCTCAGCCGTAAATTTAGCGTTAGGCCCGAGGGTCGCGATGTGTTGGTCGGGATTCAGGACTTCAATCTTATCGTTCACCTGAATATCACGAGCCGTAACCACTCCCGGACCCTGCTTCGTGATCCGCAGAACCTGTGGTTCCGGATTGTGTGCCTTGAAGCGAACCTGCTTCAGATTCAAAATGACATCCGTCACATCTTCGCGGACATCTGGCATCGTCGAGAACTCATGTAAAACGCCATCGAGTTTCACGCCCGATACAGCAGAGCCCATCATCGAGCTCAGCAGGATTCGTCGGAGAGAGTTCCCCAACGTCACACCGTAACCACGCTCCAGCGGACGAATCATGAACTTGCCGTATTCGTCAGTTAGCGAGTCCTTCTCAACTTCGTAACCCTTCGGTTTGATCAGCTCGCGCCAAAATTTGTAATAGTGTTCAGGGACCATTTCAGGCTGATTATGACCTTGGCTCTGCACTTCAGTTCCTTTCGGTCTTTCGGTCGCTCCGAGGCCGACCGCAAATCATTAATTTAAACTTCAACCACTTGCTTCTCAGGCCAACCCTAAGCCGGTCGGCTGGGTCGAACCTGAAGCGAGGGTCGTATCGAAGGCCCATCAAATCGATGGACCATCCCGAACACAGACCCCTGCCACTGTCAGAGCATTATCGCGAGTAGTACTCGACGATCATGTTCTCTTCGACTGCCAGCGTGACATTCTCACGAGCCGGCATGTCTTTGACAACGCCTTTAAAGTTCGCGTGGTCAGCCTCAAGCCAGCCCGGAACCTCGCGCTTCTTCACGTTCTCGATACCAGCCAAAATCTTATTCATCTGACGGCTGGCCTCGCGAACCTCGATCACATCGCCCTTTTGAACGATATGGCTCGGGATGTTGTTCTTCGTGCCATTGAGCGTGAAGTGATTGTGCTTAACCAGAACTCGCGCCTCACGTCGGCTTGACGCGTAGCCCAAAGTGTAAACCACGTTGTCCAAACGGCTCTCCAGAAGACGGAGAAGCTCTGTTCCCGTAACGCCACGGCTGCGATCAGCCTCAGCAAAGTAACGACGGAACTGCTTTTCCAACACTCCATAATAACGCTTCGCTTTCTGCTTTTCGCGCAGCTGCAAAGCAAATTCGGAGAACTTCAATCGGCTCTGACCATGTTGTCCCGGAGGATACGGACGACGCTCAAACGAGCATTTGTCCGTAAAGCAGCGATCACCCTTAAGGAACAGCTTCATGTTTTCGCGACGGCAAATCTTGCAGACGCTTTTGTTTACGCAACTCACGTTAAATCTCCCTTAGATGCGACGCCGTTTCGGAGGACGGCAACCGTTGTGAGGAATCGGAGTCACATCGCGCATGGATGAGACACGAATTCCCGCCAAAGCCAAAGAACGAACAGCGGGCTCTCGGCCGGCGCCGGGACCCTTCAAGAACAAGTCGACAGAACGGAGACCTTGCTCCATTGCCTTCTTTGCTGCGTCTTCAGCAGTGACCTGCGCCGCGAAGGGAGTTCCCTTACGCGACCCTTTGAAACCCAAGTGACCGGCACTTGACCAAGCAATGACTTCTCCAGTGGGGTCCGTCATCGAAATGATCGTGTTGCCAAATCCAGCTTGGATAAAGCACTTCCCATGGGAGACGGCTTTGCGAACTTTCTTTTTTCCAGTTTTCTTTGCAGCCATATTTCACCGACTCCTTACACGGCTTTCTTCTTATTCGCGACCGTCTTACGCGGGCCTTTGCGAGTGCGCGCGTTTTGACGCGTGCTCTGACCACGAACCGGAAGACCTTTGCGATGACGAAGGCCGCGGTAGCTGCCCATGTCCATCAAACGCTTGATCGACAAGCCCACTTCACGGCGAAGGTCACCCTCAACTTTAAAGTTGGCTTCCATGCACTCTCGAATCTTCGCGATATGAGCATCAGTGAGCTCATCTGTGCGAAGGCTTTCGGGAAGCTTGGCAAATTCACAAATATGTTTCGCGCGAGTCGGCCCCACTCCGTAGATATACTGGAGTGCGATCACAACACGCTTATTACGAGGAAGGTCAACACCTGCAATACGAGCCACAAATTACCCCTGACGTTGCTTGTGCTTCGGGTTCTCGCAAATCACGCGAATGACCCCTTTTCGTTTAATCACTTTGCACTTGTTGCAAATGCGTTTCACGGATGCTCTGACTTTCATGAAATCCGCCATTCTCTCACGTCGCACTCACGCCGACGTGGTCAAATCGTTACGATGTTCCAGAGAGCCGCCGAGTAAAATAATTTGCGTGAGCAAGTTCGGCAGACCACATCGTCGAAACTTCAACCTCATTGACTAAGGCCTACAATTCACGAAACCAGGCTCACGCCTGATGGTCACATTCGATGAAGGGTGGGTTTCATCCACCCTCGATCTACGAACATCAACCCAAAAAAACTATTTACTACGGCTCAACTCTCTCGAATCCCCTCTTTCATGTCCTGCGACCGTACTTGGCCGATTCAAGACATCGCCGCGAAATTGGTTGATTCTTAAGTGCCGAGCTGAGGAGACACGCCCCCCATATCGGAAAAATAATCCAGCGTGCTGTGCTACCAGTATGAGATTGACTTGTCCAGCACCCGAGTCAGCCAGCCTGAAAAAAAACGGCTGGGTCACCCGTTTGACCCGTCCTCATTTCATCGCCTGCATGAGGCGCGTATAAACAGCCTCCGTCTCCCCCATCCCCTGAACCTCACGGAACATACCTCGCTCCGCAAAGTAGCTCTTCAGAGGGGCCGTAGAGCGCGTATAAGCGTCAAGGCGACTCTGAATAACTTCTTCGTGGTCGTCCTTACGCTGCTCCAGAATGCCACCACACAAATCACAAATGCCCTTCTCACGCGGCGGCTTGGCCGAGACATGGTAGGTCGCACCACAACTCGAGCAGACCCGCCGCCCGGTCAAACGCCCCATAAGCTCCGACATGGGCACCTCAAGAAACAGGGCCCGACCAATCTGAAGTCCCTTTCGCTTCAACATAGACTCCAGCGCCTCTGCCTGAGGAACGGTTCGCGGGAAGCCATCCAGAATAAAATTTTGGCCCTGCTGATCCTCGAGAACTTCCTCGACCATCGAAATGACGATTTCATCGGGAACGAGTTGACCCGCATCCATAAAGGACTTTGCCTTCACACCGAGCGGCGTTTGACCTTTGACGTGTGCCCGAAAAAGATCCCCCGTTGAGATCTGCTTCATTTTAAAACGCTCGACGAGTAACGCCGACTGAGTGCCTTTGCCTGCCCCAGGGGCACCAAACAATACGATGTTCAAAACGTCACCCGCCGCGGGCGTTGCTTGGCGCCCTTCAAGAAAGATTCATATCGCTGTTGCAAGAGATACGACTGAAGCTGCTGGCTTGTGTTGAGAGCCACACCAACCAAAATCAAGATGCTCGTACCACCGAAATAGAACGGCACTTGTAGTTTGGAGATCAAGATAGTCGGAAGCACAACGATCGCACTCAGGTAGAGGGCTCCGCCAACATTGATTCTATCCATCACACGCTGAATGTATTCCGCCGTGGACTTGCCCGCGCGAATTCCGGGGATGAACTTTCCACCCTTCTTGAGATTTTCCGCCATCTCATTCGGGTTCAAGACAATCTCAACATAGAAGAAGCAGAAGAAAACGATCAGGATAACTTCGATGACGAGATAGAGGCCGCCCGTCGGATTCAATGAGTCGCGGAGAGCCATGATCCAGGGCTGCTCTGTGAACTGCGCCAATGTCGCAGGAAACATCAAGAGCGAGCTCGCGAAGATCGGCGGGATGACACCTGACAAATTGATTTTCAATGGCAAATGGCTTGCCTGAGCGCCCAAGGCCGTTCGTCCACCTCGATTTGAGAAGTGGATAGGGATCCTACGTTGGCCCGACTCTAGGTAAACAATCAGACCAATGACGACGGCCATCATAGCGACGATGATCATAGCTACAGCTCCAACCATCTCGCCGTTACTCACCATCGAATAAAGCTGAATAGCGCCCTTCGGGATCGAAGCTGCGATACCTGCAAAGATGATGAGAGAGGAGCCATCACCAAAGCCGCGCTCCGTAATCTGCTCTCCCAGCCACATAATGAAACAAGTGCCCGCCGTGAGCGTGAGGACTGTCATCACTTTAAACGGCAAAAAAGCCACTTCTGTCGATACGACGAGGGGACGTCCCTCGAAGTTTTCTTTCATCAACCAAGTGCTGATCGCCATACCCTGAATCACAGCCAACACAACGGTCCCGTACCTGGTGTATTGCATGATCTTACGACGCCCCGGCTCGCCTTCTTTCTTGAGCTGCTCGAGCTGAGGAACGACCGCGGTCAAAAGCTGGGAAATGATCGAAGCCGAGATGTAGGGCATGATACCCAATGCGAAAATCGAGAATTGGTTGAGCGCGCCACCCGTGAAGGTGTTGAAGAGCCCAAAAATCCCGCCCTGATTCTGAAAGAATCCGAAGACAGCCTGACCATCCACGCCTGGAGTCGGGACATGAACACCCAGTCGATAGATTGCCAACATCATGATTGTGAACAAAATCCGACGCTGGAGATCTCCGCCGAGTTGGCCTCCAATCGATTTTCCACCGTTGACCGTCGCTCCACCTGTCACTCTTCACCTCTTTAGAGCTTGCTGCTCATCCCTGACTGACTTCGCACAAACACGTAGAATGTTACTCAAACCGACTACAACGTCTACTGCCGAGACTTAGCGAGTCCTTGTGTCATAGACCTAATTCCAACCCATCTGAAAGCCTCAATCGTTCTCCATGACAGCCCCGAATGTCACGCGATTGCCGCAACCTGTGCGTCGGAGTATCGAATCCTAGCTCGCGGCAAGTCTGAACAACTCTCGGTCGATAAAAAAAGCCCCCGGTTCTTTGCCGGAGGCGTTTATCGTGTTCGATCCTAGCCCTAGGATAACAGCCCTAAGCATCGGTCAAGCATTCCGAGCCAGCAATTCGCCGACTCAGAGCTCACTTTGCTCCAAGGACCTCGACCTTACCGCCTGCCTTTTCGATGGCCTCTTGAGCTGCCTTCGAAAACTTGTCAGCCTTGACGGTGACCGCAGATTTAATCTCACCTTTCGCCAACACCTTAACGGGCAAACGGCCGGTGATTAATCCCGCCTTCTTGAGAGTTTCGGGCGTCACTTCACCCGAAAACTTCGACAAAGCTGAAAGGTTAATCACTTCAAACTCATTACGGAAATCTTTGTTATTGAATCCAAATTTGGGAGCGCGGCGCATGAGAGGTGTTTGACCACCCTCAAAACCCCAGCGAACCCGTCCGCCAGTTCGAGCCTTTTGACCCTTGTGGCCTTTGCCTGAGGTTCCACCCAAGCCCGAGCCATCACCACGGCCTACCCGCTTTCGATATCCGGTGGAGCCTTTTTTTGGTTTAAGTTGCGACAAGATCGACATTTCGTCCTCGCTTACTTCACCACCTGGACATCAACCAGGTGCTGAACTTTCAAAATTTGACCGCGGTTCGCAGGGTGATCGGCCACCTCAACTGTGTGCCCGGGCTTTCGCAGTCCCAAACAGCGAACAGTTTCCCGCTGAGTTTCCGTGCAACCAATCAAGCTTCGCTTGAGAGTCACTTTAAACTTCTTTGCCATATGAATCATCCTCTCTTGGGCACAAGGCCCCTGCCTCACTCGGCGCTCACAGCCTTAGTGCGCAGTTGAGCCAAGCCATCGAGCGTCGCACGTACAGCATTGCTGGCATTGCGAGTCCCCACACACTTGGTCAAAATGTCCTTAACACCCACCGACTCCAAAACAGCTCGAACTGCACCACCGGCAATTACACCAGTTCCAGGCGCCGCTGGACGCATCACGACTCGAGCGGCACCAAATGTACCGATCACTTCGTGGCTAATTGTTCGACCTTCGACAAGAGGCACATTCCGGAACGACTTTTTCGCCCCACGACTTGCCTTACCGATCGCCTCAGGGACTTCGCCGGCCTTGCCCGTGCCAAATCCGACTTCACCGGACTTGTTGCCGACGACCACAAGAGCCGAGAACGAGAAGCGCTTACCGCCTTTGACAACCTTCGCCACGCGACGAATGGCCACGACTCGCTCTTCGAAATCCATCGAACCTTGCTGATGACTTTGTTGGTTCTTTTCCACGCAATCTCCTCAATCAGAACTCAAGGCCGCCGGCTCGCGCTGCATCAGCCAGAGCCTTCACTCGTCCATGGTAGAGATATCCATTTCGATCAAACACTACACTCTTAATATTTTTCGCCAAAGCTCGCTTCGCGATCTCTTTGCCAATCGCCTCAGCAGCGCCCTTGTTTGCGCCTTTGGCTCCATCTGTGTCCAAAGTCGATGCCGAAATGATGGTCTTTCCATCCAAATCGTCGATCAACTGGGCATAGATGTGGCGAGCACTCCGAAACACGCAAAGGCGAGGACGCTCATCAGAGCCCTGCACACGTTTGCGAATACGAAGCTTCTTTTTTTCCCGCGACACTGCCTTTGTAGCTGTGTGCTTAGTAGTTCGAATTCTCACAACTCACCTCACCTTATTTACCAGCCGACTTACCCTCTTTACGGCGCAACTTCTCATCCGAATACTTGACGCCTTTTCCGAGGTAGGGTTCCGGCGGACGGAAGCCGCGAATCTTAGCCGCCACTTGGCCGACCAATTCCTTACTTGCTCCGGTCACCGCAATGTTTGTTTGCTTATCTACTTTAATCTCAATTCCTTCGGGGATATCGAAGTGGATGGGATGGCTATAACCCAATGAGAGTTCCAACTTCTTACCCGAAACAGCTGCACGATATCCAACTCCAACGAGTTCGAGATTTCGGGTAAAGCCCTGAGATACACCCGTCATCGCGTTCTGAATCAAGGCGCGATAAAGGCCGTGCAGAGCGCGAACCGGAGAATCATCGTTTTTTCGAATCACGAGGATCTGATTGTTCTCGACCTTTGCAGAGATCTCGGAACGCATCGCAACCTTGAGCGTCGACTTGGGGCCTTTGACCACAACTTCGTTGGCCGGCGTTACAGACACCTGTACACCGTTAGCGATTGTGACCGGATTCTTACCTACGCGTGACATGTTTCACCTTCACATTCTCCACCCAGCAATCTGGCTTAGCGGAGCAACAAGTTACCAAACCGTACAAATCAACTCGCCACCCAAGCGTTCCTGGGTCGCTTTAGATCCGCTCATCATCCCGCGGCTTGTGCTCAAAACCGAAATACCAAAGCCCGAGCGGACGTTAGGAATTGAGTCGCAAGTCACGTAAAGACGTCGACCAGGGCGGCTCGCGCGGCTCACGTTTGTGATAGCAGGACGACCGTCATCAAGATAGCGCAGGTAAACACGCATCATTCCCTGCTTGCCGTCTTTCACCACTTTAAAATCGCGAATGTAGCCGGTCTCCTTGAGCACGTTGGCGATCCCCGCTCGTACTTTAGACGCGGGAACGTCGACCTTCTCGTGACGAGCCGAACCTGCATTGCGAATTCGTGTCAGAAACTCACCGATTGTATCCATCTTCTCTCCAAATCTTTCTCAAACTCGATGTGCTCACTCCCGAAGATTGGAGCCACGTGCCCCGTAATCTCCGAGTGGACCTCACTTGCGGAATGGGAAGCCCATAGCCTCCAGAAGCGCCTTCCCGGTCGCATCATCCTTCGCTGAAGTACAAATTGTGATATTCATGCCGCGAACTTTATCGACGCGGTCGTAGTTGATCTCGGGGAACACAATCTGTTCTTTGAGACCCAAGTTATAGTTGCCACGACCGTCAAAGCCCTTCGGCGGCAGTCCACGAAAATCGCGAACGCGGGGCAATGCCAGATTCACGAGACGATCATAGAATGCCCACATGCGATCGCGGCGCAGAGTGACCCGGGCGCCGATCGGCATACCTTCGCGAAGCTTAAAGTTCGAGATCGCCTTCTTGGCTTTTGTGATGACGGCTTTTTGCCCTGCAATCGCAGTCAACTCTTCCGCAGCCTGTGTCACAAGCTTGGGATTCTGAGTCGCATCACCCAAGCACACGTTGATCACGATCTTTTCGAGTCGCGGAACACGCATTGCGCTTTTGGCATTCAGCTGTTTCATCAGCGAAGGGACCACTTCACCGTGATACTTAACCTGAGCGCGATTGCGGTTAGTTTTTGTCGTCTTTGTCGCCACGGCCAACCTCACAATACTTCTGGAGCTAACGAAACAATCTTAACAAATTGCTTCGCACGGAGCTCACGAGCCACTGGTCCAAAAATACGGGTCCCAATCGGCTCTTTTTGGTTGTTGATCAAAACGGCCGAGTTGTCGTCAAAGCGAATGAACGTGCCATCCGGACGACGAACTGCGCGGCTTGTACGAACGATGACGGCTTTCGCCACATCGCCCTTCTTCACTTTCGAGTTCGGCATAGCTTCTTTGATCGAAACGACGATCACGTCTCCGACCGAAGCATATCGGCGGTGCGATCCGCCCAGAACCTTAATACACATGACCTCACGGGCGCCCGAATTGTCGGCGACCTTGAGTCGACTCTGCATCTGAATCATACGTCCACCCCAACTGTCTTGCCGGCCTTCTTCAGGACAGCAGCCAGTTTCCAACGCTTTGTTTTGCTGAGAGGACGCGTGTGAATGATGCGTACCACGTCACCCAACTTCGCCTCGCTCTTCTCATCATGAGCCTTGAATGTCGAAGTGCGCCGAACGAACTTTCCGTACTTTTCGTGGCGAACCATGCGGAAGATCCGAACTGTGATGGTCTTCTGCATCTTGTCGCTGACGACTTCACCGATCATTTCAATCTGGCGTCCCCGACCAGTCGAGGCTTCGACCGCCGAAGTAGCAGATGATTTTGTCGTGGCAGTTTTCTTCGTGTTCATAAGCTATCAACCTTTCGCCTTCGTGCGCGTCTGCTGAGAGAGTGCAGTGTGAACTCGGGCGATGTCCTTACGGAGACCACGAATTGTCATCGTGTTCGCCAACTGCCCCATCGAGTTTTTCATACGCGCCTCAAAAAGTTCCTTGCGGAGCTCAGCGGCTTTCTTTTTCAATTCTTTCGCCGGCATGTCGGCAAATTCAGTAAACTGCATGCTCACTCTCCTCGAGCAAGGAATCGAGTCTTCAATGGGAGCTTGTGGCTCGCCAAACGAAACGCCTCTTCAGCCTGCTCTCGTGTCACACCGTTGATTTCGAAAATAACTTGTCCCGGGCGAACAACTGCCACCCAAAACTCAGGGTTACCTTTACCGGAACCCATACGCACCTCAGCCGGCTTCTTGGTCACAGGCTTGTGAGGGAACGCTCTTACCCAGAGTTTTCCACCACGCTTAACAGATCGGCTGATCGCGATCCGTCCCGCCTCAATCTGACGCGACGTCAATGCGCAATCCTCAGTTGCCTGAAGACCGAAGTCCCCGAAGGCCACAAAATTCGAGCGCGAAGCGAAGCCTTTGCGGCGGCCCTTATGTGTCTTCCGATACTTTGTACGCTTAGGACTTAGCACGTGTCGCCTCCTCAGCTTCTCGCTGAGTCATGATGTCGCCTTTGTAAATCCAGCACTTTACGCCAATGATGCCGTAAGCAGTGGTCGCCAAGGCGGTTCCATAGTCAATGTCAGCTCGCAAAGTGTGTAGCGGAACAGACTTCTCCGTGTACCACTCCGTCCGAGCGATTTCTGCCCCGTCGAGACGTCCAGCAACCTGGACCTTGATTCCTCGAACACCACCGCGAATTGCTGCAGCGATGGCTTTCTTGAGAGCTCGACGCCACGAGATTCGCTTCTCAAGCTGCTGGGCAATATTCTCAGCAACAAGGGTCGCGTCGATATCAGGCTTTCGAACTTCTTCGACATTCAAAAAGACTTCATTCGTAGTCAGTTTTTGAACATCAGCCTTCAGCTGATCTATTCCTGCGCCCTTCTTTCCAATCACGACGCCAGGGCGAGCCGTGTGAATGATGATCTTAACTTTGCGCATCGAGCGCTCCATCTCGATCTTTGCCACACCAGCATGCTTCAATTTGCTCTGAAGATACTTACGGAGCTTGAAGTCCTCGTGGAGGTTTTCAACATAGGCCGGACCCTTCGCATACCAGCGAGAATCCCAGGTGCGAATCACTCCAACTCGGAGTCCAATCGGATTTACCTTCTGACCCATCTAATTACCTCTCATCCAGTACAAGATTGAAGTGACTGCTCTTGCGACGAATCGGTGTCGCTCGACCTTGCGCTCGAGGACGGAAGCGCATCAAAGATGGCCCCATGTCGATCGACAAATGCTTAATGTAGAGGCTGTCGACATCGACGACCTTCTTCTGTTCAGCATTCGCTACGGCGGATTCGATCAGCTTCTTCAGCATCGCAGCCGGCTTTTGGGGCATGAATGCCAAAAGGCGCAGAGCCTCGTTGACGTTCTTGCCTCGAACCAAGTCAGCAACAATCCGTGCCTTCTGGCTCCCGATTCGTGCGTTATTGAGATATGCCTTTACTTCCATTGAAAGCCTCTCACTTCTTCGGCGCAGCAGCCGCTGCCTTCTTCTCAGCATGGCCAGAGAAGGTTCGGGTCGGTGCAAATTCACCAAACTTGTGCCCGATCATTTGCTCCGTAACGTACACTGGCACAAACTTGCGACCGTTATGGACGGCGAAAGTCAGGCCAGCCGCTTCAGGCAAAATCGTCGAACGGCGGGACCAAGTCTTAATTACTTTCTTGTCACCCTTCTCAATGGCCACCGTGATCTTGTTCTCAAGGTGGTGATCGACAAAGGGACCTTTTTTAATTGAACGTGCCACAGCGCTCTCCTTACTTACGACGCTTCACGATCATCTTGTCGGTGCGCTTGTTGTTTCGAGTCTTATAGCCTTTGCAAGGTACACCCCACGGAGTAACCGGGTGGTGACCTTTACCCACACCTTCACCACCACCCAAAGGATGGTCGATCGGGTTCATTGCCATACCGCGAACGCCAGGACGCTTGCCCTTCCAGCGATTGCGCCCGGCTTTACCGATACTGATATTCTCATTGTCGGTGTTGCCCACTTGACCAATGGAGGCCAGACAGGTCGAAAGCACGTTGCGAACTTCTCCGCTCGGCAAACGAACCTGGCAATATTGACCGAGTTTCGCGATCAGGGTTGCTCCGACGCCAGCACCTCGTGCCAATTGAGCACCCTTTCCAGGCCGCAGCTCGACATTGTGAACCGTTGTACCCGTCGGAATGTTTCCAAGAGGTAGCGCGTTACCCGGCTTAATGTCGGCCTTCGGGCTGGCTACAACTGTATCGCCAACGTTCAATCCGATGGGCGCAACGATGTACGCCTTCGCGCCATCAACGTAATGAAGCAGCGCAATTCGAGCCGTCCGGTTAGGATCGTACTCAATCGAGGCGACTTTTGCTGGTACTTCCATCTTCTGACGACGGAAGTCCACCAAGCGATAACGACGCTTATGACCACCACCCTTATGACGGATTGTGATCATACCGTGGTTGTTACGAGCAGCTTTGCGACGCAAGGGCGCCGTCAACGAACGCTCAGGAGTCGACTTGGTGATTTCTGAGAAATCGTATCCTGTCTTCTGACGTAGTCCCGGACTTCGCGGGCGGAAAACTTTAATTCCCATGATTATGCCCCCTCGAAGATCGAAATCTTCTCGCCCGCTTTGAGCTTCACGAGCGCCTTTTTCCAAGGCTTCGGAGCACCTAAACGGATAGTTTTACGGAAGTACTTGCCGCGAAGAACCAGAGTTCGAACGCTATCCACTCTAACGTTAAAGGCTTTCTCGACCGCAGCACGAATCTCAGGCTTTGTGGCCTTCAAATCGACTTCGAATGCGTAGGTATTGCCTTCTTCCGCATGAATCGCGTTCTTTTCTGAAATCAAAGGGCGCTTGATAATTTCAATCATTTTACGCCTCCACTCCGCAACGCTGCACGATTTTTGCGATCGCCGCTTTTGTGATGATCGCATTATCGTACTTCAGCAGGTCATATACGTTGAGTCCTTCGACTCCGTAGTACCGCACCTTCTTCATGTTGCGAGTCGCACGAGCTACCAGTTGATCACCAGCAGCATCCATCAATACCGTCTTTTCGACGCCGAAGCCTTTGAGACGCTTCGCCATTTCACCAGTCTTACCTTCAGACTTGATGGCGTCGACAACCATAAGACGACCTTCCTTAACCAAATAGGAAAGCGCGCTTCGTAGTCCCGCCTGGCGAACCTTCTTGGGCAAGCTATACGAGTAGTCTCGCGGCTCTGGACCAAACATAGTTCCACCACCCGGCATAAGCGGCGATCGGCTCGAACCCTGACGAGCTCCGCCAGTGCCCTTCTGCTTGAATGGCTTTTTACCACCGCCCGATACGAGGCCCTTCGTCTTTGTCATAGCTGTGCCTTGGCGACGGCAAGCCAACTGCCACCGAACAACCGTGTGGAGCAAATCCTTGCGAACCTCTTGCCCAAAAACAGCCTCGGGAAGCTCAACATCTCCGACTTTTTTCTTTTCCCAATTCAGAACTGCAACTGACGGCATGGCTTACTCCTTCACCAGTCGCACAAGCGTGTTACGTGCGCCCGGAACTGGACCCTTCACAAGGATCACGCTCTCGTCGGCCAACACATCCACGATCTGCACGTTCTTCACCGATACAGTTTCAGCGCCGAGATGGCCCGGAAACTTCTTGCCCGGCATAACTCGCCCGGGCCAAGTTCGGTTACCGCTTGAACCCGGCTGACGGTGAAACTTAGATCCATGGGCAGCAGGGCCACCCGCAAAGTTCCATCGACGAACCGAGCCTTGAAAACCTTTACCTTTTGATACGGCCGTGATTTTGACCGAGTCGCCCTTTGCAAGGCTGTCGATCGAAACTCTCGCACCCACCTTGAGATCACCGGCGATGTCTTGACGAATTTCGCGAACAAACTTCGCGCCATTTTCAAAACCTGCGCCCTTCAAGTGACCTCGTTCCGCCTTAGAAGTGCGAACGGCTTTCTTGGGCTCGCTGGCAATCTGAACGGCCGAGTAACCATCACTCTCTACGGTCTTCACTTGCGACACGATCCAAGGTTCCATCTTCAGCACAGTGACAGGGATCATTTCACCCGCATCACCGAAGACCGAAGTCATACCGACTTTTTTAAGAAACAGCCCCTGCAACTTGACGCCCGCTGATCCTTCAGTCGGGTTGCCAGCGGTTGCTTGCTGTTCACCAGTCTCTGTCATTGTTGTTCTCCCCTCGTGTTCCTATCGAGGACTTAGTTCCAAACCAAAAAATCACATCTGCGAGAGCTTAATCTCCACTTCAACACCAGCCGACAAATCCAACTTACCCAGCTGGTCGACGGTTTGAGGAGTTGGCTCAAGAATGTCGAGCATGCGCTTGTGCGTTCGCACTTCAAACTGCTCGCGCGATTTCTTATCAACGTGAGGCGAGCGCAGCACAGTGTACTTGTTAATACGGGTAGGCAATGGGATCGGTCCCGCAACGCGTGCTCCTGTGCGGCGAGCCGTCTCCACGATCTCCTTCGTCGACTGATCCAAGAGCTTGCTGTCAAATGCCTTAAGACGAATGCGAATCTTCTGGCTTTGCATATCTCAACTTCCTCACTTCTCGGCGACTCTCTTTTTGACGATCACCTCGGTGATCAGGAGTCATCCCGGTTCATTCCCTAACCAACTCTCAAAACCTCAGCCCCGAGGACCCTGTGATAAAACACAAAAGCACCCAGCACCTGGAGGGGCTTCGCGTGCTCCCTGGAATCAACGTCCAGGACTGCGCGTGCTTGCCTCCAAGTTTTCGATCCTTCAGAGATTTTCGGCTTTCGGCTGCGGCCATCATGGCAACTCTCGAACTTCAG
The DNA here is from genome assembly GCA_947462815.1 of Pseudobdellovibrionaceae bacterium. Taxonomy (GTDB): domain Bacteria; phylum Bdellovibrionota; class Bdellovibrionia; order Bdellovibrionales; family JAMPXM01; genus UBA2339. The sequence goes on from CANHQR010000003.1 coordinate 83,397, forward strand.
ACTCGATACTTTATCGAGACCTTGCGATCCGCGTTCGAGACTCAGGCGCCCCATGGCGCTTCTTAAGTTCTGAACGAGATCTCGAGGGCCACTGGCATCACACGAACACCGTAACTCTTGAGAACCGCACGACATTCTTTGGGGCTTACAGTTCCAATCAGCCGCCTCAATTAGCCACTTCAATCAGCCGTTTCCATCCGCGGTTTCAAAAAATGGTTTCAAACAACTGCTCGAAACTACCCTCGGAAACTGCCTTTAGAAACTACCGTTCGAAACTACCTTTCGAAACCACCGCCGGAACCCATCACTGAGGCCCGTCCTTCGGGAGTTTGCCTGAGTTTCACCTCAAGCCAGCCGAAGCCGGGTACAGAGACGACCCCTTAGAGTCGCGATCTCTTTATCTCGTCAGAGCCGCCGTCATCGATTCTACTTTGCCTGCCTGACAAATCAGACAGTGCTCGAGGTAGAACATTCCTAAATACGGACGCACTATGACCTAGAGAGAGGCGCGCAGTATTTGCCGACGGCCAACCGTTGTCAAAAGATTTCCTGGCTTTTTTCCCTCGAGGGCGGCGGGGTGCCAATCAGCGGCATATCCGGGAGATCGCCACACCTCTCCCCACGCCAAAGTGCCCCTCAAAGGCACCGCGCTCAGGCTCTTCCCAACTTAGCCAAGATCTCCTGAGCGGCCTTTGGAGGGAGGGGTGAGAACTGCTTGAAGTCCATGGAAAACGTGCCCCGCCCCTGCGTCAACGACCGCAGATCCGTTGCGTAACCGAACATGGTCGCAAGTGGCGCCTCTGCCTCCACAACCTGAACGCCACCTGGCCTCGCATTCATCGAATGGACACGGCCACGTCGAGAATTGAGATCTCCAATCACACCCCCCATAAACTCGTCAGGAGTCGTGACCTCAACCCTAAAAATCGGCTCAAGCAATTGCGGATCGGCCTTACGTGCGGCTTCTCGGTAAGCATTTGCCCCGGCCAACTTATACGCCATCTCCGCAGCTGACTCCTGAACGTATTCAGCGGCCAAGAGGTCGATTTCCAAATCCGTCGTCAAGCCACCAGCCAAGACTCCGTTTTCTAAGCTCTCGCGAATCCCGGCTTCAATGGGCATGGCCATGGCCTTCGGCAGACGATCTGCCGGGACTCGGTTCGTAAACCTCACCCCCGACCCTGTCGCTCCCGGCCGAACCTCAATTACGGCATGACCGAACTGGTTATCCCCGGCGATCATTCGCTCGACGCGCCCCTCTCCCCGAGCCGCTTTGGATATCGTTTCTCGGTAGCTCACCTGAGGCTTACCCACATTGGCCTGCACCTTGTGTTCGCGCAAAAGCCGATCGACCAAAATCTCGAGGTGCAACTCGCCCATGCCGGACAAGAGTGTTTGCCCAGTCTCGGCATCGATTCGGAGACGGCACGAAGGGTCTTCGCGCTCCAAGCGCTGCAAACCCGCCATCATTTTTTCCTGGTCGGCAGAGCTTTTGGCTTCGATCGCCACAGCAATTACGGGCTCTGGAAAGTTAATAGACTCGAGAATCACCGGGTGGGAAACGTGGCATAGCGTATCGCCTGTAATGGCAAACTTGAGCCCCACGACTGCGCCGATATCACCGGCGCGCAACTCTTGAATTTCCTCTCGAGAGTTGGCGTGCATTCGGACGAGTCGCTGAATCCGTTCTTTCTTATCCTGCCGAGGATTAAAAACCTGGTCTCCGACCTTCAGCACTCCCGAATAGACGCGAACATAGGTCAGAGCGCCGGCGAATGGGTCGGAAGCGATTTTGAAAGCCAAACCCGCAAGATGCGCATCCCAATTGGTCTCGCACTTGATCTCGCGATCTTCTCGCCCTGGCTCTTGACCCACAATTGCCGGAACATCGAGCGGACTCGGCAAGAATCGAACAATCGCATCGAGAAGAGGCTGAACACCTTTCTTTTTGAATGCACTCCCACACAGAACAGGGAAGAGCTTCATTTGGATTGTGCCCTTACGAAGAGCTGCCACGATGTCAGCCTCCGAAATCTCCTCGCCCATTAGAAATCGATCGGCAATTGAGTCATCGATTTCAGCAACCTTGTCGATGAGCTTTTCACGATACGCCGTGACCTCATCCTGTAGCTCTCCGGGAATTTCCCCAACGATCACAGCGTCGCCCGATGAAGCGTCCGACCAGGTCAACGCCTTCATCCCAATGAGATCGATGACACCACGGAACTTATCCTCAGAACCAATCGGGATCTGGATGGCCACGGGCTGAGCCCCCAGCTTCTCAATCATTGTCCGAATACTTCCGGAAAAGTTAGCACCGATTCGATCCATTTTGTTGACGAAGCAAATACGCGGCACCTTGTAGCGATCCGCCTGCCTCCACACCGTTTCCGACTGGGGCTCTACACCGTTAACGCCGTCGAAGACAGCCACTGCGCCATCAAGAACTCGCAAGCTTCTTTCGACTTCAATTGTGAAGTCCACATGCCCAGGAGTGTCGATGATGTTGATCTTGTGTCCACGCCAATGACAGGTCGTCGCCGCGGATGTGATCGTAATCCCTCGCTCCTGCTCTTGCTCCATCCAATCCATAACGGTGTCGCCATCATGGACTTCACCCATTCGATGCGATTTTCCCGTATAGAAGAGAATACGCTCGGTCGTCGTCGTCTTACCCGCATCGATATGTGCCATGATCCCAATATTTCGGGTTTGGCGAAGCGACTCGAGTCCTTCAAGTTTCACGGATTCCAGCTGGAGGGGATCTAGATTGCTCATAGAAATGGTTTACAGAATAACAACAGAAAGATCACAGCAAAAGAAAACGGGCGCCAAAGCGCCCGTTCGGTAAGCTGGAATCGGAAACAATCCGGTTCACCAGTTGTAGTGTGAGAAAGCCTTATTTGCTTCCGCCATGCGATGAACGTCTTCCTTCTTTTTGATCGCGTTACCGCGATTGTTGAAGGCATCTATCAGCTCGCCAGCCAAGCGTTTTGCCATGTCCTTTTCACCACGCTCGCGTGCGTACTCAATGATCCACTTCATGGAAAGAGCCAGGCGGCGAGAAGGGCGAACATCAACTGGGACCTGATAAGTCGCACCGCCGACACGGCGAGAACGAACTTCGATCTGAGGCTTCGTGTTCTCCAAAGCCTTCTTGAACACCGTCAATGGCTCTTCTTCACCAACTTTTGTTTTCAGCTCATCCAATGCTCCATAGAAGATACCCTGGGATGTACTCTTCTTCCCCTGGATCATCATTTTGTTGATGAACTTTGCGACGACGATATCGTTGTAAATTGGGTCCGGGAGAACTTCGCGTTTATGTGTTCTGCGACGACGTGACATTCTTCACCTCACTTCTTCGGGCGCTTAGCGCCGTACTTCGAACGGCTCACCAGACGGCCGTTCACGCCTTGCGTGTCGAGCACGCCGCGGACGATGTGATAACGAACTCCGGGAAGGTCCTTCACTCGACCTCCGCGAATCAAAACCACAGAGTGCTCTTGCAAATTGTGGCCGATGCCCGGGATGTAAGAGGTGACTTCATATCCGTTCGAGAGACGCACACGCGCAACTTTTCGCAAAGCCGAGTTCGGCTTCTTGGGAGTTGTCGTGTACACGCGCGTGCATACACCGCGTTTTTGAGGGCAAGACTTCAGCGCTGGAGACGCAGTCTTGTTTTTCTGGATCACCCGCTGTTGACGGATGAGCTGGTTAATCGTCGGCATTCCTTCAACCTTTCATTGATCTCATACGAGATCGGTTTACTTCACTGTCTTCAACTCCATCCGCTGCTTCGAGCTAAACACTCGTGGTCTGTGTCCAGATCAAGACATTCCTTCGGAATGCTCGCCTTGGCTCACTTTCACAAGACATCAACTCGGTCCAACGGAGTTCGCGAAGAACTCTGTGAGGGCCGGAATCGGCTCCATATTTCGCTCATTCTCCGAGTCGCTCACAACGACCGTTCAATCACAAGGATCTGTGAGTTGATTGATCCACCTCTCAACGACGGTCTACCAATTTTAGACTCATCGCAGATTGGGCCTGAGCTTCAAAGCTTCGCGAAAGCTCCGTAACCTATACGAGATTCAGGATTCTGGTCAACAAACATCACCCCACCAATGAGATCTCACGCTGCTCATGCGAGGCGCTCCTCGGCGTGCGGAGCCACTATGTATTGAGAGTAATCAAGTGCTTTCAACAGCTTAGAAAAGCGCGAGAACTCAAAATAAAAGAGGCCTCCTTGTAGGAGGCCTCTCGAGCCCGGCAAAGCCTTGGCCAATCCGAATACTTATGTCTGAGCCGTCACCGCAGGACGGCCCATGCCCGGGAGACTCATCGCCGAGTCACCTGAAGCCTCGTCCACAGCTATCTTCCAGCGCTTATAAGCCGAAAGCCCCGTACCCGCAGGAATCAAGCGTCCCATGATGATGTTCTCTTTCAAGCCGCGAAGATGATCCGTTTTCGAGTTGATCGCCGCTTCCGTCAATACCTTCGTCGTTTCCTGGAAGGATGCTGCCGAAATCCACGAATCTGTCGACAACGAAACCTTGGTGATACCCAAGAGGAGAGGCTCAGTCGATGCAACCTTGCCACCCTCTTTACCCACGCGTTCGTTCTCGTCCTCAAGCTCAAAACGCTCAGCTTGCTCGCCGGTGAGGAACTTTGTATCCCCGCCATCAGCAACTTTCACCTTTCGCAACATCTGGCGAACGATGACTTCAATGTGCTTATCGTTAATTCCGACACCTTGGAGTCGATAGACTTCCTGGATCTCGTTCACCAAATATGCCGCCAATTCAGTCGGCCCCTTAACAGCGAGAATATCGTGTGGGTTAGTCGGGCCATCCATCAACGGCTCGCCCTTCTTCACATATTCGCCCTCACGAACCGCAACGTGCTTACCCTTTGGGATGAGGTACTCACGCTGCTCACCGATCTCCGGAGTCACGATCACACGCTGCTTACCTTTTACGTCCTTACCGAAGGTCACATAGCCGTCGATCTCCGAAATGATCGCCGCCTCTTTGGGTTTTCGAGCTTCAAACAGCTCAGCCACTCGCGGCAAACCACCGGTAATATCACGCGTCTTCGAGGCCTCACGGTGAAGTTTCGCAATCACTTCGCCCGCCGTGATTTCCTGTCCGTCCTGAACCAGAAGCTGAGCACCGACAGGGATGATGTTTCGGGCCGGGATATCGCGACCGGGGAGCATCACAGCTTTTTCGCTCGCATCGACGATTGAAACCGCCGGACGCAACTCAGCTGACTTCGACTCGATGATCACTTTGGTCGCAAAGCCAGTGACCGCGTCGACCTGCTCGGTCATGGTCACACCCTCTTCGATATCTTGGAACTTCACGCGGCCAGAGACCTCCGTGATGATTGGATTCGAATAAGGATCCCATTCTGCCAACGACTGGCCTTTTTTAACCGCTTCACCGTCTTTGACCTGCAAGATGGAGCCGTAAACCAGTTTGAAGCTATCTCGCTTCACGCCATTCGCATCGATAAGCAAGAGTTCGCCCTGTCGGTTCATCACCACAGGCTTGCCCGCTCGATTCACGACCGCCTGTACGTCTTTGTACTTGATCGTGCCTTCGTGACGAGCCGTGTGTGTCGAAGCTTCAACCGCGCGAGACGCCGCGCCACCCAAGTGGAAGGTACGCATCGTCAGCTGAGTTCCAGGCTCACCGATCGACTGGGCCGCAATCGTTCCGACAGCTTCACCCAGATTGACGATCGCACCGCGAGCCAAATCTCGACCGTAACACTTCACGCAGATTCCACGGCGAGTTTTGCACGTCAGCACCGAGCGGATCTTGACGGACTCGATTCCCGCATCTTCAACAAGTCGAACGTTGTGTTCGCCAATTTCTTCGCCACCCTTCACGAGAACGGCGTTCGAAACTGGGTGAACGATGTCTTCGACGGCCACACGGCCAAGAATACGATCGCCCAAACCTTGAATCACTTCCCCGCCCTCGATGAGCGGCGTGATGCTGATGCCCTCAGTCGTTCCGCAATCGTGCTCTGTGATGATCGCATCTTGAGCAACATCGTGAAGACGTCGAGTCAGGTATCCCGAGTTCGCCGTTTTCAAAGCTGTATCCGCAAGACCCTTACGAGCACCGTGAGTCGAAATGAAGTACTGAAGGACGTTCAGACCTTCGCGGAAGTTCGCAGTGATCGGCGTTTCGATGATCTCGCCCGATGGTTTAGCCAAGAGGCCGCGCATACCAGCAAGCTGACGAATCTGTGCCTGAGAACCCCGCGCACCTGAGTCGGCCATGATGTAGATCGGGTTGAATGAAGGCGCCGTCACTTTGCCTTCTTTCGTGTTGAACTCGTCTTTATCGAGCTCTCCCATCATCTCCTTGGCAACTCGATCCGCAGTCTGCGCCCAAATGTCGACGACTTTATTGTACCTCTCACCGTCCGTGATCAAACCTTCGTCGTATTGCTGCTGAATTTCGGAAACCTGTTTTTCAGCTTCACCCAAGAGCTTACCCTTGGACTGAGGAATGACCATGTCGTCGATGCAAATCGAGATTCCAGCGACCGTGGAGTATTTGAATCCGTACTCCATGATCCGGTCGGCGAGAATGCAAGTCGCCTTGCCACCCGCAACTCGGAAGGTTGTATCGATCAAGACGGCCAGCTGCTTCTTGTTCATGACTTGGTTCACAACCGAGAAGGGAACCTCGGGAGGAACGATGTCACTCAAGATCGCACGCCCCACAGATGTGTCTTCGAGCTTTTCACTGATCCGAACCTTGCAGGATGCCTGCAGATCAACATGGCCCATGTCGTAGGCGTAAAGCACCTCTTGCAAAGAGCCAAAAATGCGACCTGTGCCCTTCGCTCCCGGACGAACGCGAGTCATGTAGTACATGCCCAAAACGATGTCTTGCGACGGGTTGATGATCGGCTTGCCGTTGGCGGGACTCAAAATGTTGTTGGTCGACATCATTAAAACGCGCGCCTCAACCTGAGCCTCGACAGAGAGCGGTACATGGACGGCCATTTGGTCGCCGTCGAAATCCGCGTTGAAAGCCGTACAAACAAGAGGATGAAGCTGAATGGCCTTTCCTTCGTGGAGTACCGGCTCGAACGCTTGGATACCTAGTCGGTGAAGCGTCGGGGCTCGGTTCAACAGAACCGGATGCTCTTTCACCACGTCCGAAAGGATATCCCAAACCTCGACGGTCTCCATTTCGACCATTTTCTTGGCTTGCTTGATGGTCGAGGTCAGGCCGCGCTCTTCGAGTTTGTTGTAAACAAAGGGTTTAAACAACTCGAGCGCCATCTTCTTCGGCAGACCGCACTGGTGCAACTTGAGGTGCGGACCGACAACGATCACAGATCGGCCAGAGTAGTCGACGCGTTTACCGAGAAGGTTCTGACGGAAGCGGCCCTGCTTACCCTTCAGCATATCCGAAAGAGATCGCAGAGGACGCTTGTTCGGTCCAGTAAAGGTTTTGCCGCGACGACCGTTATCCAACAAAGCGTCCACAGACTCCTGCAGCATTCGCTTTTCGTTACGAATGATGATGTCCGGCGCGTTGAGCTCCTGGAGCTTCTTCAAACGGTTATTGCGATTGATGACGCGACGATAGAGATCGTTGAGGTCTGAGGTCGCAAATCGCCCACCATCCAGCGGGACGAGGGGTCGCAAGTCCGGAGGAATCACAGGCAAGGCTTCCAACATCATCCACTCGGGACGATTTACCGAGCCCTTAAACGCTTCTACAACCTTCAAGCGCTTCGTGATCTTCTTGATCGCCGCTTCGGACTTCGCTTCCGAAAGCTCGAGGCGCAACTTTTTGGAGAGATACTCCGTATCGATTTTTCGAAGGAGATCACGAACCGCTTCGCCGCCCATTCCGGCCTTGAAATTCGGTCCGAACTCTTCCAATGCCTTCTGATACTGATCCTCGCTTAGCACAGCTCCCTCTTCGAGAGTCGACTCCATGGGATCAATGACAACGTAAGCTTCGCAATACAGAACCTTCTCCACATCTTTCAGAGAGAGATTCAAAATATTGCCGATTCGCGATGGCAGCGAACGCAAGAACCAAATGTGCGCTACAGGAGTCGCCAATTCGATATGGCCCAAGCGCTCTCGACGAACTTTCGATTGCGTGACTTCCACACCGCACTTTTCGCAGATCACGCCGCGGAACTTCATACGCTTGTATTTGCCGCACAAGCATTCGTAGTCCTTCACGGGTCCAAAGATTTTTGCGCAGAACAATCCATCGCGTTCTGGTTTGAACGTTCGATAGTTGATCGTCTCTGGCTTTTTTACTTCGCCGAACGACCAGCTGCGAATCATTTCCGGTGATGCGAGCGACACGCGAACGGCGTCGAAGCTCAACGGATCTTTTGGCTTATCAAAAAAGTTTAATAGGTCTTTCAAGGTTTCTCTCCAGTCCCTCTGGGTCAGTGTTTATGACCCAGTCCCTTAATTCCGTTTCGTGGCCCCTGCTTCAGTGGCCCGCCGTTATTGCTCCACTTCCGTGCTGACCTTGTCGGACAAAATGTCCGACTCAATCAATTCAACATTCAGTGCGAGCGATTGAAGCTCCTTCACCAAAACGTTGAAAGATTCTGGCAAGCCCGGCTCAAGAACGTTCTCGCCCTTGACGATGCTTTCGTACATGCGAGTTCGTCCTGCGACGTCATCCGACTTTACAGTCAGGAACTCTTGCAGCGTGTATGCGGCACCATAAGCCTCGATCGCCCAAACCTCCATCTCACCAAGTCGCTGACCACCGAACTGGGCTTTGCCTCCCAACGGCTGCTGCGACACGAGCGAATATGGACCAATCGAACGAGCGTGAATCTTTTCTTCGACAAGGTGGTGCAACTTCAGCATGTACATGATGCCCACCGTAACCGGGTTTGCGAAGGGCTCGCCGGTTCGGCCGTCAAACAACACCATCTGTCCTGTCGTGGGCACATTGGCGCGCTTCAGAAGATCCTTCACATCGGCCTCGCGCGCACCGTCGAATACCGGTGTGCCCAAGTGAATCCCATCCACCATCGTCTTCAGCATCTTCTTAACGGACTCATCATCCGCGCGTTCAACTTCACTTGTGACATCGGGATCTTGGAAGACATCTTTTACCGCCTTACGGGCGGCCTCAGCTTGATACTTCTCCAAATGTGGCCGGAGTTGCTCGCCGAGATTTCGAGCGGCCCAACCGAGGTGAACCTCGAGGATCTGACCGATGTTCATACGCGAAGGAACGCCGAGGGGGTTGAGAACCATGTCCACAGGCGTACCATCCGCAAGGTAGGGCATGTCTTCAACGGGCATGATCTTCGAGACCACACCCTTGTTACCGTGACGTCCCGCAAACTTGTCACCGACCTGAAGCTTACGCTTGATGGCGACATAAACCTTCACCATCTTGATGACGCCAGCCGGCAGCTCATCTCCCTTGCGGAGTCGTTCCATCTTCTCGCTGAACACCATTTTCACAGCGTCCAACTGGTTACGAGCGCCATCGATAATTCGGCTGACTTGATATTCCAACTCTTGCTCGAGCGGAATGTAGGACAATAGCTCAAACGGAATCGTCTCAAGATCCGCATCCGTGATGGTTTGACCTTTGGAGAGGAGCTTCTGCGAGCCGTCTTCGTTGAGAAGCACGCCATTGGTAAGCTTACCGACCAATAAGGATTTCAAACGCGACAAAGCGTTGTTCTTGATCACGTTTTGCTCGACAGCCAAATCCTTCTCGAGCTTCCGCTTCTTCTCCTCGATGATCTGCAAGAGTCGCTCATCGCGTTCCGCGCCTTCGCGCCCATAAACCTGAGCGTCGATGACTGTGCCCGTCACGCCTGCCGGTACGCGTAGAGATGTATCGCGCACGTCGCCCGCTTTCTCACCGAAGATCGCTCGCAAGAGTTTTTCTTCGGGAGAGAGCTGGGATTCGCCCTTAGGAGTCACCTTACCGACGAGAATATCACCCGGCTTCACTTCGGCACCGATACGAATGATACCCGAAGTGTCGAGGTCTTTGAGCGCTTCTTCACCGACGTTGGCGATATCGCGTGTGATTTCTTCTTTGCCGAGCTTCGTATCGCGAGCCAAACACTCGAACTCTTCGATATGAATCGAAGTGTAGGTGTCTTCTTTGATGAGACGTTCAGATATCAAAATCGAATCTTCGAAGTTATAGCCCATCCAAGGCGTGAACGCGACGAGGATGTTCTGACCCAAGGCCAATTCCCCGAGCTCCGTGGAAGGACCATCGGCGATGATATCACCGCGCTTCACCGCATCGCCCACAAACACGATCGGCTTCTGGTTAAAGCAAGTGTTTTGGTTAGTGCGCTGATATTTAGTCAGATTGTAGATATCGACGTTCGCACCCAATTCGCCGCCTTTTGCAAAGCGACGAACCACGACGCGAGACGCATCCACTTCCTCAACGATCCCGTCATTCTGCGCAACGACTGAAGTTCCGGAATCTCGAGCCACCAGGCGTTCCACACCCGTTCCGACCAAAGGCGCCTTTGATCGAAGCAGAGGAACGGCCTGACGTTGCATGTTTGAACCCATCAAAGCTCGGTTCGCGTCGTCGTGCTCGAGGAACGGAATCAACGAAGCTGCGATCGAGACCAACTGCGCCGGCGAGACGTCCATCAAAGAGACTTTCTCTTTGTCGACGATTTCATATTCACCGTTGATTCGTACAGTTGAGTTGTCTGTCTTAATCTCAGTGGTGACGTCGCGAAGAGCCGGAGCGATGTAGTGATCTGCCTCTTCGAGAGCCGACATGTAGGTGATGTCGCCTGACACTTTACCTGAATCAACTTTGCGATACGGCGTCTCGATGAAACCGTAATTGTTGATACGAGCGTAGGTCGCCAAGGAGGCAATCAAACCGATGTTCGGACCTTCGGGAGTCTCAATGGGACAAATCCGCCCGTAATGCGTCGGATGAACGTCGCGAACTTCGAAACCGGCGCGGTCGCGAGTCAAACCACCTGGGCCAAGCGCGGAGAGACGACGCTTGTGCGTGATCTCGGAGAGCGGGTTGGTTTGATCCATGAACTGCGACAACTGCGAAGCGTTGAAGAACTCCTTGAGAACGGCGTTCACCGGCTTCGCGTTGACCAGGTCGTGCGGCATCATGGTGTCGAGATCTTGCAGCGACATGCGCTCGCGGATCGCGCGCTCCATACGAACCAAACCGATGCGGTACTGATTCTCCAGCAATTCACCCACCGAGCGCACGCGACGGTTTCCGAGATGATCGATATCATCGATCTGGCCGCGGCCGTTCTTGAGGTCAATCAGAGTCTTGACGGTGCTCAAGATATCTTTGGGCGTAAGCGTACGGTGAGTCACCGGACATTCGCTCGTCGGAATATTGAAACGATGGTTAATCTTGATACGACCAACTTCAGAAAGGTCGTAAGTCTCAGCATCAAAGAAGAGGCGCTGGAAATAGATCTCTGCGCCATCCGCTGTAGGCGGCTCGCCGGGGCGAAGACGCTTATAAATCTCGAGCAAGGCTTCTTCTTTTGTCGAGATCTTGTCCACCAACAAGGTGTTTCGGAGGTAGGGGCCGACCGAAAGACCATCAAAGAAGATCAGCTTGAACTCGGTGATCCCAGCCTCGATCGCGCGATCGAGAACGGCCTTGCTCACTTCTTGGTTGGCATCCGCGATAATCTCTCCGGTGTCTTCGTCAATGATCGGCCGAGCAATGACCTTGCCCTCGAGGTCATCCATCGTGATCTCTACTTCACGAAGATCAAGATCCTTCACTCGCTTGACGACCGCACGAGTGATCCGACGATCTTTTTTAACGAGGACTTCACCCGACTTCGGATCGACGATGTCGACCAATGCCTTTTGTCCGGCCATGCGCTCAATATCGAGTTCACGGTAGAACTTGCCCTTCTTCACGATGACTTTATCCAAGTCGTAGAAGTGCTCAAGAAGCTGCTCAACCGAATAACCAAGCGCTTTCAAAAGGATGGTGACAGGGAACTTACGTCGGCGGTCGATGCGAACGTAGATCAAATCTTTTTGATCGAACTCGAAATCCAACCACGAGCCGCGATAGGGAATGACACGAGCCGAGTAAATCAACTTGCCGCTCGCGTTGTTCTTTCCGCCATCATGATCAAAGAAAACACCCGGAGAGCGGTGCAACTGCGACACGACCACACGTTCTGTGCCAGAAATGATGAACGAGCCGTTCGCTGTCATAAGCGGGATATCGCCCAAATAAACTTCTTGCTCCTTCATATCGCGAATCGAGCGGTTTTCGCTCTGTTCGTCGACATCAAAAACAACAAGTCGCAAGGTCACCTTCATGCCAGCGGCGAAGGTCATGCCTCGCTGACGGCACTCGTCCACATCGTACTTCGGTGACTCCAGCGTGTAGCCTACAAACTCGAGGCTCGCCGTATTGTTAAAGTCCGAGATCGGAAACACAGACTTAAACACGCCCTGAAGGCCTGTATCTGTCCGTCGATCTTGGTCGACATCTTTCTGAAGAAAACCTTCATACGAACTCTTTTGAAGTTCGATCAGGTTGGGGATGTCGATCACTTGCTTGTTCTTTGCGAAGCTCTTTCTGACTCGCAAATTCGATGCGGTGACTGGAACGCCCTTCATTATAACCCTGCTTTCTCCTGCTTAACTCTCGCTTGATCCAAACGAGCTTTGATTCCGGTTGAACTTTCCGATGAGCCCATCGCGACTTTGGTCATGCCTGCGAACACCGCAAACGGCGGTCACAACTTTTGAACAAACTCGAGAGCCCAGGCGACGAAAACTCGCAGACCACTCAAACTCAAATTCCGCTGAGACACCGACACCCGCTCACCATTCTCTTGCGGAGTTGCCCCATCGTAGGCCTGTCGCAAGCTAAATCGTGAACGGGTCATGGTCATTTCAGTCTCGCAAAAGTTACTTCGATCGTTCGATTGATCACCTCGAAAAACGAAATTCGAAGTTCATCACTCGATCGCTCCGTTCAAGACCTGGACTCGAAACCACTGCTTTCGACCGGTCCGGAACACGAACTTTTACGACTAAATTTTTGAATTTCCTCACCTTCGCGCCGGCCAATCTATCTTGGACCGGTTCTTGTATGCAATGACTAATTCGAGAGCAAATGCAGGCCCAAACAGCTTACGGCGCACGTCTTCGGGCGAAAAAAAGCCCCGGCCAATGCCAGGGCTTTTCGCGATCGACCTGAAGTCGAAAGCTTCGCTTACTTAACTTGCACCTTGGCGCCTGCTTTTTCGACCACTTCTTTGATCTTAGCGGCTTCTTCTTTAGAAACGCCTTCTTTGATGGTCTTGGGAGCGCCTTCAACGAGATCCTTCGCTTCTTTCAAGCCCAAGCCTGTTACAGCACGAACTTCTTTGATCACGTTGATTTTGTTAGCGCCTGCGTCAGCGAGAACGACGTCGAACGTCGTCTTCTCTTCAGCCGGAGCTGCGCCAGCTGCCGCGCCGCCGCCCACTGCAACAGCGACAGGAGCCGCTGCTGTCACGCCCCACTTGTCTTCGAGAGTCTTAATGAGTTCAGCCAGTTCGATCACCGGCATGTTCGACAGGTAATTTACAACTTCGTCTTTTGTGAGAGCCATTTTCTATTCTCCTCAGCCTTTGGACTTCCATCGGCCAATTTTTTTATGCAAGCCCCGTTTGGCCTGCTTGAATTAAGTCTTTTCAAACTGCCATTTGCATCAATCCGGTCGCCATTTTTTTGGTCTCGCCTCCGCGGGAAAGCCCGCTGAAGTCGTGAATCAGGCGCCCAGCTTGTCTTTTTGAGCTGCCAACACACGAACAAAGCCCGACGGGACCGCATTGAGCGTACCCACGAACTTCGACATCGGCGCCTGCAAAACTCCCAACAACTGTGCTCGCAGCACGTCTTTGCCCGGCAAGCTCGCCAACGCCTTGATGCCCTTCGCATCCAGACGATTGCCCTCGAGTTCGCCGACCTTGACCTGCAAGGCTTCCACGTCCTTCGCAAATTCAGTGAGAGCCTTCGCAATTGCGGGGGCTTCACCAAAGGCAAATACGACCGCATTGTTGCCAACGAAGTCATTTTTCAATGCTTCGAAGGACTTCGGATGATCTTGCATTGCACGAAGAGCCAGAGTGTTGCGGACGACTCGCATTTCAGACTCGAGCGGATGGAGCTTCATACGAAGCTTCGTCACTTGCTCGACCGTCATGCCCTTGAAGTCCACAAGAAACGCCGCTTTTGCTCGCCCGAAGGACGATGACAAAACCGAAATCTCCTGAGCTTTTTCTGCA
>CANHQR010000004.1 GCA_947462815.1 Pseudobdellovibrionaceae bacterium
CAGATCGGACCGGCTCTGCAAACATTGCTGGCGCTTTCGCCGATCCAAGATATCAAAATCGAAGAAGTGGAGTTCGAAGATATCATTCGCGACTTCCTCGAAGGCCGACATGACCACCTATCTCAATAAGCTCTGGGGTGGTGCACGGCTGGCGGCGCTCGAGCAACTCACCTATAGATTTAATTTGTTTTCGGATGTCGCCATCCAACCGCTCATTGTCGCAGCCGTCGAGCTGACACTTTGGCTTGCATTCTTTAAGTCCACGGGACGCAGCGAACTGGCCGGGTTCAGTCAAGAACACTATCTGGCTTATGCCATCTGGGCGGCTTTCGTCGCACGGATCTCAGCAAACTGGATGTACGAGTGGAATATGATCGACTCGGTGGAAACTGGCTCGGTGAATGCTGTGCTGGTGCGACCCATCAGCTTCTATTCATTTTGGTTGGGCCAATTTCTTGGCTACAAAGTCCTCACGTCGAGCTTTTCGCTTGTTGTTCCACTGGTCGTTTGCTGGGCCATGAAGCTGCCCGTGCAGCTCGAGAGATTGCCTCTCGCACTCTTGTTGGTGCTCTTCTACCTCATTTTCGTTCACACGATCGCCGTCATTATGTCCTCCTTAGCATTCTTCTTCAATCGCGTGCATCACGTGACCGTTGCCAAGAACATCACCCTGTGGATGTTAGGTGGAGAATTTTTCCCCCTCGATATTCTGCCAGAAGGAATCCGTGAGGCGATGATCGCGTTGCCCTTCTCAAGCGCGGTGTTTCGTCCGGTCGGATATCTCACGGGTCGTTTAACCACAGCCCAACTGGGCGAAGGATTCTTGTCGATTGCCATTGGCCAGATTGTCCTAGGAAGTGTGGCTTTTGTTTTATGGCGCGCCGGTCGTCGACGCTACGCGGGGACGGGCGCATGATGAAGGCGTTCTACTCGATAACTTCGACGGCAACGGCAACTTGGAACTCGCGGGTGGCTGAGCAAGTCCGAGACCTCCTGAAGCATATCGCCCTCGTTGGTGCATTTGCGCGAGTCAGCCTGATGTCGGAGCTCGAATACCGATTCAATTTTGCGGTCCGAATTTTTACCGACGTCATTTGGTATATCGCCCAACTTTCCGTATTCGAGGTCCTCTTTCAACACACAGATTCACTTAGCGGTTGGACTTTGGCGAGCATGCGCGTTTTCATGGGCGTTCTGTTTCTCACCGATTCCATCTATATGATGCTGTTTTCAGAAAATCTCGATCGACTCAGCGATCGAATCCGCCGCGGTGATCTCGATTTGCTACTCGTCAAACCTGTCAGCTCGCAATGGATGTTGAGCTTCCAAAAGATCAGCGTCGCTTACTTCGGAAATTTCATCATCTCGGCGCTTTGGTTAGGCTGGTCGCTCACGCAGGTGCCAGACTTTCAGTGGTGGCGATTGCTGTGGCTGCTCGTCTGCGTTCCCTGTGGCGTCATCGTCGTCTACGCCATTCGCTTTTCCACAGCGTCGACGGCCCTCTATTTCACGAAGGCCGATGCGATCAACTACATTTGGTATCAGCTCTATCGCCTCGGAACGCGTCCTGACACCGTTTATCCAAAAGTGTTGCGATATGCTGTTCTGAGCGTTCTGCCGATCGCCTTTCTCGCCAGCGTTCCCGCTCAAGTCATTCTGAATCGCACGGGACCTGAAATGGTGCTTTGGGGTATCGCGCTGGCCTCCCTGATGCTCGCGGTATCCTCCTGGATTTGGAAGACCGGTCTCAAGCGCTACGCATCCGCCTCGTCTTGAGGTGCTTCAACTCAATGGCGAGGCCGTAGGCGTCATCTCGATCGCGAGGCCGTAGGCGTCATCTCGATCGCGAGGCCGTAGGCGTCATCTCGATCGCGAGGCCGTAGGCGTCATCTCGATCGCGAGGCCGTAGGCGTCATCTCGATCGCGAGGCCGTAGGCCTCAACGCGACGTCGAGGGGGCGGCTCGACGTGGAATCGCGCCGTTAGTGGCAGGAGCTTCGCGGCGATCTGCAGAGGGCGCTAAAATTTGCTGGATACCCGAGCTCGCACAAGTGGCCCAGGCTTCCGCGCGTTGGCCACTGAAGTGCAGATCATCACCTGCGTTAGCGATCAGGGGGCTTCCGTCCGAGCAGCTCGAGGCGGTCGCGTTCGGTCGCAAGTTGCGTGAATCAAGAAAATGACATCGTGAGATCACCGTCTCACGAAGCGCGTCGACATAAGCCCCGTATCTCTCACCACAACTTCGAGCCACCGGTCCTGTGGGAAATTGCGGCGGACCGACCCACAAACAAGGCGTCCCATTCGGCACAGCATCCAACATCCGTCTCACATCCGCAAAGGCGTTGGCGTTCAATGAACCCCGACAAAGTGCACCCGCATCGTTGGTGCCAAGAGCAAAAACCATCGCCGCAGGCCGAGGCCGAGCCTCTCGCCACTGCAGGGCCGAAGGAACATCACCGGCCGAACGCGAGTTGCCCCGACCCTCGCAGCTGCTTGAAATATTCAATTGAGCAAAGCGGTTTTCATTCGCATTCGCCCACTGGAGGGCTCGAGATCCCGCCACCGCATAGCGAGCGACACCGACGCCCTGAGCTTCCAACTGGCGTTCCAGAGATCGTCCGAAGGGACCCGCCGTGTGCGAGTCGCCGATCAAAACGACTTCGTTGGGCTGCAGCTGAGTTCGACAGCTTTGCGCATGGGCGGGTGAAGGGATCAACCCAAAAGATGCGAGGAGTAACGTCCCTTTGATCAGAGTAACGAAATGCTGATCGAAGAATTTTCGCCATCCCGGAGAGAGCACCGAGTTCATTTCTGCCTGACCTCGATCTTTTTAAACATGAAGAATGAGCCGCTCATCGACACTCGTTTCGCTTTCTTCACTTTGGGGCGATTGAGTTTCGCCGCTCGTTGCAGACTCGCACTCCTTCAGTGTCGCCTCGCGCGAGCTCCAGCGTCGAGAGTTTTGTCGTCGTTGCCGGCGAGGCGAGGCCAGGCCAGGCCAGGCTGGGTCCTGCCGCGCCAAGAACTCAGTCGCGTCTACAAAAGTCGTGTCTCAAAATGAGACAGACCTAGGTCGTGAAAGTTCGACCGTGTCGCAGACCCAATGAGATTTCGCTGAATATTCGGGCTCCGAAAACATCAAAGAAGCATCCCCACCCCACTTCGTCGTTATCCCCGATTCGAAAAAATCCGAAACGAGGAGCATGGGAATGTTGGATCGCTATAAGAAAACTGGCGGATTTGTTCAGCTCATCACTCTGCTCGACACGTGTGGCGCACAAAAGCGCGATAAGTTTCTGGAAATCATTCGCCAAGAAGATTCGCGCTGGGCCCGAGTTCTCGAAGCCAAGCTCATCGATCTCAATCGCGTTTTGAGTTGGAATGACTCGGCCTTAGCTGAAGTCATCGGTGTGCTTCAAGAAATCAATGTCGCCGCCATCTGCTCGACACTCGACGATACCCAGCGAGCTCGTATCATCGCGACCATTCCCCACCAAAATCGTCGCAAGGTGGAAGATCTGATCGAAAACGCTCGGCCCACTCCAGGTGAGGTGACGACTTCGATCAACAAGTTGGTTGAGGCGGTTCGCAAACTCGCGGCTGATGGCGTACTTCGCTTTGATAAGATTGATCCGCGACTGCATATCGAATCCGATATCGAAGAGCGCCTGGCGCAAGGACGAGCGATCGCCGGAATCGACGACCACGAGCTGATGCCTGTTGGAGTTTCCGCCGCACCCAACGCCAGCGAAGAAGCGCATCTTGCCGTGGTCCGCAGTCTCGACACCTTCAAGCCGAGCTCAACAAGTCCCGTTGACACGAGTGATCACAAGGCGATGGTTCAAGAGCTGGAGAAGCTTCGCAAGCGAGTGACGGAACTTGAAAGGGCCAACGTGACTCTCAAAAACGAGCTCGCCATAGCCAAAACCAAACTCGAACAGATTCGTCGAATCGCCTGATGGATCTTCGATCCTCTAGGCACCCTTTGGATCGCGAGGCGCAACCGTCGATCGCAGATCGATTTTCTGCGCTGGAACTCCGCCCCAGGTTTCCGCATCCGGGATCACCGTTTTCGGCATCACGACAGAGTGAGGAAGAATTTTTGCGCCCTTGCCAATCTTCGCCCCACCCATAACGCTTGCCTTCAAACCGATAGTCGCTCCGTCTCCAATTTCAACGGGAGCCAAAACCAAATAGCCGCCCTGACCGTAGTGAGCGACGATGGTCACGCTGCCGCCCAACGTGACCTTTTCTCCAATCGTAATCAGACTTGGATCCGAGATGGCCGTGGTGTTGATGACGGCGCCTTGGCCGATTCTCATGCCCATCATTTTGTAGAACACATGCGCTAAAGGAGAGGGCGTGAAGAGTTCCAAGACGGTGTAGCGAAGCATATAAGTGATACCATTGTGGATATACCAGCGAATCGCCTCGAGGGAGTAATAGGGCCCACGCCAAGGCTTCAACCCGCCGCCGAGCAAGAGCATAAACACACGATTGGTGGCGGGCAGAATGAAGATCATCATCACACCGGTGAGGAAAATCGCTCCGACCACCGAGCTTCCGATCGCCCAAGATCTCGCCCAGACGGACCATTCGAGACTACTGCGGTAGGCCCAACCCACAAGGGCAACGCCCGGCGCGACCGATAGACCCAAAATGCCGGAACCTAAAACGTAAAGCGGCAAGATCATGACAAGATGCAAGAGAGTTTTAAATCGACGCAGAGTCGATTCAAAGAGGCCACCTAAGCCACCTCGCTGACTACCGGACGGATCAACAAATTTGTAGCTCGGGGAAGGTCCGGAGGACGAATTAGATTCTGACACGCGCGAGGCCTCGTCTTTCTTCTCTTATCAAAGATGAAAATCGATCGGGCTGCAACAGAAGAGCTGTTCGAGAAGTCGACAAACTCGCGAAACCGGTCTTCGCGCTATTCCTTCATCAGAGCGCCTCTTGACCACTTCTGCTTTTGGATGCCAATTGAAGCTGTATGAAATGCGATCTCGGCACCAACCCTCAGCCTATCTCGACCCACCCAGATGTCGATGGCACGCCCCAGAGCGAGGCAAGACGAGATGCTCCAACCTCTTGCTCAGAGCTCTCCCAGCGGGTCGCCTCACCACGACAAGACTCTCGTCAGTTTCGCTTGCCGTCAAAGTCGGCTCTTGATCACGCTCGTGCCCGTGAACGCCACTTCGGTCGATCTTGGGAAGAGTTGCGCCAATGGCCCGAGCTCGAGCTGGAGATCGGCTGTGGAGTCGGCTGGCATAGTCTGAAACGAGCCATCAGCTTATCGCAAGCTCGAGAGCGGAAGCGAGGTCTCATCGCAATCGAGCGCACCCGCGAAAAGTTCGAAGCCTTTGCTCGTCGATGGACCCGACATACCCCTGAGCAAACCGCACACCTCACGGCGATTCAGGCCGACGCCCGATTGTGGTGCGCCCGAGAGATTCATTCGCCTATTCTCGATCAGGTTTGGATTCTCTACCCGAACCCTGAGCAGGGTCGACCCCAGCGGAATTGGTTGCGTGAGCCGTTCTTTTCGCACTTAAGCCAAGTTGTAAAACCGAAGGGTCGACTGACCTTGGCCACAAACTCGGAGACGTACTTTCGGGACGCTCAAGAGGCCCTCCAACTCTGGAAGCATGTTTGGAAGCTTGATTCTCAAAAGAGTTGGTCGCAAGCCACACACGTCGATTTCTCGCCGCGCACGCACTTTGAGAAGAAGTATTTCGAACGAGGCGAGCACTTGTTTGAGCTTGAACTTGAGCGATGTGCAGAATGAACTGGCCCGACAGATTTGAACAGATAGAATCGCCACAACCCAGAGGCTGACTTAAACTGGACGCAAAGGAAGATCTATGGCTTCGCATCTGATTGTCGATGGTTTCGGATCTAAAGCGATGTTATTGCGACGAAGATTCGAAGAGGTCATGGCCGACCCCGAAGCTCCTCGCTCTCCCGAGAGATTTTCTTGGGATTGGTGGCATGTTCCAGGTCGATACACTCATTTGAGAACACCCGCCGCTCGATTCTTTTCTAAAGAGCTGATGGAAGGCTTTCGTTCCGAACTCCAGGCTTGGGGGCGAATCGAGTTGGGCTGCGGTGAGATCTCTCCGATTTGGCTCAGCCTCTATGTGGAAGGTTGCGAGCAAAACTGGCATGCTGATCATCCTCACGGACCCTGGGCCTTCGTTTACTCGCTCACGCCCAAGTCGAATGCCTTTCGCGGAGGCGAAACGCAACTCTTGCGGCCTGAAGTCTTGTCGCGATGGTCCTTTACGGCTCAAGGAGAGTTTCACGCGGATGCGATCATCGAAAAAATCGCGCCAAAGTTTTCTCGCCTCATCGCCTTCGATCCCCGAATTCCGCATGGTGTGACGCGTGTCGAAGGGACTCGGGACCCCCTTGTGGGCCGGCTCGTACTCCACGGATGGTTTACTCCTCCTCAGATTCACATCGACGGGCCCCTCAAGCCCCAACAAATTCGCGACTTTCTCAAACAACTAGATGTCGAGATCTTTCACCTGCTGCAAGGGGATTCTGCGTCGAACTCGAAGGTGCGGATCTGGAGCAGTAGTGGCCACGCGGCATTCCGGCTTCGCGTTCTGGCCTCGGGTAAAATTCAAAGTTTTGAAACTCTAGCGGACAGTCTTCGTGCGCCGACGCCCGAGCAGGAGGTTCGAGATCGAAAGCAGCTCGTGACTGTGATGAAGAAACTCGTGAATCGAGTTCGCTTTCCAACACGCCCTCGTGGCAGCACGATCACTCTGCCTTTGAGCTTTGAATGAACTCGTAAGAACAAGTTCATTTCAAAAGTCACTCATACTTAGGACGTTGGTCCTCAAAATCGATAATCTGGATCCACTTCTCGTACTCTTCGAGAAGGCGGTCTCTTTCAATCTCGAGACCGACCTGCGCCCGATCAAAGAGGACGCGAATTTGTTTAGATCCTGAAGTTTCCGTTAGGCTGCGTCCGGCTCCCGTGGAATCACGATCGATGACGAGGATGCGCACACGCTTCATAGAATCTGTGATTTCCATACGCAGGGGCCGTCCCTCGTTGTCAAACGTTACCTCTGCGCTTTCTTCTCCCGCCCCGAACGCATCTTGACGCTTGAACTTTCGAACATCAATCGGTGGTGGCGTCGCAAGCGGTCGCGGTGTCGCCAACGCTTGAGCCGGCAAGGTCGGAGTTTGAATCTGTAGGCACTCGCGATTGGACTTCAGACCCTCTGGTTCGTAGATCACACGGGTGCGGCAGCGATCCGGAGACGAAAAACTTTGTACCCGGTATCCCGTGTAGTCGAATCGGTATCCCAACTTCTCGCCCTCTTCGCGCAGTCCGACGAGTCGGTCATGTTGATCGAAATCGAAATTCTCCCAGCGCTCACCGCGCGTGGCTGCACGCAAGTAGGTTTCTTGCGCATAGCTGGCACGCGCAACACCATCCGCATCATGCACAGACAGCAGTCGTCCGTCCGCATCGCGAGCGAAGCGAAAAATCATTTTACCAGCTTGTCGCATCGCGAGGATTCGCCCAACTCGATCGCGCTGAATTTCCCATCGACGTTTGTCAGTCGTCTCAAAGCTCTCCAAACGCCCGCTGCGATCAAAGTGGGGATAGGGCGGCTCTGTGAATTGGTAACCACCACTGGATTTCTTTAAAATGCGAGCTGGACTGACCTCCTCGACCCAAGCGCCAAGTCGCTGACGAAAGACACGAACTCGACCGAGCCCACACTCCACGAGGTCGATTCGCTGAGGGAGCTTCTGCGAATTCAGGTCGTGAAGCTGAAGTTTGAGATCCAGATTGGAGCACCATGCAGGGCCGAAGAGCGTATCGTTGGAGGCTTTGGGATCATGGCGACGCTCCAATAAAACGGCACGGTCGATCGGGCCCGGAAGCGGAACACTGAAATCATGGCGTAAAAGATCGAGACTTCCCGCTTCGCGTTTGGAACCTTGCGGCTTCTCCCTCAAAATCCGAAAGAGCTCGCGCACAACAAAGGGATCTTGAACGGCGTTGTGTTGGCCATTGGTTTCTTGAACAGAGCTGTCTGGGCCAGAGCTGTCTTTGCCTGAGTTCGCTCTTGTGACGGTCGCCTTGACCACGGGTCCCGACGCAGCCGGGGGAGCTGATTCTGAAGGTCCCACCCATGCAAGCCCCACCAAGGCCAGAGCGAAGCCCGTGAACCAGCGCGCCTCTCGCAGACGGCTTCGACGACGACTTCGCAATCCGTTTTTACAGTTTGAATTTCTTAAATCGGCTCGTCCTGAGATCACTTTCACATTATAATGTCGAAGTTGAAGTTTCGCCCAGAAGAATTCAGGCCGAACAGGTTCAATTTCAGTACAATTTCAGAGCGAAATCTCTCGCGGGAGAGTGAGCTCACGCTCAGAAACCTCTGACCAAGGAGACCCTTATGACCGCAAATGATTCTGGACCATCAGGATCAGGAAGAGGAACAGAATTGGCGACCTTTGCCGGCGGCTGCTTTTGGGGCATGGAAGAGTTGTTTCGCACAATGCCAGGCGTGATCGACACGGAGGTGGGCTACACAGGTGGAAAACTACCCCAGGCCACCTACAGAGACGTCAAAAAAGGCGACACAGGGCACGCCGAAGCCCTTCGAATTCAATTCGCACCTCAGCGAATCAGCTATAAACAACTGTTGGACTTCTTTTTCCGAATTCACAATCCCACGACCAAAGATCGACAAGGCAACGACATCGGCTCCCAATACAGGTCGGCGATCTTTTTCCATAGCACCGAACAAAAGAAAGCGGCGGAAGAGTTCATCACTCGCGTCAATAGATCTGGGGCCTGGCCAAGTCCTATCGTGACAGAAATTTTGCCGGCGAGCGATTTTTGGACAGCCGAGCCCGAGCACCAGAACTACTTGCAAAATTATCCTGACGGCTACACGTGCCACTACGTGCGTCAGCTGCCGAGCTTTCTTGCCGAGAGCGAAAAATCTTGAACAGCATTCTTCTTGAGGTTGCTGAATGCTCTCCGGAGCCCGGCCTGGCCGCTTGGAATTGGGAATTGCCGATTGAAGATCGGCGTGCGCGACACATGCTGCATGTGCTCAAGTTACCGATGGGTCGCGAGTTTCATATGGGCCTCATCGATCACAGTATCGGCACAGGCCGGTGGATCAGTCACGAGTCCGACGTCATCCGTGGGATCTATAACCCGAGCCAAATTGCGAATGAGATACCTCTCGCTCAACGTAGCCTGATCCTCGGACTGCCTCGGCCAAAGAGCCTGCGCAGAATCTTACGTATGATCGGCAATCTTGGAATCCAAGAGGTGCATCTGATCAACACGGCTCGCGTCGATAAATCTTACTGGAGTTCCCCCTGGCTCGAGGAGCATGCTCAGCGCGCCGCTCTTCTTGAAGGTCTCGAGATCGCCTGTCGTGGTGGTGCGACTTTACCTCGCCTCCCACGAATTCAACAGCATCGACTTTTCAGACCCTTCGCTGAAGACCATCTACCGCGCTTGGTATCCGGCTACCAAGGTCTTGTGCTTCACCCTGGTGTGCGTCCGAGCGAGGAGGAGCGCGCCACTCGAAGAGATCAGCCTCTCATGTTCGCCATCGGACCTGAAGGTGGATTCGTCGACTTTGAGCTCGAACTTTTTCAGCGGGCGGGTTTTCAAAAATGGAGTTTTGGTGAGCGCTGTTGGTCCGTCGAAGTGGCCGTACCCTTTTCGATGGCCTATTTCAGCCCGGCGTAAAGAGGGACTCACAGCGAGGGCTCATATTCGGTGCACGATCCTCGAGCCCATTGAGAGAACGCTGCCCGGGCCTTAGTTCTGGTCGCTGCTCCGGCCCACGCTCTCGAGCCCTTCGCTCCAACTGCTCACTCAGTTTCTCGACACAAGCGCTTTCACGGCAGTATTGATCGAGCAAGGCTTCAAGCTCACGATAGGCCAATGGTCTTCCTAAACGAGCTTGCTGGGCTTCCTCAGCGATTCGCAACTGCTCGACCAAATGATCCACAAGATTGCGATGACGAACAAAGGCGACCACAGCTCGAAGGGGAAGATCCTGCGCAATTTTATCCTTGAAGAAGCCGAGCCGACGGGCCAAAAAGCCAAAGGTTCCCTCGAGATTAGCCGTTGGATCGGGACGATAGGTGTAACCTTGCTTGAAGCGATCAAACAGAATTGATAGCACCACATCGAAGCGTCGCGATTTTGCTAAGAGCGAAAGATCGCGGTGCTCGCCGATCAAGTCGAAGCGTGTGTCGACATCAAGATCTGCGGGCGCAAAGGATCTTTCGATGTTCATGCCGACCTCCTGAAAGAACACAGTCTGACGAGCCCCACGAAAACTTGTCATCGTCGACGGAAGCTGAATGCTCCGTCGGAGCTTCTCCCCAGCGCGCTTGTAGGCAATCGCAACGGCTTCTGCGCAGTAAACTTTGCTGTGATCATGGACATCCATACTCACATCAAACGGGATCGGTCTCACTTCGGACTCACGATATAAGGACCACACCTCGCGAGCCGCTTGCTCTGCCACAGCCTGATCCCGAAAACGATAGATCGCGACACGCGGCAAGGGTTCAGTTTTGAGGTAGTCTTCGAGGGAGTACTCAACCAAACCTTTTTCCAGCAGACTCTCGACCACGCGAAGTTCACCCGCCTCGTTGACACCGATCATGGCGAGGTGGCTCATATTGGTGACGGCATCACCGCTGCGAGCGATCGTCGCACTGACAAACGATCCTCCGCGTACAAGAAACACATCGCCAGGCTTGAAATCGGGCGCTCCACCTGTGGTCGTCAAGGTTCGTGGGAAACCGCCGCTGAAATAAGTCGGATTCGGAGCCCATCGGCGTTCGCGGTTCAAGAGCTCGATGGCATGATCCTCAGCGTAGCGAAGATAGAGGTGAGCGCGTCGGAATGCATCCACTGCGGACTCGCGCTCCGCAGCCGACCACTGCGCCTCAAATACCCGCTGTTTCTCTCGCAACAGAAGCCGAGTTTCGAAGAGGTCCTTCACCAATTGATCAGCGCGCTGGATAAAATCCAATCGGTCTGTTTCCGCCAAGGGCAGGTATTGGTCGGCGTTGAGGGCGTAGGCGCGATCAGCGAATTGATGAATGATGGAGGTCGCCGTATCGGCCCGAAACGCTCGCGGGTCCCTCACTTGGAGAATGAGCTGCTGCAGCTCTTGGACGACAGCTCCGTAGTTTGCGGGCTCACGCTCCGCCCTCCCAGTACTCTTGAGATCGGCAAGGTGATCAAACGCGAGTGCGAAAGCGATGAGAACGAGAGCAAACGACGAAATCACTTTTTGTGGCTTGAGCATAGCGACTTATCGGCGAGCCAAGCTGGACGACTACTCCTGCTTTGGTCCAGAATGAGCTATGTCGTCACTCTTACCCAATTTACCCGCGAATATCGACCGTCTTCTCCCTTGGGGGTGGTCGGACGACCTGACTCAATACTGGCAAAACTTGGATGCAAGCCTTCGATCTCAGTTTCGGCCCGCGCGCATCGTCGAAGATCCTCGTGGCGCTTTTCTTCTCCAAGGAATTTCACTCGACGAAAGTCCGGTGCGCGCCGAGGTGATTGGACAACTCCGCAAGGCAGACTTGCTTTGGCCCTCCGTTGGCGACTGGGTTCTAGCCGATCAATCGCCTTCGCCCATGATTCATCGAGTCCTGCCTCGCAAGGGTCTACTGCAACGAAAAGCCGCGGGAGAAAGCGAAGACATTCAAGCACTGGCCGCCAACATCGACTGCGCTCTGATTGTGACCTCCCCCAATCATGATCTCAGCCCCCGACGCATCGAGCGCATGCTACTTGCCATTCGTGAAGCGAATGCCGCCCCTCTACTTGTGCTCAACAAATGTGACCTGATTTCCGCCGAGCAGACGCAAAGCCTCATCGAAGATCTACGCGACCGCTTGAATCAACTCAGCGTCGTCGCCGTATCGGCTCGATCCGGCGATGGACTGAGCGGACTCCTGAGCGGAGTTAGAGCGCTTTGCTCCGTCGCGCAACCCACCATCGCACTCCTAGGCAGTTCGGGAGTGGGCAAGTCCACACTCACCAATGCTTTGCTCGGCGAAGACGCCCAACGCACCAGCGAAGTTCGCAGCGATGATTCAAAAGGTCGTCATACAACAACGGGGCGGCGCCTGCTGCGCACACCTCATCAACTGCTCATGATCGACATGCCCGGCGTCCGCGAATTCCAACTCGCTGATCCCGAAAACTCCCTCGAGGGCCGTCTCGATGAAGAATTTTCGGATATCCAGGAACTCGCTCTTCGCTGCCGGTTTACGAATTGCTCGCACGAGCGAGAGCCCGGTTGTCAAATTCGCTTAGCCTTGGATCAGGGCGCACTTGCCGCCGATCGCGTCCATTCTTGGCGCAAGTTGTTGGGCGAAATCGCTGACCGACGTCAACCGAAGAAGAGCCTAGGGCGTACCTCGGGCCGAACACGTCGTTGATCGCATCTACAGCGGACTCTGCTGGCGGTACGCAGGCAATCCCCCGGGCAAACTGCCAGCAATCTTCTGGCGCTTCTCAGGATCTCACCACCAGCATGTTGCCGGACTCGTACTTTCGCAGACCGAGGTGAAACACCACCGCCCCGAGGACGAAGAATCCGATTCCGCCGACGAACATCAGTCCCAAGTCACTCCAAGAGAAGCGTCGAACCAAATCTACGGGAACCTCGGCAATGAAGGCAGCGGGAATCACGGTGAACAGGATCACCCGGGTACCACCCGAGAAGATTCGCGATGGATACGTCGAAAAGTGTATGAGCGCCATGCCGATTCCATTGGATAAGGCCTCACTGGATCCGAAGAAGAATGCAAGTGATCCTGCCAAAATGAAGAATCCCAGATAGACAAAAGCAGCCAGTACACTCGCGACAAAGTACCACAGCCACTGCTCACCACTCAGTGGAACAAAAAACATCAGCAGCAATGGGCCAAACAGCAAATCGCCCAGATTCGCTGGCCGCACCTGTCCACACATGATTTGCAGCAAAACGTTCTTGGGAAGCGCCAAATAATAGTCGAGCTGACCCGAGGCGATCAGCTCGGCCAATCGCAGAACCTGAGCGAACAATCCGAAGGCAATTCCAAACGCAAAGGTGATCACGCCCCACATCAGGAACAAGTCTTCGCGTTGCCAGCCCTTCAAAACGGGAAAGCGTTCAAAGTAGAGAGCCCAAAATAGGACCCAAAGCGAGTCATTGATGAGCATTCCAACGAGCTGGGTAAAGAAGCTGCTTCGATACTCGATCGCAGAAGCCAAGTTGTTGCGGAGTCCAGCGACAACAAAGTTCAGTTGCGCTCGCGCCCCGCCACGAGGTGCATCGAAGGTTCTGGTTGAAACTCGACCTGCATGTTGATCTGACATATCAACCTCCATTGACATCCAGGCGTCGCACGCCCGCGCGATACATACCCCATGCCATCAAGCTCAAGAGCACCAGCAATCCCAACTGTCGCGAGCTCACATCGAACCATTTGGCCCAGCTGAAATCGATGGCCATGCGCGCAGGCTCATAGATCATGAGCGGAAAGGGACTCCACGCGACAAAGTCTTGCATCCAACCTGGGAAAAGCGTGATCGGCATGAGAAATCCACCCATGAGCCACTTCAGTCGATCAAAGACAAAATAGAATCCCGTCACATCCTCCGTCCAAAATGCGAGCAAGCCAATCATCGCACCCCAGAGAAAATTCAACATCGCTGTCAAAACAAAACTCAGAAGTAAAGCCGGGACTTGTGAGGCCTGAAAACTCGGAAATCCCACAGCCCAGAAGGCCGCGACGCCACCCATGCCAGCTAACACGAGGGCCTTTAAAGCGCCTTCGCCCAAAAAGACCGCGGCATGCCAACCCAAGAAGGAGTACGGCTTATTCAGTCGAATCGCGACATCGCCATTCTTAATTTCGTTCTCGATGTGACGATGAATCGGAATCATCGACATGATGATGGTTTCTGTCGCCACCAAATACCAAATCATCTGCGTCAAACTGAATCCCGCGACCAGGCCACTGGCATCGCCACCTTGTGCGTAGGTCACACGCCAAAGCTCGATGAACACATACATCACGACGAGAATAAAAAATACCGAGCCCCACAAATCTCCCAAGTAGCGCACCCGTGAACGCAGCGTGACCTGCATCACGGCCCAGAATTTCTGCAAAGCCGTCCACCAGCTGCCTCGAGCGTCAACTCCCACTTTCACAACCCACCTCGACGATAAATTTCAGCAATCACGTCCTCGAGTGGGGCCGGCTGAATGGCGATATCCTCGACGTCGTGAACTCGCAAGATATCCCCCACCACTCGATCAATACCCGTTGCCTGGGTGTCGACACTCAGTTTGATGCCCGCACCCTTTTGCTTCACAATGCTCGATCCCTCTGGCGCCACAAAGTTCTCCACTTCGCGGACCAACTTCAGATCGATCTCTTTTTTGGCCAAAACTTTCTGGCGCAAGGCCGAAGTTGATCCGTCATAGACCGCCTCGCCGCGGTTCACGATCACGGTTCGGCGGCATAGACTTTCGATATCTCCCGCATCGTGGGAGGTGAGAAAGACCGTCAGGCCAGTTTCGACATTCGCGCGACGGATCAATTCGCGAATCGAAGCTTTGGCCACGGGATCCAGACCGATGGTCGGCTCATCAAGGAACAAGATCCTCGGCTCATGGAGAAGACTCGCGGCGACTTCGCAACGCATGCGCTGACCCAAAGACAGTTTGCGCACCGGCACATCGACGAATTCGCCCAACTCAAAGAGCTCAATCAGTAAATCGCGGCGGCGACGAAATTTTTCCCGATCGAGTTCATAGATGCGCGAGAGCAACTCGAAAGCATCCATCGCCGGCAAGTGCAACCAGAGCTGAGATTTCTGCCCAAACACCGAGCCGATTTCATAGGCTAAGGCAACACGATCTTGCCAAGGCACAAGATCGAGAACCCGGGCTTCTCCTGAAGTTGGGAACAGAATTCCCGTGAGAATCTTGATCGTCGTCGACTTGCCGGCGCCGTTCGGTCCGATGAGCGCCAAGGATTCCCCAGAGCGTACCTCGAGATTCAATGAACGAAGCGCCACGTGCGTTTCTTCGACACGCGACATCGGATTCAGGCGATTGAGCAAAGATCCACTCGCTCGCGTACGCACAAAACTCTTATGAAGTGAACGAACCGAAATGATGGTCGACATGGGCGACTCCTTCTTCTCTCAGTCTCAAAGGAGTCGTCGTTCAATTCAAATCGTGAATTTTGATACGCAGGCCAAGTTCGACTCGAGTTCCAAGCTGGAACCGATCGGATCGTCTATGGAACCAAGGCGCGAATCTCGGTCTGCTTCTGATTGATGAACCAGCCGTAGTAGTTTTCTTCAGGGAGAATCACGCGTTGCCCGCGCCGCAGAGCTTCGAGATTGCGTCGATAGAGCTCACGAGCTCGGCCTTTCTCTCTTCCAAGGTTGTAAAGCGTTGCTGTCAATCCAGGATTGCCACTGATATCAAAGTTCGCTTCGTTGATATAGGTATCGATCGCGAGTTTCAAATTCGCCGCGATGTAATGAACCGTCGTCGTGGGTTCAATGATGTCCTCATAGATTTCCACAGGCCGAGATACATCCAAACGTCGCAGACCACTCAACTCCTGCACTCGATCGGTCACCATCAAAGCACGGAGAGGATCCAGCTGGCCCAAGCCATAGGAAAGGCCCGAAGCAACCGGATTAAAGAAAGTCATACGAAGTGAAGAGTTAGGAAAGGTTCTTCCATCAACCGTTTTGCCTCGATAGTCGCGTTCCCAAATCCAACCGATACAGTCCCAATACTCGGCCTGAGGCCCATCGGCCCGGCAAGTGGCAAAGCGAGGCCCCTTGATCAGTTCATCTAAACCAATGCCGCTTGCCCGAAAGCGAAGCGCCCATGAGGCCGCAAAGCGTGTCGCCAAAATTGCATACGTCTGCACCGTATCTTGGCCGCTGACATTGTAAGTATGTTCGCCGATGATCGCGCTCACGACATGAATCGGATCCAGCCCATGCAACAGCGAAGCGCGACGAATCTCCTGCAAGATAGCCTGATCGCGACGAAGCATATTGAGTGCTCTCAAATAACGAGTCTGAACTTCACCTTCACGAGCCTGGGGGTCTTCCGAGAAGCGATCCTTCGTACTGTCAGGAAACTCAGGCTGCACCGCTTGCCGATTGCCAGAAGGGACCGCGATCAAAACTCGCTTGTCGCGATAAGTTTGCAGCGTGATTTCGGATGAGTCCGGCGCCACCGAATAGTCCGAAGTGTTGGTCAGTGGCACCGATCGCGTACAAGCCAACACGATCTGCGAGCCTACAGCCACAAGTGCCACCGCACTCCACACTCGCCGCTTCGATCGCCCTGTACCCATAGCGCACTGATGCAACTTCTCTCCGAACAACATATCCATCTCCCTTGTGCCGAGGCCGACGGCCTTCGCCGCTTGATCGACACCGACCTCGTTAATCCGTGTGAACGGGGGATGATGTGCAATTCCTGAGCTGCCCGGTCTGAGTGTGCGGGAGTTGTTGCAAATTCTTGAAATCAAAGAACTAATCGGAGAATTATGCCTGACTTGCATCGCGCGCCCGCCAACGCGAGATCCGTTGGAAAATACTGTGTGCTTCCAGTAGGTTACGATCGAATTCCGGCAGATTTAACACACTCAATTAGGGCAGCTCAGGGACGAAAACGGGCCCCGCCCGGACTCAGTAGCCCTCTAACTTCACAGGCCCCCAAGGGACTCCAGGGTCAGGGCGCGACTCCCAAAGCGCTCCGCGCACTCGCATCTCTTCATTGCGCACCTCGTGAAGTGGATACCAAATTTTTTCGTCAGGAAAGTCAGCGGTCTCACCGAGCACCACGTACTCCGCATCGGCGCCGGAGTTGTTGATCACACAATGCGCAAGTCCTGTACCCGGCCGAAAGTAAACCACATCGCCGGGCGTGATCGTGCGCGTCCAACCGTGTAGGAAAACTTCGGCCTGACCCGACAACATCACCAACCATTCTTCTTCGTGGGTATGTGCGTGCGGCCACGAGCTTCTCCGGCCTGAAGGATGAATTTCGTGCCAGATTCCCAATCGCTGAAGTCCCAATCGCTGCGTGAGCCTTGCGCCTAAGCCGAAGACCTCGTGGCTACCGGGATAGGACCAAGGTTTCTCGCGCGAGGCCGAAGGCGCGTGAATAATCCGATGACTCCAGTCTGGCGTGGACTCAGGACCCATCGCTTGCGCAGGCCAGTTCGACCACCATGAATTCCCTGCCCCGGCTCGACGCTCGGGGTGCAAGGGATAGATCCATTGATTTGTGGGCTTCGATCTCTCGCCCATCATCAGGAGACGACATGCGGAATTCGCTGTGGCCTGCACCGCATGCACCAGTCCTTCACCGGCTGGGAAGCCGATGCAGTCCCCGGCGCGCATGTCATAGGCCCGAGCATTCAACCAAACGATGGCTTCTCCCTCGAGCATATACACAAACTCTTCTTCTTCACTTTCGGCATGCGGAGTTGATGACCATGCGCCGGGTGGAAGATCGAGCACATGCACAGCTGTGCGCAGAGAATCGAAAGCCGGGGCGAAGCTGGAGATCGAGCCTCGAGCTCCCGTGAGCGGACATGTCCACGCGCGGACGAGATCAGCTCCCTGACAAATCACCTTCGACCAGTTCATCATGGGAGCTTCTCTCGACCTTTCGGTTCAACGACGCTCGATCACTTTCTCACGTCAGCCGCACGGACGCCTTCAATCACGGCCATGGCCGTCGTCACCACGCTCGATGGATCCGCGACGTTCGCCGGCACAATAATGGCACGAGCGTCATAAGCCACTTGTCCCAGCTGTCGAACATACTCTTCGGCGACCTTAAATTGCGCAGCTCGATCGCCGCCCTTGGACTCAATCGCGTCCGCCATTTGGCGCAAGCCTTCGGCTGAAGCGCGAGCGACCGCCAAAATCGCAGACGCTCGACCTTCAGCTTCGTTAATCTGCTTTTGCTTATCGGCCTCCGAGGCCTTGATGACTTCCTGCTTAGCACCTTCGGCGCGATTGATCTTGGAGTCGCGCTCAGCTTCCGAAGTCAGAATTGAGGCGCGTTTTTCTCGCTCCGCCCGCATCTGCTTCTCCATCGCTTCCAACACGTCTTTCGGCGGCTGAATCTGCTTGATCTCATAGCGCAAAACCTTAACACCCCAGGGCTGGGTGGCATTCTCGATCCCCAGGATCACGGCGGAGTTGATCTTATCTCTCTCCTCAAAGGTCCGATCGAGGTCAATCTTACCAATCTCGGAACGCAGAGTCGTCTGCGCCAGTTGCGTGACGGCCGCGATGTAGTCGCTGATTCCGTAAGAAGCCTTAACCGCATCCATCACGCGAAAGAACAACACTCCGTCAACATGCACGGAGACGTTGTCTTTCGTGATACAGACCTGCGCTGGAATATCGAGGACGATTTCTTTGAGTGAGTGCTTGTAGCGAATCACGTCAATGAAGGGCACCACAAAGTGCAGTCCGGCCTGCATGGAAGTTTGGAACTTTCCCAAACGCTCCATGATCCAGATTTCCTGTTGAGGGACGATGCGGACAGCCTTGAAAACAACAACGATGGCAAATGCGACGACACCAAGAGCGAATATTGATTCCACAACTTACCCCAATTTGCTGACTTTGATTTTGATTCCCTGCGTGCCTTCAACGCGAACTCGATCACCGACCCGAATGCTGCTGGAGCCGACATTTATGGCGGTAAAGGGAGCACCTTGATAAGAGAGCTGTCCCTCCGCACCCACCTCGAGAGCCGCATCCGCAACGAACTCGTGCCGTTCATCGTTCGCGAAGCTCGATTTTGCCATGCTCTGCATGCGGGCGCGGATCACTTTTTTACCGGCGACCAACGAGATTAAACCCGTGGCACCAAAGCAGATCAGTTGTCCCCAAAGACCCATCGGGGTGAGGGCAACGGCCGCTGTCGTCAATCCAGCAGCGGCCGCAAAGAACATCAGCACGAAGGTTCCGGTCGCCACTTCTCCAGCGAGAAGGATCACACTCACGGCTGCCCAAAACCAAACTGGCCCAAACGAACTCACGTCTAAGTTTTCCATGCTCTCAAGTGTACAGTGATGCGCGACGAAATCATCCGCTACTAGCGAGCCGCGTTAGGCCCGAAGCAAATCGAACTTGGCCCCATCACCAGTGAGACTCATGAGATCGAAGCTCAGCTTGATCGCGCTGAAACATTTGTTCCAAGTCCGCCCGTGATTGCTTGGCCTTCGCAACCATCAACTCGCGATCACTACGGAGCTGATGAAGATCAGCGATCATGTCGTAATTATGACGCCGAAATTGATTGGTGGCTCGCCAGGCCTCATGAGGATCGACGCCGAGTCCGACCAAAACTTTGCGCCCCAAGCTCAGCGAGGACTCAAAGGTCTCTCGCTCGATTCCCGCTAAGTTTCGATCCATGAGATCATAAAGATGTCGCAAGTTTCGCGCCCGTGAATAAATCTTCACGTTGGGGAACTCCTTGCGAACGAGGTCAACAAGCTTGAGAGCCTCGTCGGGATCATCGATTGCGACGACCAGGACTTTGGCCTCGCGAAGCCCCGCAGCTTCAAGTAACTCCAATCGAGTCGCATCTCCATAATAGACTTTGAAACCAAACTGCCGCAGCAATTCAATTTGGTCGGGCTCATGGTCGACGACCGTCGCCTTGAGGCCGCGTGCAAACAGCAAGCGACCGACGATCTGCCCAAATCGTCCGAATCCCGCGATAATCACCGACGGGTGTTCATTTTCTATTTGATCCTCAGGTGGCTTGACGCTTCCATTCTTCGCATCCCACTTCGCCTGCAAAATCAACACGAGCGGCGACAACAACATGGTGAGAGCTGTTGCGGCGATCAGTTGTCCGCTCTGTTGCGCGGACAGAATGCCTAAGGTCGCTGCCGCACCAAACAAGACGAAAGCGAACTCCCCAACTTGCGAAAGTACGGCGGCAAAGCCCCATCTTTGCGAGGACGGCAACTGAAAGATTCGCGCCAAACCGAGATGGTACACGAGCTTAATCAGCGTCGCCAGAACGGCCATGCCCAAAACCAATCCCGGTGTCTCCATCACCACATTGAGGTTCACCGACATACCGACTGAAATAAAAAACAAACCGAGGAGGAGACCTTTGAACGGCTCAAGATCAGTTTCGAGAGCATGCCTATATTCACTGTTGGCCAGCATGACTCCCGCCATGAACGCGCCCAAGCCCATCGATAAACCGAGGCTTGTCATCAAGGCCGACATGCCGACGACGAGAAACAGGGCGAGCGCCGTGAACACTTCGCGCAAGTGAGATCCGGCTACTAACCGAAGCAGAGGGCGGAGTCCGAAGCGAGTAAAGAAAACGAGAGCGGTGAAGATTCCCAGCACTTTGATGGTGCCGACAAAGGTCATTGGGTCGGCGTCTTGTGCGGAAGACGTGGCCATGAACGGCAGCAACGCCAGCATGGGAATAACAGCTAAGTCTTGAAACAACAAAACGGAAAAGGCTGAGCCTCCACCGGTCGTATCCATCCAGGCGCGTTCCTTCATGACTTGAACGGCGATCGCCGTCGAAGACAACGAAAACCCCATGCCGACTACGGCCGAGGCCATCCAACTCCATCCCCAAATTTTAAAACAAAGTCCAACGAGCAATCCGGTTCCCAGAACTTGCAAACCGCCCATTCCAAAGATCGGTACGCGAAGTTTCCAAAGTCGACTGGGCTCGAGCTCCAAACCGATCAAGAACAGCAAAAGCACGACACCAAATTCCGAGAAGTGAAGAATTTCTTCGACATTGGTGACCAGACCTAAGACTCCAGGACCGATGACGATTCCCGCAATGAGGTATCCAAGGACACTGCCCAATCCTAAGCGCTGAAAGATCGGCACAAACATGACAGCCGCACCCAGAAACACCAAACTCAAGTGCAGAAATCCATGACTCATGGAGAACCCAAACTTTTAGAATCGTAGCCAGGCAAAGTGTAAGCCATCACGCGATCCCGAACTTTTTCTGCGTGAATCAAGAGTTCATCATCATTGGATCTGACCGCGGCATGCAAAACGATGGGCTCGGCGAACTTCATCTCCATCAACTTCGCCGTCTGCTTCCAAGGATAGAGAAACTCTTCGAAATGATGTCCGTGAAACCCTTGCGGCGTGTAGGCTTCGGGACCTCCGCCCGTTGTCATCGAGATTTGCATGGTCTTGCCCCGAAGCGCCATTTCGCCTTTGCCATAGGCAAAACCCGAAAGAAAAACTTCATCCAACCAAAGCTTCAACAACGGCGGCATCGAGTACCAGTACATCGGATGTTGAATGAATAAAACATCGTGGGATCGCAGAAGATCTTGCTGGCGACGAACGGCGTACTCATCGAGCGCGAAGTCCGGAAACTCCGTGTACAAATCCAAAAAGTGAATGCGCTCGAGATCACGGACCCTTTCACCAACTCGACGATTGGCACGCGATTTCGAAGAGCGCGGATGAGCGAATACAAACAAAACTTTGCGAGGCAGATTGAGAGATGATCCTTCTGAACTCATACAGGCAAGCCTTCAAGCTGCATCACGCGTAGAGCATTGGTTGAAGGGCAAGGACCGACCTCCTTTTTGAAGGAGAATTGCATGCGGCCTTCGACGACCTCGTCTTTGAAATGGAAGTTCTTGAGTCCTGGCACTTGGCTCTCCAGCGTCGCCAAATCTAGATCATGTGTCGTCACGGCGCCGATCGCGGTCGTCGCGGCGATCGCGCGAATGTAGGCCTCAGCACCCTGACGACGCTCACGATTATTCGTGCCGCGAAAAATTTCATCGATCAAATAGAGCGTGAGCTCTCGCTCTTGAGCCCGCGACAGCATCGCACGCAGCTCGCGCACTTCCGCATAAAACGATGAGAAACCATCATCCAGCGAATCCCCGGGCCGCAAAGAGGTTTCAACCCGTAACGGCGAAAGCCGCAGGCGCTGAGCCGGCACCTTCGCCCCCGACCGTGCCAAGATCACGTTCAAGCCCACCGTTCGCAAAAACGTACTCTTCCCTGCCATATTCGATCCCGTGATCAGGTGACATGCACCCGCTTCGCTTTTCCGATGCATCTGCAAATCATTGCCTACGCGCCGGTCGCGCGAGAGTCGCGGATGCGACAAGTCGACAGCTTCGAGCTGGGCATCTGTGGAGTCGATGAACTCGGGCTCCACGTAATCTCGATTGAGGGCACCAAACTCCGCGATGGGGGCAGCGGCCTCGAGCTCCTCAAGTCCTAACATCCACGCTCCGACCTCACTCTGAATGCGTTCACGCGCACGCTCCAAACGAATCGACCAGAATAAATCCCAGGGCAAAAACAAGTGCACGAGCATGTGCAGGATGAAGTTTTGGCGGAGACCTAGGGCACCTGCTGCGCGCTCAATTTTCTTGAGTTCCTCTTCTGGAGATGTGTCACCCCAAAAACCCTGGAGCAGTCGAGAAAGCTCAACTGCCCCTGATCTTCGCAGCGCCTGCGCCAGACGCGTCACTTCCATTAAGGCCCCGAGCGAGCGCGCCAACGAAAGCGCCTGACCGTAAGCACTGAGAAATTGAACTCGCGTCGCCGCAAAGCCATAGAGGGCAAGAGTCAGTGCTCCAAAGACTGTGAAGCCGATTTTAATCTGCAGCAAAGCACAAAGCCAAATCCCCACCTGCGCCAAAGCGATGGCAATCAGCACCGGCTGACTTCCCGGTTTTGCGATCGGGAGCGACAACTGCTGCCGAAGTTCCTCGCTGTCAAAGTGCCCGCCCTTTTCCTCCGCCATTCTGAGAGAAAGCTGAAGAAAACGACGACGCAATAAATGCCGCTTCTCCAACTCGCGAACCTGCTGGCGACGCATCCGCAAATCCACAGCCTGCGGCACACTCGTCAACTTGAAGGAGCTGCCACCGGCCAACCGCCAACCTAAGCGCTGAAGCCCCCCTGTGGAGAGCGGAAATGCGAGAGCTCGGAAGACACCATGCTCTCCTCCTAGATCAAGATCCCGCCATTCGGCGCTCGCTTCCAACTCGTGCGTCCAGCTTCGCGTTTTGAGATTCGCAGGAACACGGAGCTGACGTAACTCTCGACCGCGGGCGTAGAGTGCCGCCCGAAGATCAGCACGTCGAAGTTTGGCGCGAAGCCTTTGGTGAAGATAGAGAAAGACGAAAAAAACTAAGCCGGCCCCGACAGCCAACCAACTCCAAGAATCGGGCGCAGACGGACGAGCCGCCATAACAGCCGCCGCGAGACCTAAGAATGCAGCGCCTGTTCGCCAACTTCCCATCTTCGACTCTGCCGAACGCAAAGGTCTTCGAACTAAGTTGTCCAACAACCTTATCGCACGGTCCTCTTGCGACGTTTGGGGCCACGCGCTCGGCGAGCCTGAAGAGTTGGATAATGAGGGCGGAGCCGAAGGCGCTGAACTCGACATTTAGGATTCTCACTTGGCGAAGACAGTCGAAGGCCCTCATACTGGGGCCTCTATGATCAAGCTTGCGTCTCCACATCGTCAGGGTCAGCTCTTGGTGCTGTGTGCCGGACTTTGTTTTGGATTCCTCGGCTTCTTCGGCGCGAAGGCCCAGCAGGCGGATGTGAAGATCGCCGATCTGCTGGGACTCCGATTCCTTTTGGCGGGCGTGATCATGGGATTGATCTCGCTCATCGTCCATCCGAACGCATGGCGAACTTGGCCCAAGACGCAGATTCTCCTCGCTCTAGGTCTGGGTGCCGGCGGGTACGCGGTGTTCTCGATGTTCTACTTCACGAGTTTGCGTGGCTTGAGCTCCTCACTCGCGGTTTTGCTTCTCTACACTTATCCGTTGTTCGTGTTGATACTCGGCTACTTTCTACTCAACGAGCGCCCTCACAACAAACAGCTGTTGAGTTTGCCCCTCGCCCTCGGTGGTCTCGTGATGATTTTTTGGGGCGAGATTCGCGTCGAGAGCTTGAGCGCTTTCTCTTTCGGCTTAGGTTCAGGATTCCTCTATGCACTCTATATTCTCCTTTCGCGAAAGTATCTACGCACCGAATGGCTCGGCCCCGCTCTCAGCGTGATTCAGATGAGCGCAGGTGCTGCTCTGCTCTTGGCGAGTGAACTTCAAGGTGGCGCACAGATCGTACTCACCCTCAAGTTGGCATGGCTACCCGTCCTCGGCCTCACTTTGGTGTGTTCACTTCTCGCCATGGGTCTTTTCCAGTTGGGCCTGTCGCGACTTCCAGCCTGGGAGGCCAGCCTCATCGGTATGTCCGAGCCCCTCGCCGCAATGTGGATCGGCACGCTGCTTTTGAACGAAACTCTGTCGCCGCGGCAATGGCTGGGTGGAAGCCTCGCGCTCGCCGGCTTGGCGCTTCTGGCCTGGGCAAGCTCCCCATCCTCTCAACGACCCGGCTGATCAGCGTCCAATTGTTGCTAAAATCGGAACAGTTAATTGAATTTGTTGCGACTTATCGAAATGCTCGTCTTACGAGACAATCGTGAAAGATCAAAGTCACCGACAAGAAGAGCTCGTGATCCGTCCCGAGACTGCAAGTGAGGCAGAAGATGACGAAGAACAAACCGAACCACTCCCCCTCCCATTCTCGCTCCCATTCTCGCGAAGATGTGCGACAAATTGAATTCATCTTACCACCGACGGAACAGCACTGGGTTGGCGACGGCTTCTTCGTGCACACACTCATGCATCCTCATCCTCGATTAGTGGATCGGATCAGTCCTTTTCTTCTACTCGACTATGCTCCTCCCAGATCTTTCACACCCTCTCGTCATAGGCGCGGTGTGGGAGAACATCCCCATCGTGGCTTTGAAACCGTGACCTTTGCCTATTCAGGAGAAGTCGAACACCGAGATTCTGCTGGAGGCGGAGGCAAGATCGAATCGGGCGATGTACAGTGGATGACGGCGGGCTCAGGCCTTGTTCACGAAGAAAAGTTCAGCCGCGATTTCAGTGATCAAGGTGGAGAGTTTGAGATGGTCCAACTCTGGGTCAATCTTCCCAAAGTCAAAAAGATGATGCCACCGCGATATCAAGCTCTTCAAGGTCGGCAATTTCCTCAGCTGACCTTGGGAAAAAGCGCCACGGGTCGACTGATCGCGGGCAAAGTCAGCCTCGACGGTCAGGAGCTAGAGGGACCCGCTTTGACAAACTCACCGATGCTGGTCATGGATTTACGCGCCCAGGAAGATGGCGGCGTTCAGTTCCCGGTGTCCAAATCGAGCAACACCTTACTCTTACTTCGCAAAGGTAAGCTCCGAGTTGGCGAAACAGAGGTTCCGGAAAAGAGCTTAGCCGTACTCAGCCTGAAGGCCGGTCAAGTACAACTGCATCTCAGCAAAGGCAGTGAGGTCCTGGTTCTCAGCGGTGAGCCTCTCGGCGAACCCGTTTTTGCCCATGGTCCCTTCGTCATGAACACGCGCGATGAGATCATTCAGGCGATGGAGGACTATCAGGCTGGACGCATGGGACATCTCGAAGAACGCGACTGATCCACTCACGCCTTCAAACGGACGTGAATTCAAAATTATGAACGCTCTGCTTGCCTGACCTCAGACCGCAGCGTCGTTGGCGCCACAGCACTTTTTGTACTTTTTGCCGCTTCCGCAATGACAAGGGTCGTTGCGGCCGAGCTTGGGCTGCTCGCGAACAACCGTTTCACGCACCGGGGCCTCTTGACCTTCATCGACGACATCTCCATCGATAAAGTACCACTGACCATCCTCTTGGCGAAAACGCGAAATCTCTCGATGCGCGAACTCACGCCCCCCCATTGCGTAGTGAGCGACGAACTCCACGACACCCTCGGAATCGCTCGGACCGCCTTGCTCGGTACGGCGAATCTCGAGTCCCTTCCACTTTGATTCTTTCGCCCACTTGCGAGTCGCACCTGCATCGAAATCATGACGAGACTCCGGGGCCAGAGTCTTCCGGAGATAATCAATGTCCACGCGTGTGTAAGCCGTGTAGCGCGAGCGCATCAACGCCTCAGCTGTCGGTGGCCGACGCGCACCGCTGAGGTAAGGTCCGCAACAACTTTCAAAGTTTGTCGATGAATTTCCAGCTTGGCATGGGCAGTGAGTCATAGAGCCTCCGCAGGCATTTTCACGATGCTCGACAAGCTCCGTCAAGGTCTGAACAAGGCTCAAGCCCCTTGGAACTTAAGAATGGCGATTGCCGAACCTCCTCGTGCTGTCCTATTCTGTCGCTTCTATGATCGAACTTATAGTGGTCGCGTTGTGCATTCTCTTGAACGCGATTTTAGCCGCTGTCGAGATGGCTTTTGTCACCATCAGTAAGCCTGAACTTCGTTTGCGCGCCCGCAAAGGCGACGCTCGTGCGGAGCAACTTCTCAAGCTTCGTGAAAATCCAGAGCGTGCCTTGTCGGTTATTCAAATCGGTATCACTTTTGTAGGTGCCGTTTCAGCGGCGGTCGGTGGCGCTGGGGCTCAAGAAAGTCTAGCGCCCTATTTTCAATCCGAGTGGTTTCTCTCAGAAGATTGGGCTGAGATTCTTGCGATCACCCTCGTGGTGATTCCACTGACCTACGCCAGTGTGGTTCTCGGCGAGCTGGTGCCCAAGACGATCGCGCTCCGCTACCCGGCCAAAGTTTTACGCGTCGGAACTTACATTTTGATCATCGGAGCGCGAAGTTTGCGTCCAGCCGTCGCTGTTCTTGAGTCCTCGACTCACTTGATTACCTCGCTGATCTTCTCCAAGTCCAAGAAAGACATCGCCACCGCAAGCGAATCCGACTCCAACTCTGACGTCGATTTGGAATCTCTTTCGAGCACGCATCGGCAGTACGTTATGAATCTCGTCAGCCTCGAGGGACGACGCGTGCGAGATGTGATGTTGCCGTGGAACGACGTGGACTATTGCCCTTGGGAATCCACGCTCGAGAACGTGCTCGATCAAATCATCAACAGCGGACACACGCGCCTTCCCGTCGTCAGCTTCGAAACCGCCAATATCGACACCAAAAACGAAACTAAGATTGAGATCAAAGGCGTTTTGCACGCGAAAGAGCTCATGTCTTTTGCTGCCGCAGGGAACCAAGACTGGCGGAGTATTTTGCGAGCCGCACTCGTCAGTCAGCCCCAAGATGAGTTGCTCAATACGCTTCGCCGCATGCAAGAGCAGCGCAAACACATGTCGATCGTCGTACAAAACAGTCGACCCGTGGGAATCGTAACGCTCGAGGATATTCTTGAAGAAGTGATCGGCGATGTGTTTGACGAGGATGATGATGGTCTCGTCGACCGAATTCTCGCCCAACGAGCAAGCCAACGCGTGCCTCAGCGTCGTTGAACGGGGTCGTTGATCGGGGTCGTTGATCGGGGTCGTTGATCGGGTCACTCAAAGGCACGGACTCAGTTTTCGGGGAGTCCCAGTTCGATCCTCAGCAGCTTCAAATCAAAGCTTGCTCCCCCATCATCTCCATCCACACTGAGCCAGAGGGCTGCCGCGGGTATGGGTCGCGTGAGCTTCCATTCCACAT
The DNA here is from genome assembly GCA_947462815.1 of Pseudobdellovibrionaceae bacterium. Taxonomy (GTDB): domain Bacteria; phylum Bdellovibrionota; class Bdellovibrionia; order Bdellovibrionales; family JAMPXM01; genus UBA2339. The sequence continues at coordinate 27,586 of CANHQR010000004.1, forward strand.
CAAAGTCTCCGGGCGGAGGCCGCAAACTCATGGCGCGCTCTCGAATCAACTCCGAATGGGGATGCACGCGCTGACGACCTACCCAGTCTTCGCGTGAGGCCATCATCAGGAACTCAATTCGATCGATCCCTGCACCCTGAGGAGCTAAATCAAAGAGCTTTTTAACCCAATCGGCCGCGAGCCAACGTCTCGGCCCACTCAGGGTGAGTTGACCTGGTACGACGAGTCCGACTCTCAGAAGAGAGTCTTCATCGAATTCCAGACTCGATCGTTGCGCGGCTTGCTGTTCTTCCCAACTCCCTCGCACTCGAACTTTAGCGACCTGAAGCGGTTCAGGTAGCGCGTGAATGAGCGGCGAGGCCGAAGACCTGACTTTCACACGCAGCTCTTGATCAACAAACTCGACCTGATTGGCTTTGATTTTTTTGAATTGCAAACTCGTCCAGGCAGATTCCTGAAGAGGCACTTCTCGGCTCAGTTGCGGCGAGCTCACCGCTCCAGCTCCAGATCGTGCTGGCGAAATCCCTGAACTGGTTTCAACTTTTTTCGCCGCAATCTTCGATCCTGTTGCAGGGCGACTCGATGCCTCTGACGCATCTGACGCCGCCGCAAACTCGATGGCGACTTGAACCATGATTCCAGCGGGGAGCAGAATGAGAAGATGCCTCAACCTTCGAAACACAATGGTCGATTTTCTGTCTTTCACAGGACCCGCCAGTGTGTTCGCACGGCGAGTGCCAATAGCTCCGCAACAGCAAACAGCAGGTCTCGAGCTTGAGGCTCAAGCTGCGAGGGATCACTCGCCAGCAATTGTGTCCACTTCTGCATTTCGCCTCGTATCGACGCCTGGACGTCAGCGGCGTTCCCACTTCCTTTTCCGAGTTGCTTCTCCAAAAAGCGAAGCAGTACAGGTCCCGCCCCTTCTTTAGCGAGGGCCCTGACTAGGTCAAGAGCCAGCACATTTGTCGTTCCTTCCCAAATTGAGAACACCTGAGCGTCCCGCAACAACTTGGGTATTCCGGTGTCTTCAACGTAACCTGCCCCACCGAAAATCTCGACCACTTCGCTGACGATCTCCATGCATCGTTTCGCTGTGTAGGCCTTCACGATGGGAGTCATCGCTCGCAACAAAATGCGCTCTTCCTCCGTGCAGACGCCCACCTCTTCTCGCCCGAGTAAATGTGCGACGAAGAAGGTCAAATCAAAACATTTTTCAAACTCGCGTTCGAGCTTCGCCAGCGTCGAAGCATGCAAGGGATGTTCGCGAAGCTTTCGACCAAAAGCGATTCGCACATCCGAATAGACCTGGGCGAGATCAAGAGCCCGTCGCATGTGGGCCGTCGCACAAACTGAGTTGTAATAGCGAGTGATATTCAACAGGGCCGAGATTTTCTTAACTCCATGACCTTCGCCACCGAGTAATTCTGCAGGTGCACCTGTGAGGCGCAACTCTGCCGTCGGCAGAGCTTTGGTGCCCAGCTTATCTTTCAAACGTAGGACTTCGATATCGCGAAGTTTTCCATTGGCCTGACGTAACTCTAGAGCGAAAAGCGACAAGCCCCGACTGCCCGCCTCCGCCCCCTCCGGCCTCGCGAGCAAGAGACTCATTTGCGAGTTCGTCGCAGACGTGAACCACTTTACACCCTCGAGCGTCCACGTCGAACCGACTCGTCTCGCGGTCGTAGAAGTTCCACTGACGTCGGAACCTCCGGATCGCTCCGTCATCCATTGCCCAGATGTCCAGAAATTTGCCGGATCGCGCGAGATCAAATGACTCATCAAACGTCGCTTCTGATCTTCGCTTCCGTAAAGCTCTAAGGCCCGCGCCGCACCGTCTGTCATGGCTAATGGGCAAGAGACGAAAGCACTGGAGGCATGAAACAAGTAGAGCAAGCCGCCCTGAACGACGCGCGAATACTCACCCTGTTTTTTTTCGTAAGCCGTGGCGACAATTCCCTCGCGAGCGGCGACAGCTTCAAGCTCCCTCCATCCGCGACTCATCTGAATCTCATCGATTCGTCGGCCCCAAGCATCGAAAGCGATATGCCGAGGTAGCTCACGCTCTGCTAACTCGCTCAAAGACAACCACTCCGTGAGGGCCAACTGACCACAGCGTTGCCATTGAGATACAACGTCTTGGTAGATTTGAGCATCGAGCCGAGTGCGTAACGCCTCGGCCAACGTCACAAGTCGCCGATCACTTTGAAAAGCATTGCTGAGATGTTCGACCAGACGAGGTGCAGATTGATAAAAATCCATGCATTCACGCTAGGGTGAAGGCCGTGCACGAGCAACCCTAGACTCCGGTACTTTCGCGTCGCACCCAGCCCTCCGCCCATCGCGCCAGCTGCACAAATGGCAAACCCAACAGGAAGTAGAGCCCAGCGACGAGAAGGCCCAAGCCTAAGTAATCAAAGGACGCCGAGGCCAACTGCCCGTAGGTCGACGTGAGCTCCACCATGGTGATCACCGAAACCAAAGAGGAGTCTTTGAGCAGGGCGATGAAGTCATTCGTCATCGGAGGTAAGACCAGCTTCGCGGCTTGAGGCCAAATGATATGTCTCAATCGTTGCCACAGGTTCATTCCCAAAGCCCGGGCGGCATCAACTTGCGCCCGAGGAACGGAGAGTACTCCCGCGCGGTAGTTCTCCGCCTCGCAAGCTCCATAATTCAAACCCAATCCAAGTACGGCGGCGACAAACGGCGAAAGCTCCACGCCGACTCGTGGCAGACCATAGAATATTAAAAACAACTGAATCAGAAGCGGCGTGCCGCGAAACACTTCGACAAATGCGACGGCTAACCAGCGAATTGGAGCTGGCCCATAGAGTCGCATGGTGCTCACCAAGACGCCGACGAACATCGCCAGCAACATGGAAATCAGTGAGATCTTCAGCGTCATCCAGGCTCCTCGAGCCAGCAACGGTGCGTACTTGGCGTAGCGAGCGACACGCTCCGACCAAGCTTGCTCGGATTCCAAACGGCGCAAATCCTCGAGGAATTTTTGATATTCGACCGGCGGATTTTTTGGCGAAGGAGATTGAGACCAGGCCTCAGCCGTCAAAGTGTTCCAGAGTCCCCATCGTTCCAAAATCCGACGAAGGCTTCCGTCTTCAATCATCGCTGTGAGAGCGACATCAACGTCTCCTGCAAGTTTCACATCATCGCGTCGTACAGCCACGCCATATTCCATGCGACCAATAGATTCGCCGACGATCTTGAGTCGCGGATTGGTCTTGGCGTAATAGATGGCGATGGGCTCATCGAGGAACACGGCATCGAGCCGACCCCATGCAAGGTCTTGGTAAGCATGAAGCTCTTCGCTGTAGGTGACGACCTGCAGAGGAAAGCTCTGTTCGCCCAACATTCGCTGTGCCAAACTCCCTGCCAGAGTCCCGACGCGCTGACCTTGCAAATCCTCGAGTCGATTCACATTATCGATCTCTTTTCGCACCGCGATCACCTGGGAAGTGATGTAGTAAGGACGCGAGAAGCGAACAACGCGCGCGCGATCATCAGTGATCTCCAGTCCGTTGACGATCAGATCGCAGTCGCCGCGCTTAAGCCCCTCGACCAAGCCTTCCCAATTGTTCTGACGAAATTCGATATCTCGACCCAAACGCTGGGCGAGCTCTGCAACAATCTCGGCTTCAAAGCCCTTGATCCGCTGAGGCGCTTCTGGATCTTTGAAAGAAAACGGTGCACCACTTTCCGCATCGGCGCCCCAACCCAAAGTCGCTGGGCTCTTCAAGTCCAAGGCCTGCGCCTGTTCAGCAGAAAATCCGATCAAAAAAAGCACATAGACCAAGATAGCCAAATAACAAACTGGCGATAAGCGTTGAAGACTCTGCATTCGAAAACAAGCCAACTTCATACGAAATGCCTTAGAAACTTTTGCGTCAGTGGGTGCTGAGGGCTATTAAAGACTTGCTCAGGAGGCCCTTCTTCGACGATTCGCCCTGCGTTCATGACGCACACTCGGTCCGCAAAGCGTTCGGCGAATTTCAATTCATGAGTCACCAAAATCTGTGTCGGTCGCGACTCACCTAGGCTGAGCTCCGACATGACGGCCAGAACCTCGCTGACCATTTCCGGATCCAGCGCACTCGTCGGTTCGTCATAAAGCATAACCTTAGGCGACATTGCGAGGGCTCGAGCGATCGCCCCTCGCTGCTGTTGGCCACCTGAAAGTTGCTGAGGATAGTGTTCAGCAAAATCCGCCAATCCGACTCGTCTCAACAGGATTTCAGCTCGTTCGCGGGCCAAATCGCGTGTGAGGCCCTGCACCACCATCGGCGCACGCATCAGATTTTCGCGAAGACTCATATGTGTAAAGAGATTGAAGCTTTGAAAAACCATTCCCACTTGCTGGCGCACGCGTAGAGCTCGACGTTCAAACTCTCGCTCGCCCAAATCGCGCCAAGGCAAAAGATGTTCTCCGACAACTCCGACTTTTCCTTGATCGAAAGCTTGCAGTCCATTCAGACACCGCAGCAATGTGGATTTGCCACATCCCGACGGTCCGATGATCGCGACACGTTCTCCCTCATTGACATAAAGCTCGGCTCGATCGAGGACTTGTCGACCGGACAGCTGGAGCTGCAAAGAGATCGCGCGCAGAAGCATCGCCATAGCTCACTCTTTCAATGTCATCCTCTCAGGTCAATCCGGCCAGCAGCGCGGCGACTTGTCTTCTCCGTGTGCTCGTGATGGCCTAGGATGATGTCGAACCCAAGCGCGCCCACCTTGAAATTCATGACGTCTAAACTTCTGCCGCTCAGCGTTCTTCTTCTTTTGATTGGGCTTCCTCTCGCGGGCGTTTTCTATACACCTGACGGGCGAGGTTGGAACACTTGGGGCCATCTCCCCCAAATTCGACTCGTGGGCAAAGAAGATCAAGATGGCCGCGTCCACGCGCTGCTCGTCGCCAAGGTGATAGCGACACCTGCCTACGAATTTCCCATCGTTTCACTCGGCTTTCGCCGGCTGACTTATCTCACGCAAGCTGAGATCATTGGCATCACACCGCCCAGCGATCCCGAAGTCGTCGGTCTTGAAACTCACGGTACACTTCAAAAGGGTGGTCGCTATCTTCTGCTGCTCAATTCAAACAATGAAGTCTTCGATGGCCTTGAGTTGGAGAATGATGGACGCGTGCGTCTCATCGATGTGGAAATGAATCAGCGTCTTGCCGGTCAGCCGATCGGCGGCATCGCCTACACGGATCCGATGAGTGTTGAAGAGGCTGCCGAAAAGCTATTGGGCCAAAAGTTTCCGCGTATTCCGACTCGATTTCACCCTTGAGCTCTCGACATCACCCTGAGTATCGAAGTGGAGATCTTCTTCAATTCTGCAATGGTGCCAGCAGTTGCTTAACGGCCTCTAAAATGTCGGGATGATAGTTGAAGACTTTCTCGACTTCGGTTTCTGGAACCCAAACGACGCCTCGATGATACTGGGCATCCTGAACATCCGTGCGAAGCTGCTTTTCAAGATCGGCCGCATAGAACCATGTTCGACAAGCGTAGGACTTTCCATCCCAGTTGAAGTCATATTCGCGAACGTATTCCGTCTCGAGTTTGACCCGAACAAGACAGCCGGTCTCCTCCAGGCACTCACGCCTTGCGGCGGCCTCCCGACTCTCGCCGGGCTCGATTCCGCCACCCGGCAGGAATACGTAATTCACTTGTGTCGTCGGATCCGTAGCACGAAAGGCTAAAATCGAAGCTTGATGCCGAACCACGACAGTCACTCTCTCGCGCCAAAATTTCACGCTTTCCTCCGCCGTGCGCAGTTTTCCGACCGTAAGTCATGAGTGGATCGTAGGTCCCACAAACAACAGGTCAGCGCGCCGCGCCCGTACGCGTGCCCGAAACCAAGCGTCCCAGCCCGTAAACCAAGACCGCACTGGCGGGCATCATCAACGCCATGGTGGGAACCGTTGGCAAGCTTCCATCGCCCCACGAGAGCGAAGTCAAGAAGCCCAATCCAGCCCCCCCAGCTGTGGCCAACAAAATTCGCCAAGCTAATCCGCGCAAACTTCGATGCCAACGAACGAGAATGACGGGAACAAGAAACAAGCTCGCCAACGTAAACAGCAGTCCTAAAAACTGTACGGCTCCAGCGATCAATATGAAACTCGCCAGATTCATCGCGAGGTCGACTTGCTGATCTCGGCGCCGCAAGGGTGGCAACTCAAAACTCATGAGATTAAATGAAATGGCCGTGAGTCTTTTCCAGGCCCAGATCATACCGACTCCGACCGCAAGACCCAAAACAGAGAGCAACTGCGCCTCAGTTTCACTCGACACAGCGAGGTCGCCAAAGTAGGCCGCCGAAGTGTGGGCCTCGAGGCCCGGCGAAATCGCAATCACGCAGGCGTTCAAAGACATCAGCATACAAAACAGTGCGATAAAGTAGGTATTTCTCGATGGCCACTTCGTTCGAATCAGGCGCTGTGAGATGAGACCCATGACCAAGGCAAACAGAAAGCCACTCATCGTCGGCCAGAGACTGGGCTCGTGCGGGTGCGTGTGCTCGCCATGCAGGGCCGCCAACAAACCCAGAGCTGAGATCACACCGAGAGAAGCCGACTGACTGACCACCAAAGTCTGCATGGCTTGCTGCCGCGCCGCGAGCTGCGTGCCAATGAGAGCGAGCGCAGCAGAAACAATCACAGCGGCCACGACGGACCATTTATAAATCCAAATGAGCTCACTCACGCGAGGCCTCGACAATTTGAAGACTGGTGTCATTCAAATTCCTTCCTCTGAGTCGAATCACCTTCACGGGAAAATTCTCGCGCAAACTCACGGGAATCCGATGTTCTTCGCCATGCGCAACCAGCAAAACCGATGCTCCTCGTCCGAGACTCGCCAAAATCTCCGACCAAAGCGCCTGAGTGGACTCGTGGTCGAGATGATTGAAAGGCTCATCCAGCAAAAATAGGCGTGACGACGATCGGAAGAGTCGTGTGAGCAAAGCCTTCTGGCGCTCGCCTCCACTCGCCGAATCCCATTGCACGTCCCACATATCGGGCTTCAAGATCTCTTGCGTATGTCGTGATTCGCCTTCGCCCAGCTCGACCACCTCACCCAAGGTCAACGGCAAGAAAAACTGGAGCTGTCCTTGCTGGGGAAGATAGGACACGTCTTCATCATCAAAGCTCAAAGTCAGTTCGATTCTTCCGCTACTCTGACGCCACAGGCCTAAAATCGCGCGAAGTAAAGTGGACTTCCCCACTCCATTTGGGCCCTGGACGATCATCAACTCACCTGAATTGAGGTCTGCGCTGATCTCATCGAACATCGGCCGACCATCAGGACGACGCAGTCGAAAATCTGTCATACGCAGATGCAATGCGGAGCGAGGATCGGCGGACTCTGTCATCTCCCCTTCACCTCAGGCTGAGTCACAGACTGCTTCAACACTTCAATGAGCTGTTCAATGTAAAACCGTTGCAGCTTTTCGATGCGATCCAATTTGACATCACCGGATTGAAGCATCACGGGCCAACGACGATGCGGAACTCCGCTGAGCTCAGAAAACTTTGTCATGGTCGATGCCGGATGATGAGTCGCCGCCAAAGCCACGCGCACACCTTCCGCTGTAGCCCACTGAGCCGCCTTCGCAATCCGGGCCGCCGAAGGGGGAACGCCGGGCTTTTCTTCAATTGCACCAATGCTGTGCAGACGATAAGCCGCAAACAAGTAAGTGAAATCCTGATGATACTCCATGAATCGCACCGAGGCTCCTGCACCCAAGGACTGCACCACCGTGGCGAGCTTCGACAACAAGTCCTGATGAAGGCTGGTCATGCGCTTTTCAAACAGAATGACTTGGGCCGCAATCTTTTGAGCCGAGCCCGGGCGAAGGCGAGCCATACAATCCCCGAGTCGCCGACCCGCCGAAATCAAGTGCAAGGGACTCAAATAAAAATGTGGATTACCCGAGGCGTGCACGTCACCCATCGCCCGTGTAATGGGCCCCTGCGGCTTCTGCAGAACTTCGACAGCCGATCCCAACTCACAGTAACCCGGGCCTCCGACCTGCACTTGTGCGTGGCCACTCTTGGCGAGCACCTTGCTTAGCCACGCGTTCTCCAACTCCAAGCCTGCAGAAACGATGAGATCAGCTCGTGAGGCTCGCTTCACAAAGGACGGTAGAGCCTCGACAAAATGGGGATCCTCGTTGCCGCGCAACAAAGCCTCCACCTCGACACGCAAGCCAGCTTCTCCCCCTGAAAGCTCGCGAGCCATTTCCGCGAACTCAGGCAAGGTGGTGACGATGCGAAGAGGCTCTTCCCCTGAGGCGACTGGCGACAGCCAACTCGAGGCACACAAAGCGCCGATCACCAGCCAGGTATTCAATCGGTATCTGGATGCGCGAGGAACCTCGAAGATCGACTTAAAGATCGGATTAAAGTCCAAGGCTCTCTCCTCTTTCATCTTCTTTTTTTCTTCTTCTATTTCTTCTTCTTTTTTGGCAGCTCACTAACTTGGCTGAAAATCAGGCTCTATAGCCATCGATCAGCACGAATCGACCAGCACATAGAATCGACAAGATCAAAAGTCGTGCGCCGGGTGAGCTCCCATAATGTAAACAGCTTGCAGCATAAACTGTCGATCGCGTAGATCTCCAGAGCCTTCGGTCGTGTCCACTTCATGAGCATACGCCATGCGAAACAAGAGATACTCACTCGAACGATAAGTGAATGTCGGCACAATCGCATAGTCCAGATCCGCTCGCCTTTGACCGTTGGAGGTGAACTTGAGACTCAACTCGGAAAACGCATCGAAGCGACAACCGAAGCTCCAGTTCGAGTCCCATCCATACTGAGGATAAACATAGGCGCCCACCTGCTGAACATCTTCGGCGCCTGAACGTCGACGCGTTTGCAAGTAGGCCTCGCTCTGCACCAACCAAGTCAAACGACGGCCCTCGCGAAATTTGTACGTCCAATCGAACCCCGCAAGCTCGGTGATGCTACCTGCCGAATCACTTCGGCGCAAAAACGTCGCGCCCAACAGATGTCCGCCCGAAGTATCACTTTCGACGAACCAGGTCGGATGCAAATAAACTAAGGGGTGAATGGGACGCTGACCCTCGGTGTGACAATGTCCGAAGCAGTAGCCATTCGTCACGCCGATGGTGAAGTCCACGACGGCATCGGTCGGCAGATTCCAAGTATACTCAAGGCCCGAGTCGGCGGCGCTCTCGGCTTGTAGAACTCCCGCCCCTGCATTGAAGAACTGTCGATGCACCTTCGGCGCTGTAATGAAGGGCCAATCGTGTTGATGAAACTGATTCAGCCGCCCCACACCCAATAGGAACTTCCCGAGCTTGAATCGACTTTGAGGAATCAGCTTGCTGGAGCCGACGTAGCCTTCGTGAAGTCCAAAACGAAATTCATCCGATTCCGTGTGACCTGCGAAAACCAAAACGCCATCGAACATCGGGTCGATGGCTCCAGAAAAGGAAAACTCAGCCGAGCGCGGAACCCAACGATTTTGTGAGTCTTGATCCAAAGAAAACGGTCCCACAAGATCCACAGCCGCAAAGACATCCATCGGAAGTTGTCGTGGCGCTTCACTCGTCCTGGCGATGGGCGGCTGAGCCAAGAAGCCAAGCCCCAAGAAAAAGGCGACAGAGAACCAGTGCGCCGCGCGCTTGAGATCCTTCGATTCTGCAAACAATGTCCGAGCTGTGCTTCGCATACGACTCTCGTCAATTCATAGTTGATGTTGAAGGATCCGTTTTGCTCAGCACGAGCTCAATCAAAATGCAGCTCTACGTTTCACTCATGACGGTCACGAACATCTTGTCGATCTAAGCCCAACAAACTCGCACCGCGCAAGCGAGCGCCCCATTGCACGCCAATTCCCTGCACGGGCAAAAGGTCTTCAAGCAATTCGTCGCCTTGCGCCTGATTCCACAATACGGCATGCATTTGATCGCCATCATTGTTGTGCACATCCCACCAAAGCTCATGCTCTTGATCCGCACGAAATCGCGGCAGCAGGTCCGTGTAATCGCGCTCTTCCGATCCAACGATCAAAGCGATCGAGAGCTGATCGGTCCCGACGGGCCGACGAATCCAAAGGTCGACCCCACCGTTCAAATCGCTATTGGCGAAGGTTTGAAGGCGCAACTCGCCACCTTCTTCGATCTTGAACTTGAGGTAAAAGTTGTGAGCCGAGTTGGCTTTCAGCATCGGCGAGGCCAATCGAATCTGCCCATCGCCTTCGATTTGACCACGGCCCAACTTGAAGTTTGAGCCCGGAAGAATCTCAAACTTGAAACCCCCGAGCTTTTGATCTTCCGGCAAGGCTTCGGCCGCTTCGCGGTCCGGATTTCGCGAAGACCCGCAGGCCGAGATCGACACGAGGGCGATGCACGCCAGCATCATGACGCCGACAACACGGATTGTAGGTTTCGACGACTGAAAATGAGCCTTGGGGCTCGAGCCTTTGGAATAAGACATATTCTCTCACCTCATGGAGCGTACGATTTCACTCTTGCAGGTTCACTCTTGCAGGTAGCGTCGGAACATCGAACTTCGAATCGTTCTGGACAGCGATCAGAATTCACCAGCACCAGCGCGCGTCTGACGATGGCAATCGACGTGTGAGCCATGTTGGTGACACGCCATGAAGCTGGTTTGCAATCCAACTCCGGGTTTCTGCCATTCCATTCGGTAGTAGGCGTATGCACCCCGCACCCAAAGCTTCAAAGAGACCAATTGCTCGAGCGCGGCAATTTTGCTCGTGAACTCATCCTCTGCGGCCAACAATGTCTCCAGCAGGAGTTGATCGCTCAGGCGGCGTTGCGAATGCGAATAGGCCTGCGAGGGCAAGCCACCTCCCAACACGCAAGCGGGCGAGCAACGTAGCTCTTGACCCACAATCGAGCTCGCCGAGTCCGCAACCCACACGCGGACGATCTGCTCGCCACTGGTCGCGTCAATCTGCGAGCTGAGACCCACAAATTCGGTGCCCAACACACGTCCCGTTGCCGCCAAATAGTTTTGCGCGAAGACCTCGCGAGCTGACCAGCTCGACTCAAACAAATTCGCGGCCGTGGGAGTTTGCGCTCCCGCCGAAGGGGAAACGCTGAACAAAAGAGCAGCACTCAATATCCAAAATCGATATCCAAGACTTAGCATTTGATCTTTTCCTAGATTGAAGTTTCGTTTTCCGACGGCCCACCCGCGGGATGCACCATTCTTTATCCGAATCCTAACGCCGTTTCAACTTATTGCGAATGATTTGCAATAAGGTCCAGCGCTCAAATCGAAGAATTCCGTCCGTCTGAGGCCCCGCCGTCGACCACCCCGCAGTCCAAGGAGATTAAAATGCTCTTATGGACCCAGACCGCGTTTTGACCCCTCAATCTTCGATCCCGTAAACTGAGGCATGCTCAATTCCCCATCAACTCCCGACTCCGCGCCACGTCACCTCCATCTTTTCGGCGACAGCCTCATGCGCGGCGATCTGGGGGATGGCTGGTGGCAAAGGCTCGGAGCGAGCCTAACGCCGACCGAACATTGGCAGATCCAAAACTTTGCACGAAACGGCGAAACCTTTGCGTCGCTCTTGAAGCTCGTCCAGCGGGACCAAGAAGCCAACTCACCTCGCTTCGTTGGCGATCTGGCCCTCATCAGCTGTGGCACAAACGATGCTCTCGCCAAAACCTCAACTCCGGCACGAATCGCTTACAATTTCTATTGGGGGACGCGAGCGAGCTCGCCCGACTCGGTCGCTCTCGCCATGGCGGTCGCTCGACAACTTCGCCAACGCTATCATCGCGTCGGTCTGTTGCTTCCCCCGTCGCCTCACGTTTCGCAAGAGAGTGGTCGGTTTGGCGAGGAGCTGCGGCATTTGCGTTCGAGCCTCCTGAAAGCCAGGCCTCTCTTCGAAGCTCAGTCGCAGCTTGAACTTCTCGAGATCAATTCGCCAAAAGATCAATCCGAAGCTCCAACTCACACCGACTTTCCGCAAGGCCTTTCCGCCATTGTCCGAGGCTACTTGCGAAAGAAAGTTTTCGCCGAGCCGACGGCCATCGAGTTTTGGCACGATGGCATTCACCTTGGTCGCCAAGGTGGCGACGCCTTTTTGCAGCTCAGTCTCGATTTCATCACCCGTGCAATTCACAACATGGGTGAGACCACGGAGCTGAACAACGACTCGCATCGCACACCTTGAAGGGCCGGCCGTCGCGGAGTCGAAATCGGTACGCGGCTTCCGGGAACAAAACTTCTCACCCTCAGGTCGACCATCTGCAGGCCCCGATGCCGAAGTGTTGCCTCTTCAAACTGTCGCCGCATGCTTTCAACCCACTCATCCTGGCGACTCAAATTCATGCTGGGCACTCGCACGGGTTGTCCCACCGTTACCGTTAACGGCGCATCACGCGTCGATGACAAATGCTCCATGGCGTTTGAGAACACGGGCAGAAGATAGACAGGTCTTGAACCGTTGGCCTCGCTCGACGCCTCGATCGCCAGTCGTCGAGCCAGAACAAAGGCCCCCGACTTCGTGATCGGCGGAAATCGTGCATGAAAGTAGGGAACTTGGCCCTCCGGAGCAATGCTCACGACGCGTCGGCCTTCCGTTGTCGATGAAGAAGGATCTAAGGCCATAGACGTCAATCGACGAATGGGATCTCCATCCTCGATGAACACGACATTGCGCTCGCGAGGTCGACCCAACTTGTAGTGGGGCCAAGATCGCTCAACGGTCAACAAACCCGGAGCCGTGTCGCCAAGCCTTGCCGCCACCCGCTCGGCCATCATCACATCAAACATGGCGTAATCATGCGAGAAGGCGAGAACAAAGATGGCGTGACGAGGCGCTTGGCTCAAATCGAAGCCGACATATCGAAGAGCCTCACGGGAATCCGCCCGCGAAAAGGTATGATCGGGCAGGCGATGCAGATGCTCAAAGAGTCGGTGACCCCCAACCACGGTGTCCGCAACATAGCGGTAGGGCACAAGGGTTTTCGCTCGGGCCGTTGGCATCACGAGGTTAAGGTCTTTGATGAGCGGATTCGAGATCAACTCACCCGGTCGGCGCAATACCGACGTCGCGGCCTGCAATCGGCGATCGAGCTCAAGCCAAACGCTTTCTCTTCGGGAGGCTCCGCTTCCCCATTCGCCCATCTCACGCAATACCTCAAGGCCCGCGTCTAAGGCCTTCACAAAGCCGGCCTCATCGTTGGCCAGCTGCGCGGCATACTGTTGGCGAAGCTCGGGGGTCGCGGGCGCGCCCGCGAAGAGAACTCGATAGCGCTGGAGAAAGTCTTGCCCTCGCTCGCGCAGAGCTTGCTGGAAGCTGTGCACCGTTGCTAAGCGAATTTCAATGGCCCGACCACTCTCGATCTCTCGCAGAGAATCGACCAGGTCGCGTTCAACACTCTGATCCAACATTTGCAAATAGTTTACAAAGCTCACTTCCCAAGCTGTCGGCTCTCGAGGCTCGTTCGCGTCGGCGATCCACGAGACCCCCAGCGGCGCCGTGAGACCAACAACTAAGATCAGACTTTTCAATATTCTGGTCGATGTTCTGGTCGATATTTTGGGCGATCGATCGCTGCGCTGTTTGGCGCGGCAAAGTTTGGCGTTCATTTCAGCCCCCGGCGGCGGGAAAAAAGAGATGCATGCATTTGAATCCCACCTCGCGGAGACCGCTCAGCCAATCCGATTGCGCAGCACGAACTTCAGTGGCCTCCGGGGATCGAAAGACAACCGCCAAGCGACGCCAGAATCCGGCGCGAGAGATCGCGAGCCTCAGACGCTCTTCCGCCTCGGCCAATCGAGCACCTCGCGCGAGAAGCGCCCAGGCTTCCGAACTCAAATCGGTTTGCGGGATCAACGCGAATTGACTTCTTAACCGCTGTCCCAACCCCGGATTCTCAGCCAAGCGTTGATCTAAGGCGGCCATCATCATGCGCAAACGCAGGCGCCGATCTGGAGACTCTCGCTGAATCAATCGCATCAACTCGGCATCTTCAAAGACTTGAGCGAGTCTCTCCTCCGCACCGACGGCGAAGACGTACGCCCGACCATCGAGGCGAACCTGCAAGGCATCGATTTGCTGGGGAGTCGCACCCAGAATTTCTCGCGCTCGAGGCGTCAACAACGGAGCGACACCAGCCTGAGCGCGCTCCGTCGCGGTCAGTCCCATCTGCCGATTGAGGCGACGCTCGCGAATCAAGCGCTTCACTCTCACATAAGCATAGTCGACAATCTCAACGTCCGCCGGAACAGTGAGCATCACCGCCACGATTTCGTAATAACCCATAGAGATCAGAGTCGGATAGACCAACACGAAGCGGCTGATCCTCTGCAGGCCATCAATTGCGACGACCTCGGGCGCTTCGATCATCAAGCCTTCGACAAAACGACCTAAACTCTTCACCTGTCGCAGAGTCTCTCGAGTGTACAGACTCAAACGTCGTCGAACTTCAGTACGCTGTTGGGGTGTCGCGTTTCGCCATTCGGCCCAACGATTCTCGAGCAGTTCCAGCTCGACCTGTGCACTGATCTCAAGGGCCTGTTCGGCTTGCGCGAAGCGAGTCGCATCGCTCCGGTTTTGCTGCGACACGAGTTCATCAGCTGAACTCGTGTAGGTCCAACCTCCGAACAGAAACAAAAGCGCCGCAAGGGCTGAGCGGATGAACGCCAAAAGAACTCCTCAACGAAGTTATGACCTCGCACTTCGGACGACGCTGCATTCGCCGAAAGCCACAATCAGGGGCGGACCACACCCGATGGGAAATTGAATCCCGCGCAAGCCATCACAAAGGCTGCAAACTTTGAGCTGTTTCCATGGGGTGATCGTGATGCAACCCATTCGTTTTGGGGAGACCCGAGGCGGCGGATTCGCCTCGCAAGAATTGATTTTTTCTCCTGATCTTGAGGACTTAAGTTTCTAGGGGGCGCATCCCGAATCGAATTGAAAGAGCTAACCCCTTACCGGGTGAGCGGTGCCAATTCTCCGCTCCTCGAAAGGTCGGGTGGCTTGCGGCCGACGACCCACAAGCGATCGCCCGACCGCAAAATCATCGACGAGTCGGGGTTCAAAATACGTTCGCCCTCGCGCTCGACGCCGACAACCAAGGCATCGTCTTTCTCACGCAATCCACTCTCACGAATACTTCGACCAACGACGCTCGAATCCTCAAGCAAGATCACATCAAAGAGCCCATAATCCTTCGTTCCCGAAGGGCCAGAGCCGGAACCTAACTTCACATCGAGCGGAGAAGGTTGCAGCCTGGACGCAAGCTGAGCGAGCTGGTCATCTGAACCGATCACGTAAATGCGATCGTGGGACATCAGCACCTCCTCGCGACGAGGCGCCAAAATTTGGCGTTGGCCTCGGCGAATCATCGCCACGGTCACGCCGAGCTCTTCGCGAAACTTGAACTCCGCCAAGGACTGTCCTACGACTTGCGAATCGGGATGAATTTCAAATTCGGTGAGATGCACATCCCACGGCGCCAAGATCGGCAGCTGGGCCCTTGAGCGAAGAGCCTGGAGCTCCCGTTCGCGCTCACGCTCATTGAGATGCCCCAAGAACCGATTTTCAAGCCAATCATAAATCAGCGTGAAGTTTCGAACACCCAGGAAACCCACCGACATGGCGATGAGCGCGATCACCGCGAGACTCGTCACGGCCGAAATGAACTCGGAAATGATGAAGCCGAGGAGAATCGTCGCCACGAGCACTCGGCCAATAAGCGCGAGGACTTCGCGAAACTTCAGCAGGTTGAAGTCCTGCGCGCGCGTTCGCATTTCGAGCAGCGAGTTCTGCCAATTCGCTCGACTGAGAATGATGGCCCACAAAAACGGCAGGACCAACAACACCGTGAGCGCCATAGTCGCGTAGCGAGTGATCGGATCATCGCCCCAGTTTTCCAAAAGCCACGGCAATCCGACACGCGACATCGACAGTCCGATGCCGATCACAATCACGACATGCAGGAAGATCCGCCCCAACCCATCGAAGGGACTCGCAGAAGATCCTCGAGAAACCTGCCGATCGACGTCCTGATCAAGGCGCGCCAGCACATTTGGGGGCAGTCGTCGAGCCAACCATTCATAAAGTGCGTCGGAGGATCGAATCATGTACGGCGTGGTGAAGGTCGTGATCACCGAAACCGCCACAGCAAGCGGGTACAGAAACTCGGAGGTGACCTTGAGCGAGAGGCCCAATGTCGCGATGATGAAGGAGAACTCGCCAATTTGCGCCATGCTCATACCGGCTTGGACCGCATGCCGAAGCCGATATCCCGAAATGAGGGCTCCCAATCCTGTCGACAAGGTCTTGCCGACGATGGTCACACTCGCGAGTACAAGGATTGGCCAAGCATTCTCGGAGAGGATCTTGAGGTCCAAGAGCATTCCGACCGAGACAAAGAAGATCGCTGCAAAAAGATCGCGAACGGGCCGGAGGACGTGCTCAATTCTCTCCCCGTCCGGAGTTTCGGCCAGGATCGAGCCCATGACAAAGGCACCCAAAGCCGGAGAAAAACCCGAGTGCGTCGCCAACAAAACCATCGTCAAGCAAAGACCGAGCGACGCGATCAGCATGGTTTCATCATTGAGCATCGGTCGAACTTTCCGAAGAAACCAAGGCACTAATAAAATGCCGCCCAAAAACCAAAGCGTCAGAAAGAACCCAAGTCGAGTGGCCGACCAAAGCAACTGCGTGCCCTCGAAGGTTTGTGAGATCGAAATCGAGGTGAGAATCACGAGCAACAAAATCGCCGCAAGATCCTCGACGATCAGGGCACCAAAGACGAGGTCGGCAAAACGCCGGCGCTTCATATTGAGCTCATCGAGTGCACGAACAATAATCGTCGTCGACGAAATGCTCAGCACACCACCGAGGAAGATCGAGTCCATCTCGGACCAATCAAAGGCCCGTCCGACGAGATAGCCCACGCCGAACATGGCGAGTATTTCCGTCGTCGCCGTGACCGTCGCACCACGCCCTACGGCTGCGAGTTTTTTAAAGCTGAACTCAAGTCCCAGGCCGAAGAGAAGGACGATCACACCAATCTCTGCCCAAATTTTGATCGCATCTCGCTCTTGAATCGTCGGCAAAAAGCTGATCTCAGGACCGACTAAGACTCCCGCCAGCAGGTAACCCAGGACCACGGGTTGACCAATTCGCTTAAAGAGCAAAGTCACGATTCCCGCTGTCGCGAGAATGATGCCGAGGTCCGAGATCAGAGGCGGGAGATGCAGCATGGTCACATTTTAACCTGAGGACAGAAGTCCTGCCTAGCCAAGTTTCCTCCTGCGTCGGACTTTCTCCGCGAAGCCAACGCGTGAACTCAGGAGAACCCCGCCGAGCTTTACAGACCGAAGTCGGCGGTTGAGCTCTGGGCGCGCATCGCCGCGAGTCTTGTCAGATGAGGTTATCCTGAGATCTTTCAACAATGACTTCACAAATCATCCGGCGACCTCCTTTCCAAAGTTCGATAGCTTTTTTCTATGTCGACCCGACCACAGCTGAAAACTCGTTGGTATCGCCTGTATTATGCTCTAGCCGCATTTGATCTTTTGGCCATCGCGGCTTTGCTGTATTTCAATCGACAACACATCACGGACTTTGCGGGACTCGTTGAAGAGAACCGTCAGTCCATTGAAGTTCTTCATGATCTCAATCACAGTACAGCGCTGATTTCCGACGCGGAACTCATCGCGAGCCAAATTGCGCAATTGACCGGGTCCCCCGAGACCTCACAGCGAGAAACTGCGATCGCTGAATTGAATGAAGCTGAAGTTCGACTCACCGAGCACCTCCAGTCTCTGCAAGAAGAACTTCGCCGATGGCCCGATCTTTCACGTGACGATCTCGCGCGACTGGACGTGGCCGAAAGGGCCATTACGGAGGCCCGGGCCGCCAGTCAGTTGGTCATCGCTGCGCGAACCGAGCCTGCGGCTGAACGATCTCTTCGCGTCATGGATGCAAACAACAAACGCGCCCGGAACGAGCTCAACAAAATTCGCGTCGAGCTCACGGATCGCCACCAACGTCTCTTTGAAGACTTCAAGGTCCAACTCGAAGAATCACAAACCTTAGTTGAGCTATTCGTCGGACTGATTTTGATTATTCTCATCACCATCGTCATCTACGGGCGGAAGTTGAACCGAGTTTTTAATAGTCAGTTTGAGCGCGAAGTCGAACAAATGGAGGAGAACAACAAACTCATTGACGCCCTCCGAACGACCAACGCCCGCCTTGATTTCGTGGTCGAGGGCGCGGGACTTGGAACTTGGGACTGGTGGCTCAACAGTAACGACGTCACCTTCGATCGACGTTGGTGCGAAATGATTGGGCTCAAGTGGGAGGACACACCTCAAGTCTACTCGACGTGGATGCGCCGGGTTCACCCCGACGACTTTCAGGTCGCCGAACGCGCGATTCGTCGTCACGTCAATGGCGAAGATGCCTATTACGAGAACATTCATCGGATGCGCCACGCCGATGGCTCATGGGTTTGGATCTTAGCGAGAGGACGAGTGAGCGAACGCGACGTCGAAGGGCGCCCCATTCGGTTCTCCGGCACGCATTTGAACATCACGGAGTATAAAGAGTCCGAGCTCCTGTCGCTTGAGATTCAACGCCTGGCTAAAATCGGCGGCTGGGAACTCGACCTCCAATCGCAAAGGGTTTCATGGACGGAGGAGTCGTATCGCATTCATCGGCTTCCGATTGGCGAGCCTCTCGATCTCGAAAAGGCCAAGAGTTTTTTTGACTCTCACGACCTTCCCCGACTGCAAAGGTGTTTGGACAAAGCCAAGGCCGGCGAGCGCTACTCAGAGACCTTCAGGATCACGGATCGTCTCGGACAAATCCGATGGGTCGAGGCCACGGGAGAGCCTGTTCACGGTATCGATGGGCAAGTCGTTCGGCTCCGAGGCACACTTCAAGATGTCACGGAACGCCACGAAGCCTCCATGCAGTTACAAAGGCGCGAGGCCTACATCAATGCCCTCTTTTCTCAGTCTCGAGATCCGATGATGACCTTGAATCCGCCGGACTGGCGCTTCACGAGTGCCAACCAAGCCGCACTCGATCTGTTCGGCGCCAAGGATCCCCATGATTTTGTTGGTCGAGGTCCCTGGGATGTCTCGCCCGAGCGCCAACCCAACAATCAACTGTCCAGCGAGGCGGCCGCGCAAAGGATCCAAGACGCCATGCGATCTGGCCGTGCGTTCTTCGAGTGGACGCATCAAACCCTCGATGGCGTCGAAGTTCCCTGTACTGTTCTGCTGAGCCGCGTGTCCCATGGCGATCAGAGCTTTCTTCAAGCGACGGTGCGCGACATCTCGGAGCAGAAGGCCGCCGAACTCGCTCTGCTCCGTAAGACTCGAGAGCTTGACCAGTTTTTTGCGATCTCCATCGACATGCTGTGCATCTCCGATCTCGAAGGGCGCTTTCGGCGCGTGAACCCCGCTTTTTCAGAAGTCCTCGGCTACAGTGAAGCCGAGCTGACCTCACAAAGCTTTCTCAACTTCATTCACCCCGATGATCTCGAACAAACACGTCAAGAAATGGCAGCTCTTGTGGACGGTCGGCCGACACTTCATTTTGAAAACCGTTACCGCTGCAAGGACGGTCGATATCGGATTATCTCCTGGACGGCGACACCCGACCGAGCCGCTGGAGTGGTGTACGCGGCAGCCCGCGACGTTACCTTGGATCGGACGCGGGAAAATGAAATGCGCGAGGTGATGCGCGCCATTGAGCAAAGTGCGATTGTGTCGACACTGGATCGCGAAGGCCGCCTGCTCACCGTGAATGATGAGTACTGTCGGATTACCGGCCTGCAACGTGAAGAACTTATTGGACTCCCCGCGCAGGTTTCCAAAACGGGATTCGAGTCGAAAGAAAAGTTTGCGGAAATTTGGCCATTGGTCAATTCGGGGAAGACCTGGACTGGAGAGCTTCATCATCGTTCAGCGGATGGGCGTACGGCCATCGTCAAGGCCGTCGTTGCCCCTGTTCATAATGCCTCCGAAGAAATTGATCGCTTTATCTCCATTCGCTTTGATCTCACTGAACAGCGGCGACTTCAACGTCAGCTGGAAGAAGCTCAGCGCGTCGCTCGGATTGGCAATTGGACCTACGATCTCGATACCGGACGCTTCGAGTGGTCACCGCAACTTTTTGAGATCTTGATGGCCAGCGCGGGCCTCGATCTCATGAAGATTGATGCCATCAGTTCAAGATTGCATTTCGAAGATCGTGAGGCGTGGCAATCCGCATTCGATAAGTGCCGGCGCCTAGGGGTTTCTTTCCGAATTCGCTCTCGTCTGCGGACCGAATCAACCGACTCAAACAACTCCAAACCTCGCACGCGATGGCTTGAGACGATCGGTCAGAGCGTGAAAACCGATGAGACCGAGATCAACGCCGTCACCGGCACCTGTCAGGACATTACGGAAAAAGTCGAGGCTGAGATCGCCCTCGAAGAACAAAGAATCATGACCATTCACACCGCAAAGCTCGCCTCTTTGGGGGAAATGTCGGCCGGCGTCGCCCATGAAATCAATAACCCGCTGGCGATTATCAACGGCAATCTCGGGTTACTCAACAAACATCGACTGGACGAAACGCGCTTTAAAGAAAAAGTGGCCACACTTCAGCGTGCCGTGACCCGCATCGCGAAGATCGTCAATGGCCTACGTAAGTTTGCGCGGAGTACAGATGGACAGACTCTGGTCTCAACGTCCTTGCTGCAGATCGTACGCGACGCCATTGTGATTACGGAAACAAAGTCGAAGCGACACGGAACCAGTGTCGAACTTGAGATTTCACCAGAGTCGAACGAAGCGGATTTTATATTGTCTTGCGATCCGATTGAGATCGAGCAGGTCGTGATCAATCTGGTGAATAACGCCATCGACGCCGTCAAGAACAACGAAGCTGGGAAGCAAAGATGGGTCAAGGTGACGATCGAGGCTTCCCACCTCAAGTCACCAGATCCGGAAGGCGAAGTTGTGCTCAGGATCAAGGACTCAGGTCTCGGTCTTTCAGCTGAGGCGGAGGCGAAAATGTTCGAACCCTTCTTCACAACCAAGCCGATTGGTGAGGGAACGGGACTCGGACTTTCAATCTCGAGGGGTATTATCGATCGACATCACGGGCAATTGCTTCTCAATAAGAGTTTCGCTCACACCTGTTTTGAGGTTCGACTTCCACGCGACTTCGGCGACTCGAGTCGGCCTGATTCACCTCGGGAAATTTAAGGAGGCCTGATGAAGTACGTCATCTTCTACATCGATGATGAAGCCGATCTTCTTGAAATCTTTGTCGAGTCGTATGCTAGTGAAGACTTCGATGTGCGCATCTTCACGGATCCACAACAATTGCTGGCAGCCCTCGACGATAGAACGTCAAATCAGATATTGCCAGATCTGATCTTAATTGATTTTCGCCTCCCAGGAACAAACGGCGATCAATTGGCTCAAGAGATTGATCGAAAGCTCAACGCCACGGTTCCCAAGGTCCTCATCACAGGGGATCTTCGCATCGCCTCCACGGCTCGGTTCATCAAGGTTTTTTCAAAGCCCTATGACCCCGAAGACATGCAGCGCTTCCTGGATTCCGGTGAATGGCGGCGATCCAGGAGCACTGCGGAGCCACGCTGAACTCAAACTCGCGAAGCCACTTTCGAGATTTTCAAATCAAAAACACCCACAGGCTCACGACCCGCCGCCGGAACTTGAAACTTCACGATGGACTCTTGCTGATCCTGAGGCGAGAGAGACTGTAGAATTCGGTCGTCGGCATTGAGTCCCTCACCCGCAAAGTACATTTGCGTCACCAATTCATGATACCCGCGCTTCATCACCCGAAAATGAATGTGAGGCGGCCTCACCCAATCGCGATCGGCCGGATAGGCGCCGGGGCGAATCGTTTTAAAAGCATATCGACCCTGAGCATCCGTGATCGCTCGACCCCAATATTGAAAATGGGGATCTAACGGAGCGGTGTTGGGGTCGTTCGGATGATTGTAGCGGCCTGAGGCACAAGCCTGCCAAATCTCCACGAGGGCTCCATCAACAATGACACAATTCTGATCACGAACCGTGCCCATGACCCAAACCACCTCACCCTGAGCTCGTACGGCAGAGCCCGCCAAAGTGGTGAGGTCGGTGTCTTTGTCCGCTTGATTGATGATGGGATAGAAGGGACCACGTGGCTGAGACGCGGTGATGGAACAAACCTGTGCCGCCGAAGCCTCCATGGCGCGCCAGCCGCCAAGTGCCGTCAGGACCAGACCCGATGACTTCAAAAATCCACGTCGCGACTTCATCACTCACCTCCACGAGCCGTATGTTCAGACTTCTCACTGCCAACGACACCGCCAGCGCCGGATCGAACACAGTCTGCATAGCTTCGCTCTCCGAGATCCGCCCAGCGCTCATGAGTTAAGCTCTGACCGCGAATCACGGTGTTCACTGTTTCTCGCAAGCCCACCTGACACTTTTGTTGTTGATGATCGACCGTTTCCACCCGCTCGGCGAGAACCTCGACATCAATGCTCTCCACGCCATCGCGGCCTTGCAAAATGAGCTCAGGCCCCACAAGACCGCTTGCATCACAGATCTGACCGGTGGTGACACAAGGCGCTCCAGCGCCTGTGTTCTGATGATCCAAGAGCGTGATCTCGGCGAGTTCAGGAATCAGAACCTTGAGCATGGGCATGGAATAATCCGCGCGGGAGCACAAGACGCTTTTCTCATTGAGTTCGACTCGGACGCTCTTACGGCTTCGATGAACTTCGATCGTTCGATTCTCGAAGTTCGCCAAAGGTGACGCGGCGATGTCGGGGCCGTACCAACCTACCAGAACCGCCAAGGCCGCGAGAGTTCTGCTCGAACCGACTTTTATAAGACTTTGTACCTTTTCCTGCCTGAGTCTGCTGACTGGGACTTGATTGGGCATATCGCACCTCCGACGATCGGTTTAGAGCGGCCCGCGTGATAAAAGAACTGAATCTTGTTTACTTTTGCTATTCAAATTATTTATCACATTTCCATCATGCTCTCACCTCAAGACGTCACCTACTTCCTTGCGATGGCTCAGCATCTCTCCCTGCGGGCAGCAGCCGCAGAACTGCACATCACTCAGCCCGCCTTGAGTCATTCACTCAAGCGCCTCGAGACTCAGCTCGATTCGCAGCTCTTCGAGCGCACCGCCAAAGGTCTTCGCCTGACGCCGGCCGGGCAACGCCTCCAAAGCGAGAGCCAGAGCCTGCTGCCGCAATGGCAGAGCTTAAGTCAGAAGTCATCATCACAGCTCGGCCGCCTTCGCGTCGGCATGCACGCCTCTGTCGCCACCTATATGGCGCCCACCCTGCTTCGACATTTCATGGAAAAGGACCTGACTCTCGGGATGGAGCTCGTGCACTCGCTGTCTCGGGATCTCGTTCGCCAGGTCCTTGAAGGTGAATTGGATCTCGCTCTGGCGATGAACCCCTCTGAGCATCCCTCATTGGTGATTCGCGAGATTCTTGATGATCATGTCGAAGTTTATGCAGCGGCTCGCCGAACCTTTGTGGCGGAACATCTTATCTACGACCCCGCGCTGGCTCAATCACAGTGGATCCTTAAATCTCTCCGCCGCGCCGGGCATGAGTTTAGAACTCACACTCACTCAGGAAGCCTCGAAGTGATTCGCGCCATCGCCGAAGAGGGAATGGGTGCCGCCATCCTCCCCGCACGCGTTGCGGCGCTTTCGCGCAAGCCACTTCGCCCCTTACTCAAAAGCGGTCCCCGGTATCGAGATCGACTTTGCATCGTCACGCGACCGCACTTTGCACAACACGAACCGGGGCAGACTTGGCTGAAGAGCCTTCGCGAACTCGCTCGCACAGAGTTCAGCGAGCCCTAACGGATTCTCAAGACTTGAGATCTGGACCAAGTGGCCGTCGGAATTTTATTGGACGCTTGCGAGGTGTCGTCTTAGATTGAAGGCACCAACGTTCCCGTCTCGGAATTTATCAAGAGGAGCTTGTGCCGGATTCACTTCCTCCCTCGAGCGAAGCGCACGTCGAGTCCTCTCGGTTCGCTCGATCGAGCCGTGTGTTGCGCCTTCTGATCATGTCCATCGTGTTGACCGAGTTGGCATTGCAAGGCGCTGCCGCCGTCGCGCAATTCTTGATGACTTTTTCAATTCGCGCACAGACTCCATCCTCACTCAGTGACTCCGAGGCTTTCCAAACCCGCGTACTCTGTGTTGGCCACTCACTCACGCTTGGTGCCGAGTCCCCCGCTCTCCTGACTTACCCCGCGCAACTTGAAACTCGTTTGCAGACTCGGTCGCAAGCTCAAGGTCAACGGGTGCAAGCTCAAGGTCAACGGGCTCAAGTCATCAACGCGGGAAAACCCGGGTGGCCAACTCGACGTCATCTCTCAACGCTGCCTGATCTACTCAGCCATCATCGACCTCATGTGCTTGTTCTTTGGAGCGGCGATCATGATTTTGAAGCCGACACGCTTCGCGAGCCCGCGCCCTGGATGACTCATCTGACCCAACACATCAAGCTCCTGCAGCTCGGAAACTGGGTGTGGCAAAGCCTTCGGCTGCGAGAGTTCAATCAGCCGGATCCTCAGCTCAATTCTCTGGACAATTCTTTGGCCAATGCTCGGGGCGAAACTCGCTACGCCGATCTTTTGCCCAATTCGGACGAGAAGCTTGTCTCCCTGATCGCTTCGCGCGTGGACCCCCTCGTCGACGCCATTCGAGCGACGCCAGGACCTGCGGGAACTTCGCTTCGGGATCTTGCGCTCCGCACGCAAGCGAAGGATCGGCCCCGCGGCCTGCACCCTCGACATTGGGCGCTCACGCGCGCCCATCTGCACATCACCGAGGCGGCCGACTTCCAAGCGGCTCTGCGTATTCTTCAGGAATGGGCCGAACAGAATACCGAGCCGGCACTTTCCCACTTGCTCTTCGCCCAACAGATGCGCGATTTGGAGCCGCAAGTCCATGCCTGGTTCAAACTCCAAGAGCTCCACCTGCTGCGCTTGCAGGCTTTACCCGAATTCAGGTCCCAGCCAGATCTCATCCGCCGCGTTCAGCATCTCCGAGAAGTTCAGCTCGCCCAGTTGAGCTCCAGCGAGACACAAAGTCTTTTTGAAATCGCTCCCGAACTTCCGTCTTTGGCCTGGGAAGTGATCGTTCGCCAACTCACGTCTCCCTCTTCTCGGGAAGCCAGTTTAGTTCTTCTCCGAAAACACATGATGGCGTTAAGCGATTCTCCCGTTCTCGGGCAGAGCCTTCTTGGACTCCGCTACCATACAACTTTGAAACCCGATGAGCTTCGCGCTGCGTGGGAGCGCCTGCCGCCCCTGATCGATGGCGCAATTCAAAATGAACTTCAGCAGAGATTTGAAGCGGCCTTGGAGGTTTCGGCTCCGGATCAAATGCGAACTTCACTTCGTGAGGTCTTCGGCGAGATCAAGAAACTCGCCGAAACTTCAGGTGTTCAACGCATTCTGGTATTGGGCTATCATCCGGTTCGCGCTCCCAGAAGCTCGGTGTTCTACAAATACCGCCAAACTCTCAATCAAAATCTCGAAGGCGTCGCACGCGAGCTCGACCTCGAATTTGTGTCGCTCGAGCGCGCCTTCGTCGCTCGTTACGGAAACGGACGCGACAGCCTTGAGGCACTGAACTCACTTCATCATCAACCCGACCAACTTTGGGATTCGCACTTGAACGCGGCCGGCAATGAGTTCGTCGCAAGAGCCGTCGATGAGGCTCTCAGCCGTCCGCCCGCTTTGGAGTCCTCGCCTTAACCCTCGATTTGACAGGCCTGAGGGACTTCGCCTTCTTATTGACCCGAACCTTAGGCTGCGCCACTCGAGACTGAGCTTCGGCCGCTAAAGGCTTGGCCAGCTTTCGCAACTTGAGGGCACGAGGCACTGACTTCTTCGCTGGATAGCGGAGCGCATGACGGATCACCCAAAGCCGCTGAGGCGAAGCGCCCTTCAACCAAGCTTCGGCCCATTCCAAGGCCAAATCCAGGTTGTCTTTCGCCACGTCGCCGAGATGATTCGCTACACTTCGCCGCACATAGAGGGAGGAATCATCCTTCAGAGCTTCCAGAATGGAGCGCGTCGGGCGCGGATTTTGAATCAGCGCTGGAATTCTCATTCCCCAAGGTAAACGAGGCCGACTTCCCTCTGAACACCATCGGCGCACGTGCTCACTTTCGTGTTCCACCCACTGCTTGAGAAGTTTCAAACTTCGCTCGGGCTCGCGAATGAGGAAAGGCCGCACGGAAAATTCCGCCGTAAATCTTTGGGTCAGTTCGCGTTGCGCAAGCATGGACGCCATAAAGGGATCTCGGCCTCCATTGCCTTCGGCATCGAGTCCGTAATTCGCAATGAATTGGCTATGGGGCAGATAGAAGAAGACCCCTAGCCCCAAATTCTTTTCCAACTCGCGCGAGGGCATGGAATTCATCAAAATTTCGAGCGCTTCTTCATACCGCTCAGGGAGATGCGACCTCAATACCGCCGCGATTTGGTGGGATCGTTGAAACAAGGACTGCCCGCCTAAGCCGCGAGCCGCTTCGCGAACAAAACTCTCAGCAGCAAACGCGGGATGCGCGCTGCTAAGATTTTCGGCCAACACGCGAAGAGCTGGCGGCGAGAGAATTTCTGCGAGAGAACTACCTTTTTGAATCGAGCCTGCGCCCGCGGGCGGTGCCTTGAGTTTCGCCATGCACGCACCTTCGCATAGGGTGAGTGGCGACGCAACCCAGAGGCCTCGCTCTTCGGATCGGCTCAGCCCCCAAAAGAGCTGGCCGAACTCACACCTTTGATCTGAGAAGCTCCGCATAGGCACGATCTTCCACATCGATGTGCTCGCGCAGCCATTGATCGCAAAAGTTGACTGTGTCCTTCAAGAGTTGCCGCTTTTGCTCCAGGCCTTCGGCCTCACGAAGTGCCGTGTAAACTTCCATGGCTCGCACGCGAAAATCGCGGTGCAATCCCACATGCGACTCGAGAAAGTCCTCGAGGCCCTGCTCGGCCAAAAACGTTTCTTCCAATTCCAAATGCGTCTTCGCATAGTTCACCAGATCAAGAATCAAGAGCTGCACGTCGCCCTCGTCGGGTTCCGGCCTCTGACCTCGATCGATCAGCTCAAAAAGCCGGGCGTGCTGAGCATCCATTTCAGGTACACCGATTCGATATCGCTCTTCCATTAGCTCATTCCTTTCGGTGCGGGTTTGGAAAGATCGCGGCTTGGGTTCACCCGGCCGGGGATCGAGGACTCCACGCTCACCTTCGCCCGAGGCGTCGTATCCGAGCTTACCGCATGCGCATCAATGTACTGTTTCTTCAACCACAGACGGACAGCCGTCAATGTCGACCGCGAATGGCCCAGGAAGGACAATCGACTTTCAAAGTGATCCTCACCCGCTCGAGGCTGGCTACTCACCACTCGAGCCCAAACTCCCAGAGAGTTTTCACCAAACATCGGGCTCTGCAATCGCAAAGTCTCGCCCGTCTGAAACTGCACGGGACCGCGAAGCACAACACTATATTCCGAAGCGCGCAGAACGTCCGTTGCAATTGAAACCTGCAGCGAGCTCGTCACGTCTAAACTGAACAAGAGGTCTTCCTTGAGCAGTCGCGTCGACCCCAACGCGATCTGCAGCTTCTGAAACAAAAAGCTCAGATCCACAGGCTTGGTGATGAGATCCGCGTAACCTTGCCAGAGGAGCTTTTCCACTCCATCTAAATCGCGCTCTGCGCCCAAGAGAATAACCGGCGCATTTTGATTCCCGAATTGCACAGAGAGTCCTGCTCGTAACTTCCTCACCCAATCCGCAGAGTTGGGATCATGAAAGGCTTCGTCGAAGAGCACAGCGGCAAATTAATGTTGATGACCGTACTCGGCAAAATTTCGGCCGTTGGAGCAGGGATAAACCTTCAGTGGCTCAACGCGGATCTTTGATGCGCCCTGAATATCTTTGGCGAGCTGAAGATCATGGCTGAATAGCAAGATGGATGGCAAACGAACCTCCGCGAAAGCGGATGCGCCTCATGCAGCCTCATGCAGCCTCATGCATCCGAGTGCATCTGATCGCCAAGTTTTCAGTCTATCGAGACTTCGGCCCGAGATCGCGCGGAAGTCAGACTTGAGAACATTTGATTCGTCAATACTTCGGGTGTGGGCCGAGTCCCATCGCACAAGGATTCTGGCGATCTCGACTTCACGACTTTGAACCAATTTGAAACAGCTGAGCCGTGAGGCGGAGAGCGTTAAGGTCACTGAACCCGGCTTTTTTCCGCGCGCATCGCCCACAAAACTCTGTTACACTCTCCAAGTTCACCGGGGGCGCACTGGTTTCGACGTGGGTGCTGAACTCCGAGGAGCATGCCGGGGCGCACGAGGTCCTCGTAAAAACGTGCAACTTGTAATTGGCAACGATTACGCTCTTGCTGCTTAATGCACGCAACGCGACCGACTCTTTGATCGTGTGAGTCGAGTTCGCGCAATTTAGCGATCTCGGGCGCGCTTGGTTTTCTCCAGCGAGCGCGCTCTAAACAAGCTGGGGGAGGGACAGAAAGAAGTGTGTCGTTCAACGTCCTTCTGTCATCCAAAATTGAGCGACTAAGCATGTAGCCCGCCTCGTGACGGATCTCTCGCGGACGGGGGTTCGATTCCCCCCGCCTCCACCAATTTCAGAGTTTGAGAACCCGGGCCGTCCCCCGGAGTTCTCGCCACTCGATTTTGGGAATTGGTTACGGATTTTAATAAGTTGATCTGAGCCGCAGCTCTGAAGCGGCAAATCCAAGAATGCAAAATGGGGACGAAAACGTTGAACCCGAGGGGCTGAGACAACACAGACTTCGGGCTTTTTTTATGAGGTGGGGACGAAATGGAGAAATTGTGATGATGGACATGAACCACATCCAGTTGAATACGGCGAATGTTGATGCCGCGGCTAAGTTTTATGGCCACTTCTTCGACTTCACCGTCCAGAAGAAGCATGGGGATGGTTTGTTTCTCTGGAACTGACCTGGCCGGCTTAAATTGGTCCAGATGAAATGTTAATCTGGGCCCGAAAGGTCTGTCTTGTTTGATTGGTCCGCTCTGAGGCTTAGAAGTTCTGCGTCAACAAGCGATCTGTGTTTGCATCTTTCTGCGTGCAAATTCTCTTGGTGTCAAGTTTCCGATCGAACTGTGAGGCTTCCATTCGTTGTATTCGATTCTCCATTTCTCGACGATCTCTTTTGCATGTGCGAGCGATTGAAAAAGATGAACGTTCAGGCATTCATCGCGAAGCTTGCTGTTGAACGATTCGATGTGCCCGTTTTCTGTGGGCTTTCCAGGACGAATGAAGAATAACTTCACGCCGTTGATGTAGGCCCACTGGTCCATGATCTTCGAAGTAAACTCCGACCCATTGTCGACGCTGATCGTTTCTGGTAGCCCTCGAGTCACGCGAAGATACTCGAGCATCTCGACAACATGATTTGATCTCAGTCCAAAATCGAGTTCGATCCAAAGACATTCTCTCGTAAACTTATCGATCAGATTTAGCGTTCTGATTTTCTTCCCGCAGATCAATTGATCGTGCATAAAATCCATCGACCACACTTCGTTAAGTTTAGTTGGCTTTGTCGGCGGCACGCGAAGCTGCGTGATCACGCGGCGTCGACGCTTGGGCTGAGTTCTTACATAGAGATTTTCCTCTCGGTAGATTCGGTGGACTTGGTCTTTGCCGAGCTTAAAACCCTCGCGGAGCAGCAGTATGTGTAGCCTTCGATAGCCATAGCGTGGTCGGTCTTGAGCGAGCTCTTTCAAGCGAAGACGAACAGCTCGGTCATCACGAGGATGTGGCTCATAGCGAATCGAGGAACGCCATTGATCGAAGAGCCTGCACGCGTAGCGTTCACTCACGCAAAACTTCGCCATCAAATGCCTGATGGCGAAGCGAAGTCTTGCAGGCTTCAAAACTTTTTTGAAACGACCTCTTGAAGCATTTGTTTATCCAGAAGTAGATCCGCAACAAGTCGCTTCAACCGGGAAATCTCGTCGTCTTGCTGCTTGAGCTTTCTGAGCTCTGTGACGCCAAGGCCTGCGTATTTACGCTTCCAGGTGTAGAACGTCTGCTCGGTGATTCCGAGCTCACGAACGATGTCTTTTATCGCCTCGCCGGCCTCTTGGCGCCTCAGCGTGTGGATGATTTTTTCTTCTGTGAATCTCGACTTTTTCATGGGTCTCCTTATGGTGATTTGGAGACCGCTTGTCACGTCGCTTCTAAGATTTTGATGGACCAGTTATTTCAAAGCAGGCCACATCTGGACCAATTTAAGCCGGCCAGGTCACGTGCATCTTCTAGGCTTAGGAGCCAGTGAGCGTTGAGACACTCGTTGCGGAACTTCCCGTTGAATGACCCAATAAATTCGTTCTCGTTTGGTTTTCCGGGATTGATGAAATCAAGTTTAATTCCGCTAGCATCAGCCAACTGATTCATTACTGCTCCGGTGAATTCGGATCCATTGTCGATACGAATCGAAGCTGGGAGAGCTTCGATCGAGTCGAGTGCTCGAGCGACTCTTTGGCCTGGGATCGAGAAGTCAACGTAGAGCGCTTTCCACTCACGCGTTAGCTCATCGATGACCGTGAGTCCACGGAACCTTCGGCCTGATGGACCAAGCTGATCGGAGACGAAGTCCATCTACCAACGCTGTTTTGGCTTCGCGGGCTTTGGCATCGGAACGCGAGGTTTGTGATCCTGCCTTCGACCTTTTGCGATGCTCGATTGAAAGACTCTCGGCCTTGTAGATACGTCGGAATTTTTTTTTTCATTTTGATTCCATCCACTCGTTTCATCCATCTCAAAAGTTGGCCATAGCCCCACGATGGACGGTCTTGCGCCCGCTGCTTGAGTAGCGCGATAAATGTCGGATCATCGACACTACTTCAAAGCGTGGCGATTTGCTTTTCTTGAGAGCTTTAAGAGCCTACAGGCACGGCACTCGCTAAACTGATGCTGCTCTTGAAGACGCCGAGCCGCCGCCTTCCTGGCCTGAGGCGCTACCACTTTCGACTGTTCACGTCCTTCAGTGCGATGATGTCGAGGACTTGCTCGGGAACCAGAAGTTTAAGCTTTGCGTTCTCCGTCTCGAGTGCTCGAAGTCATTTGGCATCGGATGCTTCCATGCCGATAAACTTTGCTTTCCAGCGATAGATCGTCTGCTGGGTGATCGAGTGCTGCCGATAAACTTCCTTGATCGGCATCCCTTTTTCGAGCTGCTGCAATACCTGACTGATCTGTTCTTCCGTGAACCGTACACCTTTCATTTGCCTCTCCTACGGTCGATTTTGAAACGAGGAGACTCTCAGCCAGTGGCACTAAGATCAGTGCGCACTTCGAGTTTCGATTCTGATTAGGTGAATGATAAGCCTAGAGTGACAAAAAACCCTCAATGTATCTAGGGGAACACATATGGTGTTCTGGCAGTGAGACATTTAAATGGTAGATTTGCTTCATCAAATCTCCCAAGTAGCCGGGATGCCCGATGCGCATATGGATTTTAACGTAACCCGGAAATGTCAGCTTCGAAACTGGGATGCTCTTCCAGTCGCGTTCCTGATTGATCCAGCTCAAGTCAGCCTTGAAGTTGAAGTCGTGTGGACTGACTGTTGTCACTGAGGAATTCAGTCTTGCTCTTAAATACCGGCGAAGTAAGTGAACCACTTGTCGGGACCCCGAATTGTAAGCCAGGTTTGATAGAATCCCACGAAGAGAAGAGAAGTGTCGCTCATCAAGGCGCGTCTCTTTCAACAGCGGATAGATACCGAGAAGCTTCATCTCTTCCTCAATCAGTATTTCCAGATGGCGATAGAAGAGAACTGTCAGGACCGTATTTTTCAATGGATTGTCTGGCCACGAAATCGCAATGCAACGATGTTGAGGACTTGATGATATGTTCTCCGCAATCAACTTCCAGTGTCCGAGAATAATTGAGCAAGACTGCCGCTCGCTCTTCGTTTCGGCTTCCTTTCGAAATTTTTCTAGCTGCCTCGATAAATCGCCAAGAGCACCTCCCGTGAGTTGCCCAATTCCTGCATCGCTACCGCCGCCGAGAGCCGCGTGGAGGAATCCACTTTCACCTTTGATCTTTGGCACAAGGAACTTTGCATCCACGTCAAAGCAATCGCTGGCAATCGCAAGAGACTTGTGTGCGAGCTGGACATAGTCAGGAGTCAGGCAAGGGGGTTTTGCGCCCCGCACGGGTATGCCCGTTGGAGAGTCGCAGCGAGCAAGGAAGCTGACTTCGCCTTTCTTTTTTCCGAATCCGAGCCACGAATTCATTGAAAAAGAGACGCATTCTTGGGGTAGCTCGTAGGGCGAGGTGTAATCTAGAACTCCGCGAAATTTCTCTGGTACCTCGAACTTTTCACAAAATTCCATGGATGCATGCGCGGATTGGCAATTCAAAATTAGCCCAACAACGATGCACTTCAACATCTTTATCATCGCCGAGTCAGAAGCAAGCACAGTGCCCACTTACAAAATCTATTTCACTTTAAAAAAGCTAACTGATTAGGCTGTCCAAAAAATTGACAGAATTATCATCCGACGCACGATGGTCTTACTAGTTTTTTTGGACGACGCGCCATTAATCCCGGTCGATGCATCGACTAGGACAACACTTCTGTAAACTACGCGAGATTTTGGCCCGTCCTTCTTACCTCGTTTTTTGAAAGATTGCGGGTTCTCAACGTCGATCTCGCTGAACAGTCGATGCTCGATCTCGGCCCCGATGCGGGAGTACTAGCACGCGAGTTCGCCGAGAAGGACGGTCCTCAGATCCACTTCGACCTCGCATAGGCCAACAAACAACCGTTCGGTGATCGAGAGTTAAACGTCATCACCGCTAATCAATGTCGGCTCGACTTCGATGACCTCAACGTTATTCATGAAATCTGGAGATGACTCAAGACCCGCGGTATTTTGGTCACCAGCTATTTCTCATGACCTGCTCCGCGTGACCCGCCACAACACAGCTTGGCTCAAGCCGGGAATGGTCGCTCAGCGGGCGAAGAATCGCCCCAATCAGTTGGGCTCGACGATTTGTCGCATCCTCAAAGTCGAGGGCCGCAGGCTCTTTGTCGAAGGCTTGGATGCGGTTGACGGTACACCCGTGCTCGATCTCAAGCCCTGGGTGCATGAGTTCGCGCCACGTGGTCCAACTTATCAGCCGAACTGGATCACCGAACTCATGTCGGAGTACTGGAAAAAGTCCTGAAGTCCCTCTCATTGAGACAACGCGAAGACCGATCGGCGCTTAGCGACTCGCTGATGTCTTTAGACTTCCGAGAGCGCGGGCCACTTCGCGCCCTTTCACACGCGCTCGGTCGCCAGAGCGATTGAGGCGTTCCAGCAAGTGATCCGCGACATCCGCCAGCGCCGCATAGAGATTGGACGCCGACTTTTCGAGCGTCAGATCGCGATAGCGACCCTCACGGCAATGAAATTTCACGGTGAACTCGTCCGGGCCGGCCTGCTCGGAGGAGTTCTGCATGCTGAGTGTGACCACCACTTTGGCGTCGACAAGGTCCGGGAATCTCTCAAAAGCTGCGGCGAGGCGTTCTTCGACTATCTCGCGCGCGAGCTCGGATGCTTCAAGGTTCTTGAACTTGATCTGAATCATCAGCACCTCCTTGCGATGAATGAACCGTTAGTGAACTAAATATGTCCCTCAAGCGGCCGAGACTTCTCCAATTCCGTCGGATATTCGCCCGGTTGCTCGCCCCGAAGTTCGTTTGGAGCGCCCGCTGCGGGCTGGCCGATGCAGGCCACGCGCAACTCGTCGAGCGTCTGGCGCAACGGACGGTCCAGCCAAGGCTGCACCGAGGCCAGCGACTGCGCTTGACTCCAACAGCGCGAGCCTTGCTGCGCCATCTGTGAGACGGAGGCCGTAGCGGCGGGTAGTTGGACGGCATCAATCTGCACCGTCGGCACGCGATCCGCCACAAAGCCAAACAGCGCAACGCTCGCCCAAATCCCCAGTCCTGTCACAAGCACCATGAAAAGACCTGCAACAACGGCTAAGCCTTTGAGCTTCCGCTTCAGTTGCGGACGATGGTGGGTCTGCTTCTGTAACTGCTTTAGAATCTCCATCAGAATGTACCGTTTCATCACGCCTCCTCGACGACCTTCAGAATAGCAATTTTTCCGCGCTCACAAAAAATTGATAAAAAGCCGAATTTGTATCACTTAAAGTAATCTATAGGACAAAGGGCGCGTTTCGGGTCGGCGTGATCAAGACCTTAGATGCGGAAGTTTTGAAAGAGCTCACGCGCCAAACGGTTCTCAATCTTCCGACTGGCCGTCATCAAATGGAGATCCTCAAACACCGACGAAATGACACCAATTTCAACGAGCTCCCCAGCTAGAATTTGTCGTGTTACCGCATGTGTCGGGACTGGAAGAAGCCCGAGCCCGCTGATCGCCATGAGCTTTTTCACACCGATATCCTGGCTCTCAATCAAGATGTCAAAGTTGAGGCTTCTCGTCTTCGACCAATGATCAAAATCATATCGCAACTGACTGTCGTGAGTTGGCAAAATCATGGGTTGCCCCGAAAGGGATCTTGGGAAGTCCTTCCGCAAAGGCTTGAACGGTGGAGCGCCGTAGATTCCCACGCTCTTATGACTGATGCGCCGATGTTGCAAACCCTTGGCATCGGGAGAATTGGGAATGAAGTTGGTCAGCAAAAGATCAACTCGGTGACCGAGGAGTTCTCTCAATAACTCATCGGGCTTCCCCTCGAGCAAGGTGATCTGACAGGGCGAGATCCGCAGCGCGGATTTCACAAGCTGAAGAACAATCTGTTTGGGAACATTATCCAATGCGCCGATACAGAGCGTGGGCTTGGCCGGGCGTAATTGATCATGCATGGCCTCGAGCATTTCGGAGCCCATCTTGAAAATGTTGCGCGAATACTCCAGCGCAATCTGACCTTGTTCGGTCAAAATCAGACGCTTGTGTTGCCTTTCAAAGAGCTTCACACCGAGGTGATCCTCGAACTGCTTCAGTTGTGCGGATAAAGTGGGCTGCCCAACGCGTAGTTTTGCCGCAGCCTTCGAGACGCTGTTCTCCTCGGCGATTGTCTTAAAATAAAAGAGATGATGGTAGTTGATCCATTTATCCACAGCCTTCTCCTCCCCAAGTCTGACACGCTCCAGGACCATAATACCTATCTATTGTTTTATCAGATATCGATTAATATTTTTATCGATTTTAAGAATGTTTATAAAAATGCGACGATAACGCTCATTCAAGGGGTTAATCGATGATTCTGTTTCCATTTGCCGAATACTGGTGGTTCTACGTTGCCTTCACAATATTTGTTTTGGCCGTACTTGCCCTCGATCTTGGAGTCTTTCACAAGCAAGCTCATGAGGTTTCTTTTAAGGAAGCCAGCATTTGGACGGGAGTTTGGATCAGCCTCGCCCTCGTCTTCAACTACCTCTTCTATCTTTATGCCCATCATCGCTTTACGACCGACCAAGCCTATCTCGCGATTCCGGGATTTGATCCAGAGGCCCAAGCCAAAACCAGCGCGCTTGAGTTTCTCACGGGCTTTGTGGTCGAAAAGTCTCTCGCCGTAGACAACATTTTTGTTTTTGCCGTCGTATTTGCCTACTTCGGCATTCCGAAGATGTACCAACATCGCGTGCTATTCTGGGGAATCCTCGGCGCCCTGTTTTTCCGCGCCATATTCATCGCGATGGGTTCTTTGCTCATGCAGTACAAGGCCGTCGTGATATTCTTCGGAGCTTTGCTGATCATCACGGGTATCAAGATGTACTTCGCGGGAACAGAGCAAACAGATCTCAACAAGAACGTGTTGATCCGCTTGCTCAAGAAATTCTTTCGGATTCACCCGAAGGTCGAGGGCGACGCTTTCTTCATCAAGAAGGACGGTCTCACCTACGTGACGCCTCTCTTCGTTGCGCTGATCTTCCTGGAGCTCACTGACATCATCTTCGCTGTGGATTCCGTACCGGCGATTTTCGCACTGACCAAAGAACCAATGATTGTATTCACGTCGAACATATTTGCCATTCTTGGCTTGCGCAGCATGTACTTCATGCTGGCAGGAGTGATGGATAAGTTCGTTTATATCAAGTACGGCCTGGCTTCGGTGCTGGTCTTCGTGGGACTCAAGATGGTCTATTTGAATGAAGCTTTCGGCGGAAAATTTCCGATCCAGTGGTCGCTCGGCATCATCGCGGCTCTCATTGGGGGATCGATTCTGGCATCGCTCATCATCGATTCGAAACGGTCCGCGAGTGGCGGGCCAACCTCGTAAGTGCCTTGATGGCCTCGGCCCCCCGGAACATCAACCGATGCGGGCCGAGAAATCCGTGACTCAACTTATACCCGAGTTAAAAGTCATGCTGGTGGATACGTCTCCTTGTTTGCAGAATTGAAACATGAGTTCGGCGCGACGAGGGCAAACTAAGCTCGTCGCATCTTCGCAATAAGGCTCTCAATGATCTTATGCGGTGCGCGTCTTTGACGAGTGATCGCGTAAAATCGCTGCTCCACATTTGGGGCCTTGCCAAGCACAAGAAGCTCGTTGTTCTCGATATCGTTCTTCACACCCATTTCTGGAAGCGCCACAATCGCACTCGACCGCAATGCAAAGATTCGAAGCAAGGCGATGTCATCGATTTCTCCTACGACTTGCGCCGGGACTTTCAATCGCTCGAGATAGGCATCGAGTTCGGGCCTGGCCTCAAAGCTATGACCCGGTAGATATAACGGCATCGTAGAGAGTATGGCCCTGAGATCAGCAGACTTTCGACTCGCCCGTCCAAGCTGGGTCACAAAGATCACGGGCGAGGAGGTCAAGACGTGGGAGTAGAAGGAAATCTTTCCGTCGGACTTCACGTTATGTGAGGATAATACCACGTCGAGAGAGTGTTCTTTGAGTTGTCGAATGAGGTTCTCTTGATCGCCCGTGACGACTTCGATCCGGACCGAATCATCACCCACAATGGGCTTAAGAAATTCATACTGTAAGTTACGCGACAGGCCCGAAATCGCACCAATACGGATCGTGCTGGCTTTAGGCGCCTCGCCTTGTGTCGCCCACTTGATGAGCTCTTGGCTGGTTTCGAAAATGGAATTGGCGAAATCAAGTACCCGTCGACCATCGCTCGTGAGTTGAGGCTGTCGCTTTTGACTTCTGTCGATAAGTGTCAATTCAAGGGCCTCTTCGAGCCTCTTAATTTGCGCTGTGACGGCCGACTGGGCGATGGAGAGTTCTTTGGCGGCTCCGGTGAAACTTCCCGTCCTGGCTAAGGTCCAAAAGATGAAGAGGTGATGGTGATTGAGTCTCTGCACATCTCTAATATACATAAAATAGATCATTTCTGAACATTTTATCTATTTTATTAAGATTTGGAGTTTGTCGAAGATGTCTTCACACAAAGGAGACATTTCGCATGAAACCCAGAATTACAGTCGCTCACGGAGACGGGATCGGGCCGGAAATCATGTCCGCCACCCTCAATATCCTCGAAGCCGCTCACGCTGACATCACCTTTGACACGATTGAGATTGGTGAAAAGGTCTATCAACGAGGACTTTTGGCGGGTATTGAGGAGCAATCATGGGAGACTCTGCGCAAGAACAAAGTCTTTCTCAAGGCACCGATTACGACACCGCAAGGCGGGGGCTTCAAGAGCCTGAATGTCACCGTTCGAAAGTCTCTCGGGCTCTACGCCAACGTACGTCCATGCGGCGCTTACAGTCCCTTCATTCGAACCAAACATCCACAGATGGATGTCGTGATTATCCGAGAGAACGAAGAAGACCTCTACGCTGGAATCGAACACCGCCAAACCGATGAGGTTTACCAATGTTTGAAACTGATCACTCGACCGGGTTGCGAAAAGATCGTTCGCTATGCTTTCGAGTTCGCCAAGCGAAATAATCGCAAACGCGTCACCTGCTTCACCAAGGACAATATCATGAAGATGACCGATGGTCTCTTTCACAAGGTCTTTGATGAAATCGGCTCTGAGTATACATCAATCGAAAAAGAGCATTGGATCGTCGATATCGGCGCAGCCAAACTCGCTGATACACCCGAAGCCTTCGACGTCGTGGTCATGCCGAATCTCTACGGTGATATTTTGAGCGACGTTGCCGCACAGATTGCCGGCTCCGTAGGCCTTGCTGGATCCGCGAATATCGGCGAGCAATGTTCGATGTTCGAGGCGATTCATGGATCCGCACCTCGTCGTGCCGGTCAAGACCTCGCCAACCCGAGCGGGCTGCTACTCGGAGCCGTGCAAATGTTGGTGCATCTCGGCCAGGGCAAGACCGCCGCTAAGATTCACAACGCTTGGCTGAAGACCATCGAAGACGGAATCCATACTTATGATGTCTTTCAAGAAGGCGTGAGTAAAAAGAAGGTGGGTACAAAGTCTTTCGCACTTGCCGTCTGCGAACGGTTAGGTGAGGAGCCCACAAGCCTACGGCCTGTCTCCTATTCAGAAAGCACACCACTCGAGTTGCATTACAAGCGTAGTGACAACTTCAAACGCGCAAAGAAGGATCTGGTGGGCATCGATGTCTTCGTTCAAGAAGACAACAGAACTCCTGCGCACCTCGCGGAAAAACTGATTTCTGTCATACGCGATCTTCCGCTGGAGCTGCAGATGATCACCAATCGGGGCGTTAAGGTTTGGCCACAAGGCCTCAGCGAAACCTTCTGTACTGATCATTGGCGCTGCCGAATGATGTCTAAGGACGGCGGCCCAAGCGGTCCGGAGGTCAATTGGAGACTGATGAAGGCCTTGACCGATCGAGGAATCGACGTCATTAAGTGCGAGAACCTCTATCTCTTTGATGGTGAAAAGGGATACTCGCTTGGGCAAGGTCAGTAACTTCTACGAAGGCCAAACCGTATTCTTTGCGACAAAGCATGGGAAAGAGGAGATCTTGGCTCCTCTTTTTCGTGGGGTCGGCCTTGCATGCAAAGCCATTCCCGTCGACACAGACGAGTTTGGTACCTTTTCCGGAGAAGTCGAGCGACGCGGAAGCGTTCGCGAGATCTTGCGAAACAAGATTCAAGCGGCAGCACGACTTCATCCGTCGGGTCGATTATTTCTCGCGAGTGAAGGAAGTTTTGGTCCGCATCCCTTGATTGGCTTCCTACCGACTGACCTCGAGTCCCTGCTTCTCTGGGACTGCGAGAGCCGCATCGAGATCTACGCCGAGTATCTTTGTCGTCGCCCCATTCATCGAGAAGTTCGGTTGACGGCAAGGGATGACTTTCGAGACTTCCTTCGTAGTATCGATTTTCCATCTCACGCCGTCATCGTTCATCCACATGGAAAAATCCAGCCTATCTTCAAGGGTCTAAGAACCGAATTGGAAGTCGCCCAGGCCATGCTCGAGTGCTTTCTTCAATCCGAAGATGGAACCGTCACTCTCCTCACAGATTTGCGCGCCGACCAAAACGAAACGAGGCGAAAGGCCATCGCTGAAGCCGGACGCGCGATGATCGAGAAACTTCAGTCCATTTGCCCGGAATGCTCAACGCCTGGCTTTGGTATAGTCAGTGGGGTGCCGGGGATGGTTTGCGAAGCGTGCGGAGAAGCCACTTCAATTCCTCGAGCCGTGCTCTACGAATGTGTTCGCTGCGGATTTGTCCACGAACGTCCAAGGCCAGATGGCAAACAAGTCGTTCACGCAGAAGAATGCGAGCACTGCAATCCGTAATTCAGCTTCGGGCGCGATCACCAAGTCCACGTTGATGTGACACCGTCGGGTTCGGGCATTCTATGGCCAAGGCGCCAATACGCATATCCAATCTCCTCACACATATGACCTGTGCTTGACGACTTTTGGCACCTTCAGAGTCAATCAAACGCTCGGACTGATGAATGCCGATGCAGTTTCCAAAGCACGTCGTTGAACGAATTTCCGACGTGCAGATTGCCCCGTGTGGTAGACGAAGTGTCGCAATGCTGAGCCGGCCCTTCTCCAGTCGCGTGCGACAAAAATTGGCCTTGGACTTCAGCCCTCGCGTTCATGCGAGTCCGCCAGGAACACCTCATCTTGACTCAAATTCGATTGAGCCCCAATTCGCGAGCTCAAGAAAGATTCACGAAGTTTCGGAGAAGAGGCATGCGCATTGCCTCCTTAATGACCTTAAGCTGAAGACCTCAAACTGATGAGCTCGACGCATGAATTGAGCCTGGCGTTGAGGCTGGCGTTGCCGCCGGTGTCGAAGCTTTCGACAGCGGGGCGAGCCCAAGAGAACCCGAGAGATTTGGCCTCGTATGAGGGAATTTAAACACGGAGTCGAAAATATGAAAGATCAACTGAAAGCCGAAATTATGAAGCCCTTGATTTCGACTTCGCTGAAAGCTCTGGCGGTCCTTTCGATGTTGGGAGGTCAGCTGGCCTCTGCCGAAGTGCTGCAGCTCCAATGCACTTTGCCCAACAACAGCCAATCGACACTCACGCTGGATATTCCTGTGGATTCTAACTCCGTGGAACCTACGACAAGCGTACCGGTCACCGGTGTTCTGAACGATCTGGATTTAAGAACTTCGAGTGGTCGGCAACTTCCTCGAATGATCTCCTTGAAGGGAGAGATTTTGATGTCAGCCAAGGGACCGGCTTTTGATCTCATCGAAGCGGTCGCAAGTTCGACCTCGCCTCTTCGCTTGAATGTCGTGGGCCCTGCGACAGATCTTCCGTCTGAGCTCATTGTCGACTCTGAGACTTTGCCCATCGTATGCCGATAAAACGATTCGCGCTCGAGGCGACCTCACCCTCAGCCTTGCGGTCGCTGGATCGCTGGGTTTTGGCTGTGTTTCTCGTCGGATTCGGACGCTTACAAAAATCCGAAGCGTCGACGAGCGGATCGCCTCGTGCGGCGAATTCAAGTCTTACCTCGGGCGTTATTTACGATGACCAAATCGTCTTTCAAAATCCACTGTTGAGTCTTTCGCCCGCCTGTGAGGTTGAGGTGAAGTTCTATCGTGTCAGCCGCCCCATCGCTCCCGCCGTGAATCACATCTTTGTCGGTGTGCACATCGCTGTGTCACAAAGTCCAGCCAGCGAAGGGCAAGACACCACCGCTCCTTGCCGCGAGCACGGACTGGACGACCTGAAGATCTACGGAGCGACGAAGGGCGAATCGGATTTAACCTACTTTCGCCAGCTCATTGAAAGCTCCGACTCCACTCGGTTGATGTATGTCGGACGGGCGCATCGATCTGTGGCTTCAGGTCTTCTCGATGAAGCCGTTCGCATCAGCCAGGTTTGGCAACAGAGCTTGCAGAGTACGCCCTACTTTGTTTCACGCATGGTGGCGACGCCTCTCATGGGTCGAATTTGTGCGAAGTCAGCAACTGAAGTTCTCACCGCACTGGAACCGCATTTAAGGCGCTGAGCGCCAGGCTTCACCAATTCGGACGTCACCTAACTCGACCTCGGTCTGAGGCGAGTACCACTTTCACAGGCTCTGCTATTGAGTCCCTGTAGACCGAGTTAACATGAGAAAGTGCAGAACATCCGTTGGCTCATTCCATTCTTTCAAGCTGGGTCATGGACCCTTGATGCTCAGTCCAACGACGCCTATCGCGCATTCATCCTTAGCGTCTTCTGGAGCATCATTTGCGGCCTGAGCTTCGGCCTGATGTTCACTTCCACATCCGCCGCGAGTACCACTTGCGAAGCCGTCGACCTTCGAGGTCCCGCTCTCGGAGCCACCCGCGATCAAGGCGCTGTGGGCTGGTGCTACGCTTTTTCAGCGGCGGATCTGCTGAGTTATCACACGGGCGAGCGCGTCTCGGCGGGCGCCCTCGCGGTGAATTATGAGGGTCACACGCCACGAACTGGCGGCTACGCGCAAGAAGTCCTCGATCAAGCTCAGCGAAACGGCTTTTGTCGCCTCGAACAATTCAACGTCGAGGGAAGAGCCACCGACACGGGCTTCTTCACCACAGAGAGAATGTTGCACATTCTGTCTCGCGAAATCGGCAACGACTTAGAATCCCATGCGAAGCCCATTCTCGAACAGGTGCGACTGCGAGAGCGCATCGCACAAATCGAAGTTGAGGATCAACAACTCCAAGAGCGCGAGCGAACTCAATACTTTTGGCAAAGGTGGTTGGATTTGGATACGGCGCCGACGCGGGAGCGCATTCGTTCGCAGATGGCGGACTATACACGCCGTCTGCGCGAGCTCGAGGAGCTGCGCTGTCAGAACCGATTGCTGGGTCAGCCCGATCTCCAGGGCATCACTCCTCTTCTCAGTCTCCTCGATCGCATGGAAATTTCGTCGGAGTATATTCGTCGAGAGGCTCTCTCGAGGAACTCGGAGCTGAGTCTCCCTTATCTCGTGGCTCAACGTGTTTGTCGCCCCTTGCGACCCGTGCAGCCTCCAGCTCGAGTCGTGACCACTCGCAAGGGCGTTCGACGACCTGTCGTTCCAACACCCCGACCTCGGGCGACACCCGAATCTCATACGCCAACGCTCATCACAACCGGTGCAACACCTGCTCGGCGATCGACACCCCAACTGCCGGCTTCATCGGGCGACCACCTGGATCAAACACTCTCCGCAGGGAGACCTTTGGTCATCAAATACGATGTGAATGCCATTTTGAGCGAGGGCTCGCCCCGCTACCAAAGCCCGCATTCTTCGACGATCGTGGGCCGACGAATGAATGCTGAGACAGGACGATGCGAATACTTGGTCCGCAACAGCTGGGGCGAGCAGTGTGAGGTCCAAGGCCGGCCCCGTTATCGCTACGAATGCGAACAGGGAAACATCTGGGTCCCCCGCGACACCGTGATGAACATGCACACGGAGTTTATTTCTCTAGATCCCTGATCCACGCCGAGATGAGTTCATCACGATCAGAACCAAAGAATCTGATTGGCCACGCGTTCATCAAAGGGAATGATTCATTCAACTTGAGAGCTTGATCCCAATTTCATGGGGCCAAGCTGGGCTCTCATTCGAAAAAAGGATTGCGGCTTGCATCACCCAAATGAGTCACGACCCGCAAAGCTTAGGCTGAATTACCTCATCGTTTTGCTGAAGCTGAATTTTCTTTTGACAGGCTGTGTGCTTTTGGCCGGTCAACCCGATTCCCGAAGTCAGGCGCAAAGATTCGCGAGCTTTGAGGCCGGCCGCCCAGTTCTTGAAGCCTCAACGACAGTTTACTGGAATAGGCATTCCGTGCCCTACATCCGAGCCTCCTCGGACCGGGATCTGTTCGCGACTTGGGGCTACACGCACACCCACCTGCGTTGGGCCCAAATGGAGATTTTGCGTCGAATTTCACAAGGCCGACTCGCCGAGTCCGCCGGACCGCTCGCCATTGACCTCGATCACACCATTCGAATTCTTTCCCTCGATCGAGGTCTACAGGAAAGATGGCAAAGCCTGCCGGCTCTCACAAGAGTTTGGATTGAGGCTTTCGTCGAAGGGATCAACTCCTACATCGAAAGTCATGCAAACTCCAAAGAACAGCCTCGAGAGTTCGAATTGCTCGACATCCAGCCGACCGCCTGGACACCCATGGATGTTCTGCGCATCGGGCGACT
Organism: Pseudobdellovibrionaceae bacterium; assembly: GCA_947462815.1. GTDB lineage: Bacteria > Bdellovibrionota > Bdellovibrionia > Bdellovibrionales > JAMPXM01 > UBA2339. The sequence goes on from CANHQR010000004.1 coordinate 71,242, forward strand.
GGCTGCCGCCGATCTGACCTTGGGCTTCTACTTCCAATACTTGAAGAATGAGGGCCGGCCCGGCTTCGAAGAGATGTGGCGAGAATATGATCGAGGTCGGGACCTAGGCCGCACCTCGGCTGCGACTCCACCTCGAGCCGATCTGCCACGCGTTTTGGATCAACTGGGCTTTCGTTTGCTCTGGGACACAACACGCAGTGGATCGAACTCTCTTGTGATCGGAAGGAAATGGACGGGCGAGGGAGCGCTGATAGCCAGTGATCCGCATGTGGGCATTTTTCTGCCGAATCTATGGGTCTTAAATGGCATCGAGTCGCCGAGTTTCCACGCCGTCGGCTTAAGTTTGCCGGGCTTACCCTTCATTGCATTGGGCCGCGCTCCTCAACACGCATGGGGCGGAACCAATATGCGAACGATTTCCTCTCATCTCTACGAGATCGAAGAGTCTGATCTGAAAAATTCCACATCTCGGATCGAGAAGATCCGGGTGCGCTGGTGGCCCGATGTGGAGCGTTCAGTTCGGCAGAGCTCGAAGGGTCCCATTCTCTCGGACTCACCTTATTTTCGCCGATCATCTGGCCGTCTACCGCTCGCTCTTGATTGGATCGGCCATGACTTCGACGGCGACGAGATCTCAGCGTTTCTCGGTGCCGCGAGGGCCAAAAATTTTAAGCAGTTCAAGGAGGCCTTTCGTAACTATGCCGTCAGCGGGCAGTCGATCACTTATGCGGACCGTGACGGTCATATCGGTCTGGTGCTGGCGGCACGAGTCCGCAAGTTTTCACGTCCGGAGCTGAACTCTCTCGTGATCAAACCGGCGGCGGATCACAGTGTCGAATTCTTGCGGCCAACAGATCTTCCTCACCTCGAGAACCCTAGCGCAGGCTTCATCGCTTCTGCGAACAATCGGCCGCTCAAGACGCCCTTCGCTCTTGCCCAAAGTTATGCGCGAAACGACCGCGTCGACAGGCTTCGTCGTTTGATGGAAGACCGAATAGAGAGACAACCTCAGCTCGGATTTGACCTCGAGTTTCTCAGGCAGGTGCAGCTCGACGTCGTTTCGGAATCATCTCGAGATCTTGCGCATCGCTTGGCCCAGAACTGGCCAGAGCACGCCATCACCCGCGCTCTGCGCGAATGGGATGGTCAGTATCGGGCCATAGATCACGCTCCCGTCATCTTCGAAGTCGCACTCGCTCATTTTGACGAGTTGACTTCATCACCAAAGGATCACGCCGATCTGAAACTCTTTAAGGACCTCAAGACAAGACTTCAGGAACGCCTCGTCGCTGAACCAACGGTCCGATTATTCACGACCATCTTTGATCGGACTCTTAAGAGCCTCGGCACGCGCGAAGTCAATTGGGGAGACTATCACCGGCAGTCGCTCCAGACTCCCTTGGGAGCTCTTCCCCTCATTGGAAGTCGCTACCGCCGCGGCGAATTCCCGGCCGATGGTTCGAACGACACGCTCAACAAGTCCGGCCACCCCGTTAGCACCGGGCCCGCACAAGTTACCTACGGGGCCCAGTCACGCCATATCAGTCGGCTGTCCGAGCTCGATGCCAATGAGTTTGTACTTCTCGGCGGTCAAGATGGTTGGCTCTGGAATCCTCAAATCGACGATCAAGTGATGATGTGGCGAAAGGGCGAGTACTTCCGCTTTCCCCTCTCTCGCGAAGGCGTTGAGAGCCTTTTCAACGCCCACGTGACCCGCTTTCCGAGCGTCGCAAAATGAAACAGCGGTGCCCACCGAATCATCCGTAAAGGAATGAAGATGAATTTCAGACGATGATGAAGTGTGAGTCTTTGCCGACAGTCACGGCGCGAACTTAACTGTCTTGGGTAGGCTCCGAAAAGCAAAGCATGCAAAGTGCTTCCTTAGCCCTTCGCCAGATCTCACAACTTGCACTCGGTGCCTTTGTCGCCGTGTTCACCCTCGTCAACTGTGCGCCCGTCGGCACTCACCTCGAGGCTCCGGCGTCCTCAAGTTCAGATCCGAACGACTCAAGCCCCACAACGGACCTCGGAGACGATCCAACACAGGCGGAACTTCCGCCCCTAATCACGCCGCCGACCGCCGAGGCGCCGGCGCTGAAGTTTTGCTCGAGTCTCGATTTCAAAGGCGTTGAATTCCCCGCAGGGATGTCGGCCGCCGAACGTCGAGCCTTCTCTGTTGCTCTCACAATTAGTGGCAGCTTCGAAGGCCCCAACGGATGGATCAACATCACCAATGACTTTGACGGCATGGGCCTCAGTGCAGGCCTTCTCAATCAAACTCTCGGCACGGGCTCGCTGCAACCCTTACTCCTTCGCGCCCGAGCGCGAGACCCTCGTGCCTTCGACGTGCTCAACCGAGATCGTCGTGCCTCCCTCAACGGCATGCTCGACCGCTGGCAAGCCGCGCGAAAATTCAAGACTTCGTCCTCTAAGATGCAATTCGGGCCTGATGAAGCGGGTGATGAAGAGAGCTCTCGGCTCGATGAAGACTTTCATCTGACTTCGTCAGACACCTCACTCGGCTCCAAAGAACTCAAAACCGTATCGACGCTCGCCACCTTGGCTTCCGCCGAGCAGAGCAGTGTGGAATGGGCCCGAGACAATCTCTACCAGCCCTCCCCGCGACAGGCGCATTTCCGCCCCGAGTGGAAGCGCGAGCTTCAACTCCTACTCGCTACACCTGCAGTTCGCACCGAGCAAGTTCTCGCGGCCCTCCAACTCCATGCTCGAGCAAAGCAATATGCGCAACGACTCGGGCGCAAAGATCTTCGTCACTACCTCACGATGTTCGATATTGCGGTTCAAAACGGGGGCTTGAAGTCCGAGGAGTTTGGGCGTGTCGAGGCTTGGGCCAACAGTCGTCGGTGGTCCGACACCGATCGCCTGAGGCATCTCGTGGAGATCCGCATCGAGCGCGTTCGCACACAGTATAAAGAGGATGTCCGGCGTCGGAAATTCTCACTCATCACCGGTGAGGGCAACGTGCATGGGCGAATGCGACGCCATGAGAAGGAAGCCTGTATCCGTCTCACCGAAGCCGCATTCTGAAGAGTCCTGCGATCCAGACGTCGACCTGCCTGAGTCAGGCGAGGCTTCGTTCTTATAAATTTAGAAAAATAAAAACAGTCTACCGCTTCCCGCTCGACTCAGTTCGAGACAAATTCTCAGGGATAATAATTCCCAAGCATCCCGTTGTTATGAAAAATTGAAATCGTCAAAGAGACCGTCGAGCAAAATTTGATCAGCTCATCCCCGTGATATTCTGAGGGTCGGAGGTCTTCCGATGCAGTCTCGAGGAGTCGTCACGGTGTTTTATGATGGTCTTTGCGTGCTCTGCTCACGTGAGATTGATCACTATCGAAATCAAATGGGTGCCGACGCGCTTCGCTTCGTCGACATCACGAATGTGCAATTCGACGCTCAACGCGAAGGGGTCGATCCTTTTCTTGTCCACAAGGTGATGCACGCTAAGACCGCCGATGGCCAGCTCCGCACAGAGGTGGATGCCTTCATCGCAATTTGGGAGCAACTGCCTCGCTATCACTTTGCCGCTCGATTGGCCAGTCATGCCTGGCTTCGGCCCATCCTCGATCTTGGCTATCAGGGCTTCGCACGAATTCGCCCGTGGCTTCCTCGGCGCGATCGCAAGGGTTGCGAACAAAGTCCCTACTGCGAAACAAAATCGCCCCGGACCTCACCCCTCTGAGCGCCTCGCCGCACTCGCTTCGTGCGACTTAAGTTTAAGTTGAGTCAGACTGATCTCGACGCCACAATCCAGTGATCCTATTCTCTGAGAAGAGCAGCTGTGACAAGCGTCCACGAGCGAAAGGCGAAAACGTGTTTCCATCATCTTGGCTTCAGCATCTCAAGACCTTCGCCCTTCCCCTCCTCATCGGACTCCTGTCCCTGGGTTACCTCAGCGTGGCGTCCGCGTCGGCGGCCCCCGAGTTTCCAGAGGGACAATCCTGTGCAGCGTGGAAAACTAAAAAGCGTATGTTCTTGGTGCGCTCCGTGGAGCCCGTCGGGATTTCCTGCGAGCTCAAGGTTGAACGCAATTTCAACGAGAGTCATCCACCTCAGTTGCAAAGTCTCAGGATCTCGGTGCCGGTTGCTTCTCTCAACAGTGGTGAGGCAGAACGCGACGCCGAAGTCGTCAAGCTTCTCAAGGGTGAAAGCTTTCCCCATATTGTGATCGCGACCGAGAAGCTCGAGCCCTCCGCCGTCGAGCAGTTTCACAAAGGTGAAAAGCTCCAAGTTCGAGGACGCATTGAAGTGGGTGGCCAGTCGATCGAGCGGAACTTTTCAGTGCAAAAAGACTCGCAGGGCTTCGCACGCGTGAGCCTCGAGGCGCGGTTCAAAGACTTCGGGATTCAAGCGCCGCGAGTGGCCGGCGGTGTCGTTGCGCAAGTGCAAGATCAGCTGGAGCTTCACGCGCAAATCCAGATTTCAGAAATGGTGCCCAAGTGAAGATGCGATCGAGCTCACTCACCCTCCTCGCTTTCGGCTTGAGCCTGAGTGCTGTAGGTGTTTCTCAGGAAGCTCGTGCGAGCTGGGGCCTTGGCGTCGGACTCCACCAAAGACACTCTTTCACTTATACTGCTGAGGATGGGGATCGCGGCGGCCTCGGAGCCGAGTTCTCGGCGACGCGCTCCGGCTCAGTCGGGCTAGCGCAGTCGCGAATGCCGTCTCTCGAAGCGCATTGGTACAAGTCGCAATTTGCAGCCACCGGACCCCTCGCTCGGCTTCGCTTCACTCCTTGGTCCAAACAACTCCGCGCCGATCAAGACGTGGAGACCGGTTGGGATGGATCACTGCAGGTCGGTCACAGTTGGAGCGGACCAGAGATGGGTGCTTTGACGGTCGCCGCGGAATTTGGTGCCGTTCTTCGCGCTTATATCGCCACACAACGCATTCGCATTCCGAGCACGAGCATGGCGGGTGCTTTCTCATCGTTGATCGTAAACCGCCAGCCCTGGTCTTTGCAGCTCGAGCTCTCGCTGCTCGCATTTTCCCTCTCGGGTCATGAAAGCTGGGGGTTTCACCGCGACTCCAATTCACTGAGGATTCGCGGCATGCGCCATTTCAACGAAGAGAAGGATTGGACAATCTGGGGTGAGTTCTTTCACCTCCATCGAACATTTACGAATTCTGAGTTCGGATTCTCTCGCTCCGTGTTCCTATCGGACGTGACCTTCGGCCTCGGCGTGAGTCGCTCTCTCTAGACCCGATGGTCTCTAAGAATGACATCGTCGAGCCCAAGCTTCAGGATTTGCGGGCTTCGCGCGAAATCTCAATAAGGGCATTCAGGGCGTCCGTAACAGTGAAGATTCCCAACAGCTGATCTCCTTCCGTCACCAAGACGCTGCCGATCTTCCGACTCGACATTTCCAGCGCGACCCCATCAATCGTCGAATTCGCATCGACCGAAACCGGATCTCGCGCCATGATGTCAGCGGCTCGCACCGAGAGCTTCTCAGCAAGCTGAAGTCCGGTGACCACCTTGAGGTCTCGCTCACTGACAATACCCACGACCGCAGATCCACGCACGATCGGCAAATGACGGATCCCATGTTCTTTCATCAAGCGTTCGAGCTCTTCGACATGAGCCGTCTCCAGAGCCGTCACAGGATTCGGCGTCGTGTACTCTTCAACAGGCACGTCGAACCGAATACGAGTCAGCTCCGCTGCCGAACGACCGGTGTGATTCATGGAATTCTCCTTGGGCCATTTCGGCGCCTTAAACCTTCTGAGTCCGAGGTTCCCTGTGAGCCCTCAGCATGGTCAATGAGGTAACTCTAATCCGCGTCCAAAGCACAACGCATCGAGACGTTTTGGCCCTAAAAGCAAGTTTGGAGAAGTCCTACACCAGAACTTTACAATCCAAACTCCATCTTGAGTTTCCCTTACTCTTGCGAGAGAGCTCAACGCTCAGGGCGTATTGGATGCGATTCATGGATTGAAAACAAAGATCATGGGATAAAAAGTTGGGTCACCTCAAGATCAAATTGATGGAAAAACTCAGACAAATTCCGGGAGTTGAAGAGAGGGCCTCCAAGGTCTCGGGTGGATCTGCGCTTTTCTTCAACGGCAAAGAGATCGCACATTTTCATCACGACAACGAAATCGACATTCGACTAACGAGAAAGATCATCCGCCAAGAAGGCTTGCATCATCCTGTTGATTCCAAAATTCACCTGCATCGCTCTCCAAGCTCCGATTGGATCGAAGTGAGGTTTAGGACGTCCGACGAGCTCGATGAAGCTGTTCGACTCACGCGCTTGGCGCTCAAGCAGTATGGATGAAGCACTCGACAAATAAAAAGCAGCGAAAGGACTTCGCCCCTCGTTGCCAGCTGCAAGATCGACGGACTGGGAAGTATCGATCTCAAGTCCGAATATGTGCGGAAAACGTAAGCACGAAACGAAGTCCGCCTGCACCAAAGAGAAACGGGAGCCAAAGGCTCCCGCGCTCAATCCGACGAGCTCGCAAAGTTGTGCGTCAATGACCCATAAGCTCTCAAAGCTCAGAAGGATTCGCCGGAGCCACAGGCTACGGCAGACGAACCGCGATGACTCCGGCAAAGGGCCCGTAATCTGCGCTGTTAGGTGATCCGATGAAGTAAATGGCTTGAATGGAAATGATCACATCGTGGCCTTCAACCTCGACGTTGAAGACGCTGTCATATTCATCGTTGTGGAGCGAAGTGACCTTGCCCTCCAATAAGTTGCCTTCCATGTAGTAGTAGCCCGAGTTCGCTCCGCACAGATACAAAGCACTAGCTTCGCCCGTACTTGGGTCCCATTGCGCCGCGCCGACAACTTGGTCGTCCGCATTCATTACGTCGAGTTTGTTTTCGGGAAGAATCTCTGCCGCGATTCGCTCACTGGTGTAGGCATCACGCGAGCACAAATCAATCGCCTGAAGTTCTCTATTTTCGTCAGCACCAGCGCTCCAACTTAGCCCGAGAACCAGAAAAAGAGCCGCAGCCGCACCACCCAAATTAGCCGGCAAGTTCATAAAGACTCCGATCGTTTGAGGATTCAAACCCAACAAGCTGATAACCAGATTGTCAGGGCTTGAGTTCCATCAGCAAAGAACGGGAGTCAAATTCAAATCTTGACGACATGTCCGCTTGCATTTCTTGCCCAAGACCTAAGACGGGTGATGCTCCGTCGGGGAAAAAATATCTTTTTCAGCAGCTTCTGAAGCGACTTCGCCCCGAAATCCTTTTTGCGGAACAAGGCGTTCCGGCGATGGATCACCGAGAAGTCGGGATGAGCTGCTTCAGGTTGCCCACTCATCGGACTTTTCGGCAGGATAAGACATGCACAAAATGATCGGACTCATCAAAGAACTCGGCCTCCAGCTCACCTCGGCTTGCCTCGCCGTCATTCTCGCTCCACTCGGCATCATAAGCAGCGGCTGCGCCGTTGGCCCACTGGTGAGCCATGAAACCGCTCGCACCGTTGGCAACTCCAATCATGAGATCGTCGGCGGCTACGGCCAAGCGGGCTACGCCTTCAAATGGAACTATGGCGTCAGTGAGAACCTCGATATTGGTCTACACTGGGAAAGTCTCAGCATCGGCGCACGCATCAAGTACGCCTTCATCAACAGCAAAGACTCTTGGTCGCTCGCGGCGGCCCTGGGAACGGGCTCATCGGTGGGCGGCAGTCACAACTATTTGGATATCATCACCAGTACCATGGCGGGATCTTGGGAACCCTACGCCACAGCTCGGCTCGTCAAAGTGAAAACCGATCCCCTTGAATTTCGAAACAAGGACACCGGCCAAGTTGACTTCACGATCAGCAGCGCTGAGTACGACTACGGCCAAGCTCTCTTGGGTACTCGCTACTGGTTCAATGCGAATTGGTTGTTTTCCCTCGAGGCAAGTTCACTCTTTGCGATCAACGATAGCGTTAAATTTGGATCGAACGTCCTCGTCGGAGCTGCCCTGGGCTACAGATTTTAAGCGCCCAGCCCTCCAGGTCTCGGCGGCTGCCGCCAGCTGGTCTCGAAATCTCGCAGAGGGACTCGAAGTCGTGGAAGCCAAATGCACGACCACGTAGACAAGTCGCTGGATCTTTCTCATCCTAGGATTAAACATAGTTTGAGAGCCTGAATTCGCACCCGGCGACCTCGTGGGTGATTGGCTTCCCTCGTGCCCTCCTTGAGAAAGGACTTTTGGTCATGGCTTCGGCAAATTTGTTGGCGCTGATTGATGATATTGCCACCACGCTGGATGACGTCGCCGTGATGACCAAAGTGGCAGCAAAAAAGACGGCTGGAGTTCTCGGCGATGACTTAGCAGTCAATGCCCAGCAAGTCTCAGGCGTCGCGGCCGATCGCGAGCTCCCGATTGTCTGGGCAGTCGCCGTAGGCTCAGCGATCAACAAAGTGATTCTCGTCCCTCTGGCTCTTCTCATCAGTATCTTTCTTGCACCTCTTCTCGCCCCTCTGCTCATCTTAGGCGGCGCCTTTCTGTGCTATGAGGGCTTTGAGAAGGTGGTTGAAAAACTCTTTCATCGGAGTTCCAGCAAGTCCGGCGCAACGGATGCATCGCTGGCGGACAGCACCAAGACTCAATCGATGAAAGACGTTGAGAAGGCCAAAGTGAAAGGCGCCATTCGCACCGACTTCATTTTGTCCGCGGAAATCATTGTGATCTCTTTGGGCACAGTCACGAGCCAACCATGGACCAAGCAACTCGCAGTACTATGCGGAATTTCAGCGGTGATGACGATTGGGGTGTACGGATTGGTCGCCGCGATTGTGAAGCTCGATGATCTCGGGCTTTGGCTGCACACGCGGGGCTCCTCGGCCCTCAAGCATTTGGGGCGCGGTATTTTGCTCTTTGCTCCCCAGCTCATGCGCGTCCTCGGCATCGCTGGAACTTTGGCGATGTTCCTGGTGGGGGGCGGAATTGTTTACGAGCAGGTGCAGCTCCTCCTCAAAGGTGCATCCATGGCCGAGGCTCATGGCCCAATGTGGGTCAACTTTTTGGTTGGCCTTGCCGTTGGCGCACTCTGTGTCGGCGCTCTGCACCTCTACAAACGCGCTTTCGGAAAAAAGACCAGTACCGCCGCATGATTCGACATGCTCAGAGCGGATGATGAATGATTTATCATTCACATAACGTATATTAACTGTTGGCCTAGGTATTCGCAGATTCTTCTTCAAAGCGCTATTCGAGAACGCATTCGCTGTCGAAGTGTCGGTGGCGCAATCTCAAGAGGTGAATGCGAATGAAAGTCAGTACAGCCCACACGTCATGCCAAGGATCTAGGCCTCGCAAACTCCGTCGAACTTTTCTGGGAGTCCTCGCCTTGCTTTTCAGCTCGATCTCGACCGCGCCGGCGCAGGCGCGCATCGAAGTTCTGTTTCATCCCCATGACCCAACGCTCGAGCAAATCGCGACCTGGATTCACGAGGCGGACCGTCAAATCGACATCGCGATGTACAATATGGACACGACAGATGCCTCGCCGGTGATTCGCGAATTAAAATCCGAAACGACACAAGCCCGCCTCAACAAGGGGGAGCTTCGCCTTCGTCTTTTGTTCGAAGGCTACGCGACTACCGCGGAAAACGAAATCAAGATGCGAGCCCTCGAAGATTTGGGAGTCGATGTACGTTACCTCGGACGTTCCGTAAAAGTTCATCACAAGTTTGCCGTCATCGATACGGGGTCTTCACAAGAACGCGTGATCTCGGGAAGCGCGAACTGGTCCCTGACCTCCTACCGCAACTATCACGAAAACATCCTGTTCTTTGAGTCTGAACCCGAAGTCACGGACCAATTTCAAACGGAGTTCGAACGACTCTGGGAGCACGCCGAAGAATTCGGCAACTCGCTGAACCACCCCTCGGTCCGCGCGGGGCAACGGACGCAGCGCGATCTTGCAATTCACTTCAACACGCCCCAGCGGCTTCGCCTTGATCAAAAGTGGCCGACACTGACCGAACAAGTCGTCCGCGCTATTGACGAAGCTCAAAGCCATCTCGACATCGCCACCACACGCATTCGCTTGCCCGAGGTGCTGGAAGCTCTCTCGAGAGCTGCGGATCGAGGCGTGAAGATTCGCGCCGTGATCAATCAGGATGACTACCGAGATTTGCACAAGCGCAAGGCCTGGTTGGAACGAGATAACATTGAACTTCGGGTCAAAGCCTTTAACCTTCTACCCTCCGAGTATCTCACTCACCAAATGCACAACAAGTTCATGTTGGTCGATGGGCGCGAAGTCCTAACGGGTTCCTTCAATTGGTCGAGGTCTGCTGAGACAAACCATATCGAGAATCTCATTGAACTTCACGGGCGATCCGCTCAAGAGGTCTTGCCTCAATTTCAATCGGAGTTCGCGGCCATTTGGGACTTCGGACGCGAAGGCCTGCCAAAGCTTCAGGCCCGTGTCCAAGGTGCAAAATCTCGTGGTGAGAGCGTCAAATGCATGTTCGCGCCGATCGCGCTGACAGCCAAAGAATACCGAGCGCTTTATCGACAAGCCGGTGAATGCACCCCTTAGGCAATCCTCAAGCCCGACGACCTCGCCGCTCAACTCACGCGAGTGACGAGTCCCGGATCATCATGACCGCAATGCCTAGTCGCGCTGTCCAGAGCGCGCTTCGCCATAAATTATGTCGAACCAAGTCTTCGACCAGAACCAAGCGGTTGCCTGCGTCTCGAGAGAGCGAGAGCCGCAAATGAAGCGGTACACTTCGAAAGAATGTGAGACCCCAGAGGCCAAGCGTGAGTAGAAGTCCGATCCCCGAAAGAGTCGCTGGATGAACTAGGGCGATCGCCATCGACACCGCAAGCTCTCCACACATTAAGGGACCCACCAGCCAGGTGATCCGATCCGTATGGAGCTTGTGGAGCGCGATCCATCGATGTTCATCGACGAAAGCAAACGCGGGATAAAGTACGAGTTGCACCAACCAAATGATGCCAAACATGGCCGAAGTGACGACAAGTTGGAGCTGCATCAAAAACAGGGGCTCGTAGAGGATCGACATACTCACCTCAGTCATTCCGATTTTGCGTTCCGGCACTCAGAGTTTCAGGTCTCGCGAAGTGGCGTCGAGTTCTGGGACTTTGGCGGACCGGTATGAACGCCAGTTTAACATACTGGCCGCGAATAACTCATGTTGCATGACGTAGTTCTCAAAAATCTAGAGAGCGAACTCCAAGACACTCGTGGTACGGGCTGAATTTCATCGAGTTTCTGGTGGGCGATGCATGTCTCGTCAAGATCCATGAAGGACCATACCACTTCACAACGCTGGTCACGGACTTCGATGCCCGCGTCGAACTGGGCCTCGAAGAGACTTATGTGGGATCTCAAATCGTGGTCGCTCGCGAATCCCTACGGTTCATAGATCGGCATGAAGCTCACGCGGAGCTGAAGTTATTCGATCCGGAGAGTTTCAATGTCTTTGCGGACTTTGAGGCCTTTGCTAGAGGTCTTTGCAAGAGGTCTTTGTAAATGGACTGACGGACGATTCCTTCCAAAAAAAAGAGAGCCTGATCTCTCAGGCTCTCTCAACCAAGGGAAGTTTCAGAGCAGAGCGAGTCGGTTTCGGGACGCCGATTATAAACCGGACTCAACCGACTTACGCGCCGTCTCCGAGCGGTCATTGTAATCATCGAGGTTCGTGTAACAGTCGTGACGGACCGTCAGGGTGCCGCTTTTGAACTCACCAAATTTAGTCGAGCTCCAAGCATCCTTATCACCGACGCTCTCGATCTTTTTAAGACATTCACGAACTGCGTTCTTCGTGAAGTCATCTTTTGTGAACTCCTGGAACAGCAACTCGAGGGGCTTCACAAAAGCTCGGTCGAAGAACTCAACGAAATTTGCCGAAGTGTTCTCGGTCCGAACAAGCTTTCCCAGATGGGAGCCACTTCGATCGGATTAGTGGCCGCCGCTTGAATTCGCGCCAGGTAACCGGGCCATGCCTTCGTGTGCAATTCATTCAGCCCACGCTTTTCTGCTAATCCCATATCTGCTCCAAACTACATTAGAGAGTCACATCAGTGCCCAGGCCACACCACACTTGATCCGATGCGATCTGAGGTAGGTTTCCAAACTTTTCGGTCTCACTCAATGCGAGAAACCCAAATCCGGACTCGCCTCAGGACAGGTCGAGTCGATGATCGAGGGCTTTGAAGATGAGCAAAAAAACCTAGATCAAGAGTTTCGCTACTTGATGTTCTGCATCTCGCCCAAAACTCGCTTTTGCTCAGACTCAAACTCCAGAGTGATCTGCTCGACCTCACGCTGACGTCTGGCAATTTCATTGGGGTCAGATGTTGGACTCGCCCAGACAGTTCGCAGGCGAAGTTGAAAACGTTTGGCGACGGCTTCAAGTTCCGCCTTGAGCGCGCTACGCTTTCGTTCCCTCTCTCGTTCTGCTTCTTGCTCGCGGTCTTGGTCGGCTCTCGGCGCGCCGCCGGAAGCGGAGTTTTGCACCGATGGTTTGGGCGACATCGAATTCCCGGCTCCTTCGTCAACAGGGTCTGGTCGAGGCTGGCCGATGAACTCGGACAACCGCTCCACGTGTTCATTCCAGTTCGACAAGACCGGCGCCTCTTTGATCGGCACGATCATCGAAAGACGTCGCCCCTCGCGTTTGAACTCAAACTCCGTCACGAGGCGTGCTCTGGCACGAAGAGTCTGAAGCTGCTGTAGAGAATGCGGTCGTTTGTCGCTGGAGATTGATGTGCAAAGTTCGAGAATATGACGCTGGACCAGGCTGAGAGCAGCCTGCCGTCCCGAGCAAACCTCATCATCTGGCACAAATTCGGTCAGATCCCACTGGGGCGCTCTCGCACCACAAGCCTCAATGAGTTGTTGATTGAGTTGCTGAGCGTGTTCATCGGCGAGAGGGCAAGCCCAACCCGGCTCTGCACAAAGCGCAAGGCCAAGACTCATCCAAAGCGTCGGCCACATTCGGATTTCATACATGCATCTCAGAATGAAAAGAAATCGTACAAATTCCAACTGAGCATTTTTGAAACTCGCGAACTCATCCGACCACCTCGACTTCGGTCGGTCGACGGTCGATCTGATCGGAATGGTCACTTGCCGCCTTTGGCCAGCAGCGCGACCATATCAGAATGACGAAAAAGTCGAGGACGAGAGAGTCCAGCTTTCTGCAAGTTTCTTTTGGAATTGTTCTGACCTGGGCCGCCACGACTCCTTTGCGCGTACTCGCCTCCGAAACAACCGAGCGCACCTGTACTCACGCCGGGAAGAAGATCGACTATGAAGATCGCGACGTTCGCGTGTTCATCGAGGGCGAGGTTCTTTGCCGACGGCAAATTGGACAACAAGCCATCACTGAAAGATTCGTCATGAGTCGGGGACGTGTTCTTGAAGAGGAATTCAAGTCTCCCGATCGCCACACGCTGAGTCGCTTCAAGATCATCAATCGCCAGGGCCGAAGGCACGGGGAACAATTGGAGTTCGCCCCTGGAACGAAGACCGTCATTCAGCGCGAAAACTATGTCGATGGAAGACAACTGGGTCAAAGCACACAATTCTATAAAAGCGGCAAACTTCGTGAGCTCAGGCTCTATGTCAGTGAGGGCGAGGACGCGAACTCCGGCGTTCGCGACGCCTCGTCGGCCGGATACCTAGAAAAAGGCGACCTCACTTACCTTCGCTGTTCCAAGAAACGCGAGGAGAACTTCGACCCCAAACTCTGTGGCTTCGATGGTCCTTCTCGACCCGAATTCAAATCCGAAGTGGGTGAGGTGGTCCGACGAGCTACTTATGTGAACGGTGAAGCCGTCGAATCGGAGTCCGCTGCTCGACAACATTCAAGATGGGCAAGTCTGCTCAACACCGGCGTGGTGCGCGAGCCCAAGGCGGCCACGCAAAAAACCGAAACTCTGCCAAACGGACACCAACGCATCACCGAGCAGTATGCTAACGGACAGGTCAAGCGTCGCATGGAGGTCGACGAGCGCGGCCAACTCGTCGGACGCGACGAAGAGTTCTATGAATCCGGACAGAAAGCTCGCGAAACCGAGTACGCCACACTTCGCGATCTGACGATCACGAGAGATTCAAGTTGCTGGTGGCAGAACGGGCAACGCAAACAGAACCTCACGGTCAACTTGAGGAGCGAGGAACTTCAACATCGTCTCTGGTGGGACAATGGCAAAGAGCAATTCAACGGACGCTACTCATTGCGAGGCGATCAATGGTCACGTCGTGGAGTCTCACTCGAGGCTCTCATTCAATGTGAAGGAAATCCCTGGGGAGCACGGCCGATCGGCAAGCACACCAGATTTCGACGCGATGGCAGCAAAGAGACTGAAGCTCAATACAACGCCGAGGGCGAGCGCGAAGGACCGCAGCGTATTTTCAACGACCGAGGCGCCCTCGAGGCCGAGATGACTTTTAAGAACGACAAACTCGTTCGCCAAAAGACTTGGAAAGAGGGAGTTCTTGAAAAAGATGAAGAGTACTTCGAGGACGGTTCAATCAAGTCCTCAAGATGACCGACAATCAACCTCGATCAAAATAGATCGTCATCCGAGGGCTCGGGCTCCGTGGGATCTGACGGATCATCTTCACCGCGATCGCAATCCTCCTCGTAGGTTTCACACTTTGTCGCTGTGAAGTTGCGCCAACGAGCTGCCTCTATCGCCAAGCAATCTGATACACATCGACGCAATTCGGGGCCAGGCTGCTCGATAAAAGCGTGGCAAGTATCGATACACTGCTGAACGGGATCTTGAGTCGAGTTCAAGGGTTCGGTCGACGAGGTCGTTGAAGCTGAGGCCAAAGTGCTGGGCCCGAGGTTCAGACCTGCCACTAAGCCGAACACAGTCACCATGACGACCAGCGAAGCACGAAGCAATCCCAACCATCCAGCCATCGACGACCTCCTGAATTCCATGGCTCTTCGCCATGCGTGGAAAGACCTCACATCTGGCGGAACTTTTTGGCCAGGTCAATCCCGACGAGGCCTCTGAAAAAGACTTCTGTAGCGCCCCGCGACGACATCGGCTAAAGCCACCCCATGATCGCCAATCGACTAAAGAAAAACTGGGATCGCCTGAAACCCATGGCGGACAAGCTGGGCGTCGAAAGCTTTAGGCTCTACGATCGGGATATTCCGGAGTTCCCCTCCATCATCGAAGTGCATCGCGAATATGCCGTGCTCTGGGATCGGCGCGAAGCCGTCGATCAAGGTAAAGAGGCCAATTTCAACGCGACTCTCGAGGCCATCAAGGAGCTGGGTTTTGATGCCCAACACCTGATCATCAAGCGGCGTGAAGTTCAGCACCGCCGGGGCGAAGGAGAGGGCCTGAAGCAGTATACCAAGCGCGCACGGCGCGAGGTGGAGTTGCAGGTGCGCGAAGGCCAGTGGCGCGCCCTGATCAATCTTTATGACTATTTGGACACGGGATTATTCCTAGATCATCGAATTGTTCGTGCACGCCTGGCCAAAGAAGTCAGCGACCGAAAAGCGCGCGGACAGAACGTACGCGCCCTCAATCTCTTCAGCTACACCGGCATGGCGAGTGTCGCGATGGCGAAGTCCGGAGCACGGGTCACAAGCGTCGACATGTCGCCGGTTTACTCGGCATGGGCCGAGCGAAACTTCATCGCCAACGGCCTGATGACGGCGCACCACGATTTCATCGTCGACAACGTGCTTGATTGGATCCGCGAGGATCAAGCCCGCTTCGATTTGATATTTTGCGATCCGCCCACTTTCTCGAATTCAAAAAAGATGGTCGGCACCTGGGATGTGCAACGCGATCATCGCTGGTTGATTGAGCGCCTCTTGGATCGCCTGAAACCAGGGGGCACACTCGTATTTTCAACCAACAAGCGCGACTTCAAAATCGATCACGATCTCGAGACCCGCGCAAATTTGCGAGAGCTGAGTCAGGTCACACTGCCATTTGATTTTCGCGATCAAAAGCTGCGCCACGTTTGGTGGATCACGGCTCGTGAGGAAAGCTCCACTCAGCCCAGTAAGTCCAGCGATCACTCGTGATAATCGAGATCCTTATGAAAGGTCTCTTCGAGACGCCAGAGCGCAAACAGCGCGATGGCAAATGACACTGCCCCCACGACAAAGGCTGAGCCGATGACTCCCAAACTTGGCATCAGGGCTTTAAACCCGAGCGTTTGCGGAATTGTCGCGCCTCGAACAAAGTTGGGCACAGATGTGGTGACGGTCGCACGAATGTTTGTGCCGAACTGCTCGGCGGCGACTTGCACGAACATCGCCCAGTATCCCGCGCCGAGACCCATCCAGAAGCAAAGCGCATAGAAACTCAACAGCGAGTGCGTGGGCCACAACAAATGCAGTGTAACGCCAACCATGGTCAAAAGCATGTAGGCCAAAATCGCACGGCGACGTGAATGCATAGCCTGGCTGACCAGTCCGCTGGTGAGATCACCCAGAGCGAGGCCTATGTAACCCCACATCACGGCCTTGCCGCCCGTCGGCAGTTCTGTCATCCCGAAAGCCTTGCCGAACTCAGGTGCCAGGGTGAACAAGATGCCGACCACAAACCAAATCGGCACACCAATCAAAATGCAGTATGCGAATTTGAGGAACACGGCCTTGCGCTTAAAGAGCATGAGCACATTGCCACGCTCGATACTTTGTTTTTTCACGTGTTCGAACATTCCCGATTCGGTCACACCGACACGCAATAGCAAAATCGCGAAACCCATGACACCGCCAATGATGTAACAAGTTCGCCAATCAAACACTTCGCCGATGAGCGCACCAAATACAGCCCCGAGAATACCGACGGACGCAACGATTGTGGTTCCAAAGCCACGAATCTTCTTCGGCATAATTTCAGAGATCAAAGTGATGCCCGCACCCAATTCACCGGCCAGGCCGATCCCTGCCACAAAGCGCAGAACCGCGTATTGCTCGACGTTCTGAACAAAGCCATTCAGAAAATTTGCCACCGAGTACATGATGATGGAGCCAAACAACACCGAAAGGCGACCTCGCTTGTCACCCAAGACTCCCCAGATCAGTCCGCCGACCAACAAACCTGCCATCTGAATATTAATCAGCATGACACCCTTGGAGAGGACCTCGGCTTCACCGTAGCCCAAGTCCTTGAGACTTTGGACTCGCACAATCGAAAACAACAGAAGGTCGTAGATGTCGACGAAATAACCCAGAGCTGCAACGAGGACCGCGAGCCATACTTTTTTCGGAACTGAGCGCAGTTCTTCGCGTGTGATCGGCATATGGAGAACTCCATGGGTTACGGAAGGGGTTGATGAAGAGGCGTAAAAATCCAGTCGATACATTCGAGGATCCATGACGTCTCGCCGAGTGCCCTCGAGCGGCGCCATTTCACGATCAAAGCGCCAAGAACTGTCCCTGCTCACCAAACGCCAGGCCGACTTTCAACTTCTCCTCAAGTGCTGAGTTTGTGGACGATTCATGAAAGGAATTCAAGCTTCTCGAATGAAAAGCGAGACATTGCTTTTGAATCATCAAGCGGACGGGATCGAGACTCCGTCACTCCTGCAATATCAAGCAACAAACTCGCCCTATATCGGAAGATGAATTGGCCCCACAGTTGCTGCCCTATAACAATGCGGGACGTGAGCGGCCAGCGAACGTCTAGCGGTTTCGGCGTTTTGGCGGGCTCTGGACCCCCTCCCCCAATCCCTGGATTCACTTGGACTGTGAATTCTCCTGGAGGCTGCCAAAACTCTGAAAGGAAAGGCCGTGCGACCAAGAGCCTCGCCCCCCCGAGGGCTCGAGGTGGCCCGACAGCCCGTCCCGCACTTTTCTTGATCTTTAGTGCCCCGACTGATCCGTGACTGGAAACAACTGAATGTTCAGCTGGTAAACTCGATCGCCTTTGGATGACTGGCGTCTCACCATCAGGTCTTTTTGCAGACGCTTGCGCAACTGGCGCAATTCAAAGCGCACGTGATCGAACTCTTCCTGAGTCATGGCCATCGTCATCGCGCCGAATTCTCTCTCTTTGGGCGAATCGCGAAACAGCGACTCAATTCCCAAATAAATCAACTCGGCCTGCAGTTTGCGAATCATCGCCACCGGCAGATCTTGGGGAGATTCGATCAGATCACGACCCTTGGTCATCTGCGTGGGCGAATCACCCACCAAATGTCCCTCTTGCATGAGCTTACGCAGGGCACCCTTCACGTCATCGGGCGAAGTTTTGGCGCGAATGAGCCTGTAGAGCTCTTCGGGATCAAACTGTACACCGGCTTGATCCGTCATCGCGAAAATCACCCAGCCCATCCAACCAGGGATCTTTTCCCAAGCTTGTTCGCTGATGGCACCCGACGCGAAAGCGCGCTCGGCGCGCAGATCGGCCAATTCTTTAAGAAATTGATTTCTCTGAATCGGCTCGGTCGCCTGACCGTAATGGACGAGCACGCGGAACTCTTCCGTCTCCATTTTATTAAGGCGAAGCGCGCGAGCAAAACGCGAGATCATGTCATCGGACAAATTCCGACGACCTTCGATAATGAGTTTCAGATAGTTGGGCGAACGAATGTCCGCTGCTGCCGAGAATGCGGAATACGAATAAGCGCGAAGACCCGTGCTCTCTGTCTCCCGTCGAAACTCATAGACGTCCTTCAAATATTGGCGGAAGTCCGTGTAATCCGCCAAGCGCGGCGCCTGGAGAGGCGAATCCGCCGCCACCGTCGGCGGCCGTGAGCTGGAGTGAGATGCTCTCATCGACAATGGAGTCGGCGACGTGTCGGGAGACAAGCGACGATCTTCGGTCAAAGTCGGATGGTCCATCTCGAGAGAGGTCATGACCTCAACGGGAACTTCGTTCGAGGAAATTCCGTTACCCGTTCGGGGCGCTTGCGGCGATGCCATTCCCAAAGACGCAGCGCTGACATTTTCTGCGACGTCCATCGCTTCGATCGATTCAACGGGTTCACGAGAATCGGTGGAGGATTCTTCAACTGGAGTGGTGTCGGTGTAAGCCATTACTGGAGAGGCTTTCACCGGGTCCAAGAATTGACAAGACTTCTCGCAGCGTTGGACACGTTGCACCCAAGCTGCAGTTTCACCTCGGCAGCAGTTTCACATCAGCTGCAACCTCGAGCCATGCAACCTCGAGCCATGCAACCTCGAGCCATGCAACCTCGAGCCATGCAACCTCGAGCCATGCAACCTCGAGCCATGCAACCTCGAGCCATGCA
>CANHQR010000005.1 GCA_947462815.1 Pseudobdellovibrionaceae bacterium
ATAGAGCTCACTCTTGTCGCTCCAAAAGCGAGCCGTGATCTGGGTGGAATACGGTTCGGTGATAATCCTCGATTTGATCCTCTTTGTTGTCTTCGGAGGTGGCGAGCTCTCGTGTTTTTGAGAGGAGGGCATCGCTTCAATTTCTAACCAATTGTTCTGAAGTGCCATGCCATGAAGCTGACGAGGGTTGGGGGTCTTATCCCAGTCGCCGCTGTATTTCCTTGCGTGTATCGGACTCACCGTAAATTCATAGGTCTCGTACCCTAATACGTCGTTGGGTATCCTCATGACTTCGCTCATGTGGCGATCGCCGCTGATCATGATAGTCGGCGCGGCACTCCGCCGAAGGCGCGCAAGCCACGCCATGAAGCTTCGAGGATGAGACCCTTCGTAGCTTTCAAAGCGATGATAGGCTCCCCACCACTGATCACCCTTGATCAGAAAGTTGAGTTTCCGCTTTTCGAGTCCGGAGAGGATCCAAGTCTCTTGTTCCGTGCCAAATTGGGTTTGAGCAGCGGGTTGTTCGGCCGCCTCGACTCGCGGCGATCGAAAGCTACGAGCATCTAGGAAGTGAAACACAAAACCGAAAGCGTTCCATCTCGAAGCGACACCGGGCCCGGCAGTCCAGTTGTCGCTGAAACCCTGCTCTTGAGGGAAGTAGCTCAGAAAGACTTGTCGCGCCTGCTCTTTGTAGGGATGGTTGCGGTCTCCGTCATTAACACCGAAGTCGTGATCGTCCCAAGTTGCGAGTACTGGCACGAGTCGCTTCCACCGATAGAGAGGTAATCGGACCATTGTCTCGGCATAACGCCGCCAAAGCTGCGCGCCATCAGCAGGTGCTAGATATTTGCCGTCGACAAGATCAGCGTACGCATTGTCGCCAATCAAAAACAAGACATCGGGTTTGCGCTCGAGCGCGCGAGCCCAAATTGATTCCATCTCCTGGGGCTTTTCACCGTCGTACATGCAGCTGCCAATCAGCACTCGAAATTGTTCCTGTTGGGTATTCAGTGCTGCAAACTCTCGGCGGTCGACGAGCTGTCGGTTTCGATAAATGAGAAGCTGATAGTTCAAACCGACTCTGAGGCCGGACGCGCGTGCGCGAATAACTTTCTCCGTCGCTCCAGGCCAGGTGAGCTCACGCCACTCAATGCGGGCTTCGGGGTCGTTGCTCGCCAGAGTTAAATGGATTTCGTCATTTGTCTCAGCAATCACGTTGATGAGCGCCGCGCTCTCTGAGGTCAAGCCCTGTAGGACCGGCAAAAAAGTTGATGCTGGGGGAAAGATGGTGCGTTGAGGTTTGTTTTCTTCATAGGTTCTCGTGGCTGTCGAGCAGCCTAATCCGACAAAGATCACGACTCCGAGCGCGATCAACGGAATCGGTCTCAGCGGGCTCAGGATGACGGCCAAGAAAAATTTCGATTTCGAAGATGGTCGAGGTGTTAGGTGTGTGCGCATGGGGAGAGTAAGGCTGAGGGTTGGTGGGTTGTCAAACCAACTGGCCTCGCTGAGTGTTGCGATTGGTCGATGAGTTGTTTGAGGGAGATGGTCCGAATTCCGGTCTGTGTGGGGTGACAGAGGTGGGGTGAGTGCGGTTGAGGCTCGCGCGTTTTATTGCGTGTGGTTCGGGCTATGTCGCAAGCCCCCGGTTGTTGTCCGAGATGTCGAGATCCTCAGGCGCCCATTCGTCGTCATGGTTTCTACTATCGCAGGTGTGATGCCACGACATGGCGTCGATATCGTTGCATGTTTTGCGAGCATACTTTTAGTGGTGCGACGGGGCATGAGTACTGTCGATCTCGGCGCCGTGATCTGCATGCCATGTTGCCGTTTGAGGTGGGCTCGGCCAAGACGCTTCGACGGATTGCGGTTCAGTATCGTGCGGCGAGGTCGACGGTACTGCGGGCGGTAGAGCGTGTCGCTCGGCACCTCGACGCGCAAATTGGACGGCAGCTGTTAAGCTATGAGCCGTTGAGTATCGTATATTTTGATGAGGTGGAGAGTTTCATTCACACAAGATGGAAGCCGGTCTCGATTGCGATGGTGGTAGGGGGTGATCGGAGAATTCTCGGAGTGAGGCTTGCAGAAACTCCGGCGCGAGGGCGGCACGCGGCGCGCGCCCGAGAGAAGTATGGTTGGCGCAAGGATCGTCGTCCTCAAGTGCGACGGGTGCTCGGCGATTATGTGCGGCCTGCGCTGAGGATTGATGTCACAATTAAGACGGATGAGCACCCGGCCTACCGTAGGCTTTGGCGCCAGCTCATGCCGAGCGCTGATCATCAACAGTTCAAGGGGCGACGGGCGCGTCGACAAGGTTACGGGGAGCTCAAGGTGGGTGGCTTTGATCCGCTGTTTGTCATCAACCACACGGCGGCGATGTTGCGTGACAATATCAAGGTGCTATCGAGAAGGACTTGGTGCACAGCCAAGTGCTTAAGGGGACTAGAGCGAGTCCTCATCATCTACCAGTACTACCACAATAACTACTTGCTGCGGCCACCTCCAGCTTCGCCATGAAGTGGTAGTCAGCCCTGGAGGCTCGTTGACACGCAACACTCAGCGAGGCCAGTTAGGGAGCTACAAACTTCGTCGTCGTCCAGATCCCCACGTGAATCAAACCGAACAGCGCGAGCCATCCGCCGATGACCTTGATGGGGATGCCTAGTTTTCGATTGAAGCCGATCGCGGCGAGTGAAAACGCGGCGATGAAACCGATGAGAACAATAATAGGTTGGCGGTCGACGATGCCGACCGGGAGCCACCAAAAAATATTGGCAAAGGCGAAGATGCTGGCGCCACTTCGGTATCGGAATTTGAGGCCATGCACACTGAGCAAGATAATCTTAAGCAGGCTTGTGGTCGCGAAGGTGGCGAGGAAGCTGCCCGCTGGTAAAATCAGCAAAGCGATCAAAAAGCGAATGAGGCCGTGGTGGACGAGGCCACTGATGACAGCGCTCAATATTCCCGTACTGATCGCGAGGATGACCCATGTTGGTGTCTTGAGATCGGGGCAGTTTTCGAGGAAGCGAACCGGGTGACGAAGGAAACGGAAGATCTCAAGAGGCAAACGAATGAGTTCAGTGGCGCGATCTTTTGCGCCGATGACCAGGTCCTGAGAGAATTCGACGGAGGCCTCGATCAGTTGATCGGTGCGGTCCGATGGCTCGCTCTGAGAATCGCCTGAGCTTGCCGCATTTGAACCAGAGCTCTGGCCTGAGGCAGGGCGCTTGCGGTCATCCGCATTACTTTCCATAGCTCATCGCATCACTTCCATTCGGCTTCGGCAAGCGAAATGGCGTGATTGAGGATTTGCTCTTCAAACTGCAAGCTCTCGTTGAGTCGAGACCGCCAACTGAGTTGAAGCCGAGTGATGGTGCGGGGAGTGCATGCCGGCGAGAAGGTCGAGGGCCACGTATGTATCGAATCATCGAGAAGAAACGCGTGCACGGCCGATTTGAGGCTTCGCCAGTCAGGATGCAGCTCAATTTGGTAACCATGCTCTTGGAGAAATTCAGGCAGGAAGCCAAAGGCAATTGGATCAGGGTGAATGAATGCCAGGGGCTCCCGTGTGAGTAGACAATTCGGTTTGATGCCGAGCTGTTTGAGTCGTCGACGTTTGGCCTCGATGGCCAGTCGTTGCAGAGGTCGCCACCAAGGAGGTTGAATCGGCCTCAACATCAGAAGTGTGTGTCCATTCGGAGAGTGGCATCATAACTAGAACGGTCAAATCCCTCCGACACCATCGCGTTTCGAGCTGAGACTTCGGCGCCCAAGGACACGCGCGAATTAACATAGTAGTCGGCACCAAGCGAGACGAGACTCACGGGAGTTGAAGACTCAAAGGTGTCCGGGCCCTTTTTGTAACTTAGGTCTCGAGCTCCAAGCCCCAAGCCCCCGCGCAAGGTGAGGTGTCCTGTTGGGCGGGTCTTCAAATAGGTTTTGAGATCGAACTCGCGCAAGCTCACGCGGGTCGTCGACTCGTCGCTTTCGGGGAAGTTTCGAACCGCACCTTCGGCAGTCAGGTTGGGGCCGAGTATGTCGATGCCGAGTGAAACTTGAAAACCACGTTGCGACATATAGTGAGCGCTGCCGTTAGGCAGCGAAAGGCTTTGAAGCGTTTGCGAAACTCCAAAGCCCGCGTGAAGCCAAATGTTCGCGAAGGGATCGCCGCCGTAACTGAGATCAGCTGCGGAGATCTTCGATGATGAGGTTTGCGCACGCTGAAGATCGCGGACGATCTCGTCGTAGCGTACCTGCTCGGAGTCGGAGTCCTCCAGCCACACGGGATTGGATCGTATGCTGTCTTCGCGCGGAGCCAATGCGGGCTCCAAGCCTTCGACTTCCGAGGCCACAGCGGCTGAGTTGAGTGTGAAGGCGATCATCACCGCGCCGAGCAGGATCGAGGGGCGTGAATCGGTGTTGAGCATATGACTCCTCCTTGAGTCGGCCTCAGTCATGCGGGCCGGGCGAGCTCGACGTGCGGAGCTCTCGTTATCCGAGAGTCTAGCACGGTCCCAATGACCTCTAGACCCATGGGCACTCCTGCTCGGTGAATTCCCGACGGAGGTCGAGGGAGCCGAGATTCCGCGAGCCCAGAGACTTTGCATACCGACCATGGCCGCATTGTGGAAAAGCTGTTGAGTCGGCGACAATGAGAATATGCAGAGGACTCGAGCGGGTCAGAATCAAAGTCGTGTTCGCTCCCTAGAGCGGGGTCGCTACCGTAAATCGCAATTCAAGTTTTGGTCTTTGCGCGAGCCGAGATTGTGCGCATTTTGTGGATCGTCGCATCGAGTGTATCTGAAGCGACACATTGGGATTTGGGATGTGTGCTTGGCGCTCGCTCTTGGTTTTGCCATGTGGGTTCCGTGGAGTGCCGGCGGACCCGAGGATTCAATCAGCTTTTTCGATCCGCGTGGAATCGCCATCGGTTTGGTGTTCATCTTTGCAGCCGAAATTTTTGTGGTGTTTCGCCATCGCCTCTCCCTCAACTGTCCTAAGTGCGGTTTCGATCCTGTGACATATCGCCGTCACCCCGAAGAGGCCGCTCGTCGCGTGCGCGAGCATCTTGCCCGTCGTGCCGAAGATCCGTTACTGCTTTTGGCTGAGCCTGTTCGGCTTCCGAAGTTGCGTAAAAAAGTGTCGCCGGATGAGGTCTTGGCGAGGCTCAAAGCCGATGTGGCCAAGCCACACAGGGAAAATCCGCAAGCTGTGGACTCGGCGGGTCCCGAAGCGTCGATCTGAAGCCTCGCGTGAGGCGTGCTTGAATTTGTAAAAACACTTGGCCGGGAGGCTGCGCTTCGCTAGTCTCGCGGCGTGTCGTCAGTGCGAGCATTGGTCGTGATTCCGACCTACAACGAATTCGAAAATATCGCCCCGCTCACGCGTGAGATCATGCGCGTGTTCGATGAGCACAAGTCGTCCGGAGGTCATGCGGCTGAGGGGGCCTCGCGTGCACAACTCTCTCTCGAGATCCTGGTGGTGGACGACAATTCTCCCGACGGTACGGGTCGAGAAGTGTTGCGGCTTGCGGAAACACCCGACTTGCGAGGTCGACTGCATTTGCTCTCTCGACCTGGTAAACAGGGACTTGGTCGCGCCTATATCGCGGGATTCAAATGGGCTCTGGAGCGCGAATACGATTGGGCGATTGAGATGGATGCGGATTTTTCGCACCGGCCCGTCGATCTCATTAAGCTCCTTGATGTCCTTCTGTTGGGCGATGATTCGGGTCGATATGATTTTGCGTGTGGCTCGCGATGGGTACCCGGCGGTGGCACCCTGAATTGGGGTCTGGGACGAAAGATTATTTCTCGAGGTGGTAGTCTTTATTCCCGACTGATTTTGGGATTTCCGTGGCGCGATTGGACAGGCGGCTTCAATGCTTGGACGGCAAAGTGTTTGCGGGGCATTGACCTCGATGCGATTCAAAGTAACGGCTACAGCTTTCAAATCGAACTGAAGTATCGAAGTCTCAAGCGCGGTTTTCGCGGCATTGAAGTGCCTATTCTTTTTGAAGATCGGCGTGTGGGTCAAAGCAAGATGAGTACAAAGATCGTCTTGGAGGCGTTTGTGAGAGTGTGGTCGATTCGAAAGCGTTGACCTCGCGCATGAAGCTTTGTCTGCTGGGGAACATGCGCATCCAGCTACCACGAAAAAATCGAGGGCTCGCTTTTCAGGGCTGCGTTCCATTCGTACACGTTGGATACTTGTTTCTCATCATCATGGCGTTCGTGTCGGTAACGGGTTTCAGTTCGGTGGCTCAAGCCCTACAAGGCACGGTGACCGAGGATACTGAGATTTTTGAAGAGCCAACCTTCGATTCCGAGGTGATTGCGGAAGTGGCCGAAGGGGCGCGAATACCCATCAGCAAGGGCAGCACGGGGAATGAGTTTGGCCGGTTTCGAAAAACCAGAGTTGATGGAAAAATTGGTTGGATTCCCATCAACAAGGTCCGCGCAGATGGTGTGAAGTCTCCCGTGATCCCTAAAGGGGATCTCGCAGATCCTGAGCCCAGGCCCAGAAATCCGAAAGGAAGCGGCGGAAAACCAGGCACAACGAGCGGGGGTAAGCCGGCGTCTCGCGCGAACTCCCGTGAAACTCCGGAGCCGGCGACGGGGACAACGGCATCAAGTCGCGAATCACGTCGCAAAGTCGAACGTGAGATCTACTTACTCACTCGCTATGTGGGACTGAGCTTGGGCTCCACCGAGTTTCGAGAAGGAATCTCGGGTCGTGATCGAACGGCCAATGTCATGACCTATGGGATGAAGGTCTCAGGGCCCGATACTGTCCTCCCTGGAGGTGTGACCGATTGGAATTTCCATTTTCATTATGGTGCCCCCTCCTATTACGACGAGCTTTCGAGCGTGAAGCCATCGGGCTTCTTGTTGATGACGGATGTTTCGATGTTGTTGCCGCTTCGGTTCAGTGAGGACTCCGCCTTCATCTTAGGGGCGGGGCCGCTGTTGGTGATGACGAGTTTCCAGGCATCGCAGGGGAGCCGTCGTTACGACATGTTCTCGATCGGGGCCGGGCTCGCCCTCACTTTGGGTAGCGGTTGGCGTTGGGGCGATTATGGGCTCCGTGTCGAGGGGCGCTACCTGGTCGAGCGAAAAATCCATCGCGGTCTGATGGCTCATTGGCAGATGGCTTACTGAGGCTTCAACTCGTCGCAGCATAAAGTTATGAGGCTGGGCCATTTGATTGGCTCTGGGGAGTCCTAATCACAAATAATTTCATTAATTTATGGCAGTTTTGATGGTTTCCAGAATGCGCCGATCCAACTGGGGCTATGAAGATCGATTTGGGTCAGCCCAATTAAGTGGCCCACTTTGTGGTTTGTTCCGTGATTATTTCCGCTCTGCATTCAAGGCGAGAGATGCCTTTGAATTCCAAAAGCCTATCGAGTTGCCATTCGGACCTGCATGGGCCTCTATTTGAATTGCCTGTGCTGGGAGATCTCATGATAACCCAGGGCCTATGCGTGAAGTGATTGAATCCGAAAAGCCCAGTTCGGCGATGAACAGCGAGTTGAGGGCTCCTCGAATCCAAGTTCTGCCATCGGAAGTGATCGATCAGATCGCCGCGGGTGAAGTGGTCGAGCGTCCATCCCACCTGGTGAAGGAGTTGGTCGAGAACGCACTCGATGCGGGCGCCAATCAGGTATTGATCGAAGTTTCGGATTCAGGTCGCGATGTCGCTGTGACCGACAATGGACGAGGTCTCAGCGCGGATGAGTTACCTTTGGCGCTCGCCCGACACGCGACCAGCAAAATTCAAAGCGCTGAAGATTTGTGGCGCTTGGGTTCGTACGGCTTCCGGGGTGAAGCGCTGGCCTCGATCGGTGCGGTGAGTGAACTCTCGATCACATCACGAACCTGCGATCTAACGTCGGCGCATCGAATTTTGAATCGCTTCGGTCAGGTCACTTCGGTTGAGGCGGCTGCTGGGAATGAAGGAACTCGCGTTCAAATGCGGGAATTGTTTGCGAACGTACCGGCTCGATTGAAGTTCCTGAAAAGTGAGACGGCGGAGTTTGGGCAGATCAAGAACGTCGTGCGCGCGATGAGCCTGGCGCGTCCCGAGGCCCAGCTCAAGCTCAAGCTCAAATCAAAATTGGAATTGGATTTTCCTTCGCAGTCGAGCGCCTCTGAAGCGGGTGGCGCGCTAGAAGCCTTTCGTCGACGCGCTGAAGCCGTGCTGGGTGTTCGACTTTATGCCGTAGAGTCCGAGCCTGCCTCCCATCAAGGCCTTTACGTGCAGATCGCTTATGCAGGTCCGCAAGATGTTTCGGGTCAATCGCGAGGCATTTGGATTTTGGTTCAGGACCGTTGGGTTCAGGACCGCTCTCTTCAGCAAGCCGTGATGGAGGCCTATCGCGGACTTCTCATGCACAGTGAATATCCCCTGGCCGTCGTTCGGGTGAAGGCGCCTCCGGCCGATGTCGACGTCAATATTCATCCGACGAAGTCGCAAGTGAAGTTTCGCGATCCGGCCTTAGTCTTCAAAGCCGTTCACCGAACCCTGCGATCTGCAATTGAGACCGCGCCATGGCGCGCTCATGGCGAGAGAGCCGGCATTGTAGCGGCAGTTCGAGACTTTGCTGAAAAGTCGCTAGTCGACTCCGTTGCACCTCATTTTCCGGTCTCTGTTCAAGACCTCACGCGGCCCTATGAAGCCACATCGCCAGCCCGCCAAGAAGGTGGAAGCGTGGCCAAGCCGGCGAGTCCGTCAGCGAGCTTTCAAAACATGCCCGTGAACTCGCATCTGCGTTTTGAATCGCCAGATTTGAGTCGCGTGAGTTTTCCGCCCAAGGCAGATCTCGCGACGAATTTGAGAAGTGCCGAGGAAGTGAAGGCGGGTGGGGGAGTTTGGTCAAAGCTCCAAGTGTTGGCTCAAGCCCATCTAACCTATCTGGTGTGTCAGGATGCTGACCGCATCGTTTTTGTCGACCAGCACGCCGCTCATGAGCGAGTGGCCTACGAACGATTGATGCGAGCCTGGCGAGAGAAGTCGACGCTTTCGAAGCTCGAAACTCAAGCGCTCTTGATTCCAGCTTTGTTTGATTTGGAGGCTGAGGCCGCGGATCAACTGGAGTCGATGCGCGATGATTTACAGGCGCTGGGCTTTGAAGTGGAGCGCATGGGGCCAACCCAGATGGCGCTGCAGTCCTTGCCGGCACTCGTCAAGGAGAGTGCGGCGATTGAGGGCCTGGCTCGATTGGCCAATCGCGCCCTCGCACAAGGTAGCAGCACAAGTCTTGAGGATGCCGTCAGTGACGTCATGGCACGCATGGCCTGCCATTCGGTGGTGCGTGCGGGACAAGCGTTGGGCCTTACGCAAATGCGGGAGCTCCTCGAGCAAATGGACGAGTTCCCGCTTTCAAGCTTTTGCCCTCATGGCCGGCCTGTCTCGGTGGAATATCCTTTGGCTCAACTTGAGCGCGACTTCGGCCGTCGGGTATGAAGGCGCGACGGCTCGCCGCACTTGTCGGCCCGACGGCAACGGGAAAAACCGCGCTCGCCATCGAGGTGGCGGAAGCCCTGCGTGAATCGACGTCGCCGCGTGAGCTCGAAATTCTTTCCTTTGATAGCGTGCAATTTTACCGAGAACTTGTGATCGGCTCGGCACGACCCACGGCAGAACAATTGCGTCGAGTTCGACATCACATGATCGGTCATCAGAGCCTTCGCGAGGAAATGACGGCCGGTCGATTTGCCACCCAGGCGCAGGATCTGATGGCGCAGGCTTCTACTTCGGTCGATTTTTTGATTGTCGGAGGTAGTGGTTTTTATTGGCAGGCCTTGGAGCGAGGCGTGCCCGATGTGCCGGCCTCAACGCTGGAGTCGCGCGCCCGGATTGAGGCCTATGTCGCCGAAGTCGGGATCGAGGCGGCTTACGCGCGTTTGGTTTCGCGAGACGCCGAGGCGGCTCGTCGGATTCACCCTCATGACCACTACCGGATCACCAGGGCATTAGAGATTCTTTCGACGCTGCCGGAAGGAGAAACTTGGTCGGCGCGGAGGGCTCGTCATGAAAGCGCGCCGGCGCAAGTCGCCGTCCGAGCCAAGGTGGGATTGGAGCTCTCGCGGGAGGATTTGGAAAAGCAGGTCGCCGCGAGGACATCGCAGATGTTGGCGCAGGGGCTCCTGGATGAAGTCCGCAATTTGTTGGCGAGTGGCGTGATTTCGAGCGAAGAGCCGATTTCAGGCCCGCTCTCCAGCGTGGGATACTTCGAAGCCATCTTAGCGCTTCGGGAGGGATGGGGGCAGAAACAGCTCCATCAGGCTATTTGCCAGAGCACCCTTCGCTTAGCGAAGAAGCAGAAGACTTGGTTTCAGCGAGATCCCGAGATTCAATGGTTCGACGCCAAGCGCGATATCGCCCGAGCTCGAGAAGTTTTGGTCGCGGCCTTCACTTGACTCGTCTGAGCCGCGCCTTGAAACTCCGAGCATGCGAAGTATGACGGGTTTCGGCCAGGTTGGCGATCTATCACTCCGAACAGTCAACGGTCGCTTTCTCGAAATTCGCCTTCACACGCCGCGAGAGTGGGGTGAATTGGAAGCGGAGATTCGTGCGCGAGTACAAAGTCAGGTGGCGCGAGGCACCTTGGATTTGTATGTCAATCGCGGCAAGACGGGCTCGATTGCCCCCGCACATTTTGAAGTGAACATCGAGGCGGCACAAAGATATTTGGCCGCGGCCAAAGAGTTGGCCCGAAAGACCAAAGTCCAAGGTGAAGTTTCGCTCGCGCAGCTTCTGCAAGTGCCCGAAGTGTTGCGTAGTGTGCACGAAGAGACTCTCAGTGCGGAGAAGAAGCGTCAAATCTTGAAGCAACTCGATCAGGCGTTGGCCAAATTGGATTTGGAGCGTCGTCGTGAAGGTGAATCGATTCGTCGCGAGTTAAAGTCGCTCTTGCAATCCCTTCGCGGCGTTCTCAAAAAAGTCGCGATGATGGCGGAAAGTTCGCCCGAAGATCTGCGAGCGCGTTTGAAAGCGAGACTTGAGCGAGTCGGAGCTGAGGCCGGTGTTGATGAGCAGCGCTTTCACCAAGAGTTGGCGATTTTGATCGACCGAGGTGATATTCGCGAAGAGATCGCGCGTCTGCAAGAGCACATTAAAGCTTATGCGGCCCTTCTCGATCAGAAGGATGCCGTGGGTAAAAGTCTCGACTTCTATGCTCAGGAACTTCTTCGCGAGGTCAATACGATTGGCTCGAAAACACAAAATGCCGAGCTCACTCGGCAGGTCGTGTTGGCGAAATCCATCGTCGAAAAAATTCGCGAGCAGGTGCAAAATGTTGAATAAGAACAGCGTGAATTAAGAGGGCGGCGCGATGAACTCAGCCGGCAAGGCGCAACCGACCAGCGGACCTATGATCATCATTGCGGCTCCCAGTGGCGCGGGTAAGTCGAGTTTTGTCGAGCGCATTTGTCGCGAGATGCCCATCTTGGTGGACACGGTCACCTACACCACGAGGGCGATGCGAGCCGGGGAATCGGAAGGCCATCCCTACCACTTCGTCACGCGCGAGGACTTCGAAAATAAGATCGCTGAGGGCTTTTTCGTTGAGTGGGCGCATGTCCACACCAACATGTATGGAACACCTCTTCATCAATTGGTGGACGCTTGGCGCGATGGCAAGGTGATCATCATGGATGTGGACGTCCAGGGCGCCGCGACCTTTAAGGCCAAGTATCCCTCCTCCGTGGGGATTTTCATCCTCCCCCCTTCGATCGAAGAGTTACGTCGGCGGGTGACCAAACGTGATGGCGGGCCACCGCGAGATTTGGACGTTCGGATGAAGAATGCTGAGAGGGAGATCGCTTTGGCCGGGGGGTTTGATCACCAAATCGTCAATGATGAGTTCGAATCCTCTTACGCGAGGTTTAAGAAACTGGTTGAAACCATCATTCAAGGCGGGTAGTTTCCGAGTCTATGGCTCGAGTTACAGTTGAAGATTGCCTAGACAAAGTTGAAAATCGGTTTGCCTTGGTCCTTTTGGTCTCGAAGCGCTCCAAGCAGCTGCTTCGTGGTTCCAATCCTACGGTTGCGGGTAAGCAGAACAAATATGTGGTGACCGCACTTCGTGAAGTCGCTGCTGGCAATGTTCGCTTCGAGGCCGTGGATGAAGCTGAGCAAATTGCTCAGGTTGAATCTGATCTCAATCGTTAAACTCATTGAGATTCTTTGGCGTGAGCCCCTGGCTCCAATTGCCGCTATGCGTTATTATTTTTCGATGCTCTCTTCGCCCTCGGTGCTCGCCATTCTGAGATGCCCGAAGCCGTCGGGTGCTGCCACCAGTTGGGCTGACAGGTGAATGGGGTTGTGGACGCTTCCCTAAGGCCTGAGGTTTTCGAGGGTTTTGGTTTTTTTGTCGTCGTGGGTCTTTGTTTTATGGGGCCATCGACCGATAAGCTGGAAGCATCATGGCAGAGCATGCAGCGGCGGAACTCCTCTCTGAACAGTCCCCTGAGTCCATCGAGGATCTCCTCGCGCGGGTTAAATCCTATGATCCGTCGGCCGATGTCGCACTCATTGAAAAAGCCTATAAGTTTTCCGAGCGAGCTCACGAGGGACAATTTCGACGAAGTGGCGAGCCCTATGTCACACATCCTCTCGGTGTTGCGGCCATCTTAGGCGAACTGCGCTTGGACACGGCCACGATCATCACGGGCCTGCTCCACGATACCGTCGAAGACACGCATGCGACCCTGGAGGACGTCGAGCGCGAGTTTGGAAAAACCGTGGCCGAACTTGTGGATGGCGTGACGAAGATTTCCAGAATGAGTTTTCGTTCGACGCATGAAAAGCAGGGCGAAAACATTCGCAAGATGATCGTTGCGATGGGTAAGGATGTGCGTGTCGTTCTGGTTAAGCTCGCGGATCGTTTGCACAACATGCGGTCCTTGTCCCACATGCCCTATGAAAAGCAGCTCCGTATTGCGCAGGAGACATTGGATATCTACGCGCCGCTTGCCGGTCGTTTAGGTATCATGTCGTTAAAGATCGAGCTCGAGGATTTGTCGCTGCGCTTTGCGAAGCCCGACATGTACTATCAGCTTGCCAGTCAGATCGCTAAAAAGAAGGCCGAGCGTGAGCGTTACATCGATGATGTGAAGCGACTTCTGACTCAGGAGCTATCGCAGAGAACGAAGATCAAATTTGATATCTTCGGGCGCCCCAAGCACTTGTACTCGATTTACAAAAAGATGCAGTCGCGTCAGCTCGACTACGAGCAGATTCATGATCTTCTCGCGTTTCGCGTGATCGTCGACACGGTCGGTGAGTGCTATGAAGTTTTGGGCCATGTGCATGCGTTGTTTAAGCCCGTACCCGGTCGTTTCAAAGATTTCATCGCGATGCCAAAGGTGAACAACTATCAAAGTTTACACACCACAGTGATCGGACCGGGCGCTGAGCGAATCGAAATTCAGATTCGTACGCGCGACATGCATTTGGTGGCCGAGCGAGGAATCGCCGCGCATTGGAAATACAAAGAAGGCGCTAAGGTTTCCGTCGATGAGCGCAAATTTGATTGGTTGCGCGATCTGGTATCTTTGCATCAGCAGGTCCGCAATGCTGACGAATTCCTTGAAACCGTGAAAACGGATTTGTTCGATCGCGAAATTTACGTGTTCACTCCGAAAGGTGAGGTTCGGGAGTTGCCGGATGGGGCGACCCCCATCGACTTTGCGTATGCCGTGCACACCGATGTCGGACATCACTGTGCCGCGGCTCGAGTCAATGGCCGCCAAGTGCCATTGAAAACAAGACTGAAAAATGGCGACACCATCGAGATCATCACGTCCCCCAACCAGCAGCCGTCCAAGGATTGGCTGAAGAACTGTGTCACCACGCGAGCCAAATCGAAGATTCGCTGGTGGGTCACGAATGAAGAGCGAAAGCGCGCTTTGGGCTTAGGGCAGGACCTTTTGGAGAAAGAGTTTGCCAAGTATCGGATCGCGAAAGATCGGCACCTGCGCCCGACGCCCGAGTTGGATGCCGTCACGCGAAAGTTTAAGGTGCATGACTTGGATGATCTCCATGTGCAGATCGGCTACGGCAAACTCACGCCGCTCGAGGTCCTGCAGGCTTTTGTTCCGGACCTCAACCTGAAGTTGCAGGATACAGAGCCCGAGCAGCCCAAAACTTTTTTGCAAAGAGTATTCAACAATGTTTCCAAGCGAAATCAAAAGTCGAAGTCCATCATCAAAGTGGACGGTATGGATGACTTGTTGGTGCGGTTTGCGCGTTGCTGCAATCCCATTCCGGGTGATCCGATCCTTGGTTTTATCACCCGTGGGCGAGGTATCACGATTCATCGATCAGATTGTGAGCGGGCCTTTGAGGTGGATAACGAACGTCGGATTGACGTCGAATGGACAGTTGCCAGCGCCCCGGAGGGTGTGACGCGAAATGCTCGTTTGCGAGTCATTTCCCAAGACATTCCAGGCTTACTCAAATCGATGACAGAGGCCTTTGCGGCTCGAAGTGTAAATATCTTGAACGTTCAGGCCCGCACCACAAAAGATCGCAAGGCGGTTTGCCAGTTTGAGATCTCCGTGCGAGATACTCAGCAGCTGACTCAGGTCACGGCCGATCTCCAAAAGATTCCCGGCATCATCGCTGTCGACCGGTTTTAGGTGGAATGCCAGACCTGCAGAACCCATTTGAAAGCCGGACTTGAAATGGGATTCGTTGGGAGTTCGAGACAGGTCATAGGGGGGATCCTTTATGCATTCGAAGATCACATGGAAGGGTAAGTCGGAGCCGATGCGCTTCACGGAAGGTGAAGGCGAAAGCTATGTCTCAATGGATTCGCCAGCTCCTTTGGGCAAAGGTGTCGGACGATCGCCCAAGCAGTTGATGCTGTCATCGATCTGCGGATGTACGGCGATGGATGTGATCGCCTTACTGAAGAAGTACAGACAGGAAGTGACTTCTTTCACCTGCGAGGCTGAGGCTGAGCTCACGGAGGCGCACCCGAAGATCTTCAAGCAGGTGAATGTCACCTATCACCTCGAAGGGCCCTTGGATCTTGAGAAGGTCAAAGAGGCAGCGCGCCTCTCGATGACTCAGTATTGTGGGGTGACGGCTATGGTGGCGAAGGCCGCGCCGGTCCGCTACACGATCATGGTCAATGGACAGGCGATTGTGCGCGATGCCGTCGCCTTCAACTCATAGTCAGGGGTTTCAGTATTGAAATCCCAGACCGCCGCGGATTGCGATGAAGTTTGTCGAAACTTCGTTAGACGGGGGGAACAAGCCATATTCTGCGGTGAGTTGGAAATAGCTCGACGAGCCCATGGCCATATTGGCGCCGAGGCCGGCGAAGAACACTGTCGTCGACGAGATTCTATTCACATCCAGAATGTTGGAGGTCTTTGATAGCGGGAAGTGAATGCCCATGCCGCCCAGGAGAAAGGGTGCAAATCCGCCGTCCGAGAAGGTGTAGCGGAGCAGCAAGTCGATTGTGGCGTACATGATCTCGGTCTTAAAGGCGTCCTTTTTGACGTTAAACTGCTCCGCTCCTCCGCGCCCCAAAAGTCCGACGCTCGATGAGATCGGGATGTCGATGAATCCCTTCGCTGAGAATCCTGATCCGCTCATCGCCACCGTTGCAGTACCGGTCGGTGTCACAGACTGACTGTCCATGCCAAAGCCGAGCAGGACGCCGTAGGTCGTGTCCATGGCCTTCATGACCGATTTGCTGCGAGCTGATTTCTTTGATGTATTGGACCCGCGCGGAGATTTTCGTTGTGCCTCGCTGGCCGTTGCATCGTCGTATTCCGAAGCGTCCGCTGTTTGAGAGGAAGCTGCGGAGGTCCCGCCGCGGGCTTGCAAGAGCATGCCTTCTTTAGCTCGACCCTTGGCGACGCGACCGGAAGCTCGCCGATCTTTGATGCGAACAATTTGAATCAAAGCTTTGCGCTTCCCATCTTCCACAGCGAAAAACTGTGCGCCCGAGGACGGGAGCTCTTCGCCATCGTCGAACTCGACAATGACTTGTGCGCCTTTGACCTTGGTGATGCTCGCGGCTTGAGCCTCGAGTGATAAGAGACTGGCTTCGAGCAGCCATCCGCAAAGCATGACAATCAGAAAGCTCGCAAAGTGTCGCCGCATGGTGAAACCTCTCTCGCTTCAGTCTAAGTCGAGAGGCTGCGCGGAGGCAGGATTTGACCGCGATGAGGCTTCGATCCGGACGAGAGTCCAAGAGCCTCGTTCGAGATCCCAGCAGAGTTGAGAGCGAGGGGATGTGCAAATCCAGGCGCTGGTCGAATTCACTTGCAGGCGGGCCTGTTGATCAAAGTCTTCGCGATCCTGATTGCGGTAGAGTGAACAGCCGCTCAGAGCAACCGAGATAATCAGGATGCCGTGAAGTCGATGGGAGAGACGACGTGCCTCGATGTCCAATTGAGCCGTCGAAAAAAGGAAAGGGACAGGCTTTCGCATGTCCCTTGAGTGTCACAAGTCTTTGAGGTCCGTGTCACGCTCGCGGTGAATTCGGGCTGCGCGTGACGTTTCTGAGAGTCGCCTTAGGCTGCGCTCAGAACGGAATATCTTCAGAGGTGTCAAAGCTCGGTTCTGGGCTAAAGTCTTGGAAGGCTTCGCCACCCGCGCTGGAGCGCGGAGCGGCCTCAGCTCGTTCGCCAGGTCCACCCAGGAACTGCACAGTCGATGCGACCACTTCCGTCGAGTAGCGCTTTTGTCCTTGTTGGTCTTCCCAAGATCGAGTTTGCAGTCGGCCTTCGACGTAGACTTGGCGGCCTTTGGCCAAATGACGGCCACAGATTTCGGCCAACTTTCCCCACACGACAACTCGATGCCATTCCGTGCGTTCTTGCTTTTGGCCTTCTTTGTCCACCCACTGCTCGCTGGTGGCAATGCTCAGGCGAGTGACGGTGCCTCCGTTACCCACTTGCTTTGTTTCCGGATCCGCCCCCAAGCGACCCACGATAATGACCTTATTGACGCCTGCCATTTCCCCTCACTTCTTCCGGCTCATGCTCGGTCTATGAACGCGCAGTCCACAGGCCCGAGCGGTTGGCAAATTGCCCGATGGGCGCCGGATGCCCGGTTATGGTTTTCAGTGCTGAAAAACATAGAGCGGTGGGGGTGCACAATGAAAGTGGAAGTTGCCTGGGCCAGTTGAATTCGAGGCATTTGCTCAAAAAATCAACACAAAGCAACTCGATGTGTCAGCGGCTCAGCCGCCGGTGCATTCCGGTAAGCTGGGGAATCCTGCGAAGCGAATGCGGAAGTTGTAAACTCGTCCGGTCGCGGTGGGGCGTTTGCAGCTGTCGATTAAGGTGAGGGCGCTCGTGACTTTGCCGCGCTCCAACTCTGCCATCATCGTGTTGGAAATCCGCAAGCTCATGCTGAGATTCAGCGCAAATCGCCCGGGCGAGAGAGTCACGTCGCCGTTGATCTTCGAATTCAGGCCATCTTGGTCGCTCCCTAAACTCACATCGGTCAGAGTCAGCTTCTGTCCATCAAAGTTCAGCTTACCGGTGAGGCTCGAAAACTTCAGCTGGGGGAGAGTAAAGCCGCTCACCGTCGTGCTGCCCATGGTGATGGGGGACGAGGTGAGATCTGCATTGATGAGAGGGATAAACGACTTGGGATCGATGCTACCCTTGAGGCTCGCATTCAATTGGCCTTCGAGAGGGATGGGGTAGGGACTAAAATCGCGGATCACTTGCGCGAGAGGAAGTGAATTGAGTGAGCCCTCGACGTCGAGTTTCTCTCGCATTTTGAGCGAGACCTCGGCCTGTGCGCCGAAGACATCTTCAACATTGAGGTGTCCGAGTGGAAGTTTGTTGAGTGCAGACTGAAGTAGCGAGGGGGAATACGTGACGCGACCGACTTTAATCCGCGGTAGCTGGGGAGCGATCAAATCCAATTCACTCAAGCGAACAGCGAGTGGAAAGCCCGGGTGAAGCGAAAGCTTGGCAAAGTCAACCGACCACTGCGGAGGGAGGCTGCGTGGAAGGATGGAGGTCAGAAGCCAACCACGGAGATCACCGACGGGTGTGAGCCAAAGCATACATAGCAAAGTTATAGGCAAGAGCAGCAGGAGTCGCGATTTCTGCCTCCACAAGAAGGCGCCGAGCTCACGAGGAAGTTGTGAAAGATGCGAAAGAGCGTCCATGCGCACTCACTTTCTTGAGCGCGAGGCGCCAGCAGGGGCGGCACGCTCAGGCAGGCTGAAAATCACCACTTTGAAAGAGGCGTCGAAGTAGCCAGCTTGCGAGCCCGCTTGAATGTCGAGCCCCGAGATTCGAGCATTCGGATCAAGGTTCATCAGCTTTTGCCCGTATTGCTGAATTTGCGTGAGGTTCAAGTTCTTGAAACTGATCCGTGCGCCTCGCTGTTGAATGCTCTTCGGGATCCGGGTCGCACCGCCGGGAGCGGCGGCATTGTCGAATTCATTCACGGATTCCACTTGATCGCGCGGGATGTTGGCGGACTGAGCGAGGGACTCGAGGCTACGAGGTAAGTCCATCACCGTGAGTTGCGACATGGGTGCAGGAATGAGCCGCTTTTCGCGCTCAACGCGATACAACTCGACCAAGGCATCGCGATGATCCTCATGATAGAGGATGGTGTCGCTCCCGTTGGAGTACATCGAGTACGGAATGGCGAAGATGAGCAGGAGAATCAGAGCGACGGTGCCGCCGACAATCAGCTTCTGCACGGGGGCCGTCAGTGTGTCGAATTTCTCACGCAGACGCGCGTAGAGCTCGCTTTCTTCAATTCGACTCCCGAGGGATTGCAAAACGCCAACGAGGCGATCTTTGAGTTCGTCCAAATTCATTCTTCATCCTTGGCAGCAGGCCGAGGCGGCATGCGATCCACTTTGAAGTTGAAGCTAAACGCCGTGCCGATCCCAGAGGTGCTCGAAGTCGGGGATTGGCTCTTGAGCGAGCCCGATCGCGCCACTCTCTGGAGCGAGCTCTTCAAGCGCTCTAAGCGAGCGGCGTCGACAACTCGGCCTTCGATGCTGACGTCTTCGTTGTCGATGGAGATCCGCGAGACCGCCAAGCCGACGGTCGGGTTGGGTGGCTTCTGCACAGGCGCTGTTTCCGCAATGCGTGCTAAGATTTCGAGTGCGGAAATGTAATCCTGAAGACCTGCGAGCGTCTCACGATCTTTGAGAAGCGATTGTTCGCGCGTGATGTAATTGAGAACAGAATCCAGATCGGCGGAGGACAGATTTGCGGCCTTTTTAGCACCGATCTTCAGAATGTCTTCGCTGCTGAGACTTAAGTCTTCGGCGAGCGAGTTCCTCCACCATGCGTAGGTGGTGAAGATCAAAAAAATCGCGACGGTGATTTGCACCGTCACCTGCCATGTTCCCCAAAACTTTCTCAGCGATTCGTTGGACTTTGCGAACTCACCCTGGCGGAAATTGATGGCGGGGTTGCGGACTCGCCGCAGTCCCTCGAGAGCCAAACCAATGGCCACTCCTGCAACGGTGGTCAAATCGTGATCGGCCTGAAAGCGAATTTGAATCTTTCCGGAATTCACCAGTGAGTCGAACACTGACAAATTGTTGGTTGGAATGCTGAGGGATTGGGTGAGCCAAGGCGCGAGATTCTGCAGGCGACTGCCGCCACCACAAATGGCGAGAGCTTGGATGTCGGCACCTAAGGTCGTGCGGGCATCGAGGAAAGTCAGCTTAAGGTCGCGCACCAGGCTCGACATCGCGGTTTCCATGGCGGCGTGCATGCCGAGCTGATCGCGAGTCGCTCCGGAGGTGTTGAGAAGCAAGAATGCCTTTTTGGGAAGAGCTTTGACGGCCTCCAAGTACGGGACCGAAAAGCTTCCGGCCAAGGATTCGGCTAAATCATGGCCGCCCCATTGAATCGAGCGAATCGTAATCAGCTGGCCATCACGATGAATGAGCAGAACACTCCGCCGATGGCCGATCTGCAAAAGGGCTTGTGCGGGACGAGCCTCTGACTCCGTCGTTTCGCCGAGTGTGACTTGGCGTTTGGAATGAGGTGGGGCGAGCCACCAAGACTCCACAATATTGCTCAGCGCTGCGCCCTCGGCGGCCACAATTTGCGCGTCGAATCCACCATCTTTGGCGATTGAGAGCGCCTGACGAACAGCCTCTTTCGGACAGGCGACCGCCATGACGTCGGTGGCGTTATTGTGCATTTCCACAAGCCGCGCATCGAAGACCGTCTCGTCCATTTCGAAGGGAATTTCTTCATCCAATTCAAACGGAAGGCTCTTGAGGATCTTCGATCGCTCTTTGAAAGGAAAACGTCGAAACCGCGCCGAGATCATCGACTGAGGTACACTGATCACCCACTTCGCCTCGCCGGGTGCCGCTTTCATTTGTGAGGAAAACTCGCGGAGGCGCTCGAGAATATCGAGGTCTTGGTCTTTAAGAGGATCTACGGAAAGTGGAATTTCCCAGACGTGATTCAGTGAAGTCGAACGTCCGGATGACTCGACCTCGGCGATCTTGATGCTGCTGGAACCGATGTCGACGCCGTAGACTTTCATCGCTGCCTCACCCTACCCAAGTCTATAGGGAATTATTGTTCATTCCAATACACAATCTTCGGGCGACCGAGGCTTGGAGTCGAAGGTGTTGGCGAAGTCCTGGGCGAAGGTTGGGGTGTCGGAGCTGCCGCGCCGGGCTCTGGTGTCGGCGTGGGGGCGGCTGCCGTGGCGACAGGTGTCGGTGCAGTGGGAAGCATGTTTTCAAGGCGTGAACGAACGGCTTGCTCGTCCCACACGATCGCGGTGATCTCGCGCTGGGACTTGCCGGAGATTCCCGTCGCGCGAATTCGAAAGTTCGTTTCCGGCTCAAAGATTAAAGAGACTTTGGCGGCCTCGCCCTCGCGAAAGGGATTGCCTGTGATGCCAAGAGAGTTGAGAAACTCCACAAAGGCTTTCTCGTCTTTAAAAGGGCCACGCTTCGGGTCCTGTCGATGCTCGAGAATCTTGGCGACACGCTCTTCGGTTAAGTCCGGCCCCAAGGCTTTCAGAACATCGGCGCTCGCTTGATTGATATTGATGCCTTTGGAGCCGTAGAGCGTGAGACGGGGCTCAAGCAGGTCGTAGATCTCATCGGACATTCCAGACACAAAGTGGAGCTCGCTCAACGACTCCAGAGGTTCGTTCTTCACGGGCAGGGAGTTACCATCCGGAAGCAGGGCCGTCGCTTCGGGGCCGCCTCCCGCCGAAGAGG
This sequence comes from Pseudobdellovibrionaceae bacterium, assembly GCA_947462815.1. Classification (GTDB taxonomy): domain Bacteria; phylum Bdellovibrionota; class Bdellovibrionia; order Bdellovibrionales; family JAMPXM01; genus UBA2339. The sequence continues at coordinate 21,218 of CANHQR010000005.1, forward strand.
TTTCATCCGGATCAATGTAGTCTTTGATGTTATCGATGAGCTCTTCGAAGTTTTGACCTCGGTAACGAGAGGCGAAAGCTTCATCATTCTCAATCTTCGAGCGGAAGATTCCGAGCATTTGGTCTTTGGCCGCTTTCGCAAGAATCGTCGAGGGTGACCCCAAATCATTGACATCAATTCTGGCGCCCTCAGATTCAATCGTGGCCAAGTAGCTGGTCTTGATGGCCGTCAAATCACTGGCTTTGACCGCCTTTTGAATTTCACTTCGTTCGACCTCACCGACTCCATCAGGAAGCGGTGGCGGCCAAGCAAAGGGTTGCTGCCAAATTTGATCAAGCAGACTCGGATCAGGTAGATTCTGTCCCGCCAACGACTTGGCCTGGCGGAAGATGCTGATACGCAACAAGCTGATCTCAACAGCGGCGCGTGCGGACCAGTAGGCGCGCACGCGGTGCACGGCTTGCGTGCTGACCACGTACTCCACGTTGGTCTCGTACATGATCTCGGTGGCGATCACCATCAGCAATGTTGTCGCAAAGAGTGCGAGCATCAGAGCGGCTCCACGTCGAGAGCCTCGCGCGCGGGGTGGACACAGAGTGTTTGGCGTCCACTGTGGCTGGTGCTGTTGCGAAGGGCGTTGTGTGTCCATCAAAACTGCCTCGCCGGTGTGGGGGATGCATTGGGATTGGAGCCCGTCGCAGCACCCTGACCACCGTTCGCATTTTCCGCAGTTTTCTTGTCCGGATTATTTGGAAAGCGAATGGGGGCCACGTAGTTCATCTTGATCTGGCGCGAATTCGGATCTTCTTTGTCATGGACAGTGAGCTGAATCTCCACGGCGTCGGGAAAACGGCCCGAGGTCTCATCGCCTTGTCGGCTGTTCCATGTTTCCAGTGGTTCAGTGCGATCGCGCGCGATGTAGCGCAATTTGAATTCGGAGACGTACAACAGCAAAATCGTTTCCGTGCCGCCCGTCGTGGGGTCTTCGTCGACCAAGCTGCTTTCTCGGCGTACCAAGCAAGTCGTACGGTAGCTGCCCTGCGACTTACGTCGGCCCTCAACGCCCTCTTCAGCCCCGCAGCTTCGAATTGAATAACCAATTTCAGCCAAATCGCTTTCTTTGGCATCGACGAATCGACGAACATGATTGCTCACCGTGAATGCGACGCGATCAGTTTCGCCGATAAACTGACTGCGCGGTTTAGGAGATGGAAAAGGCGTCGCATTGGCCAAGGGGTCGGGCGGCAAATTCGGATTGGCTGTAGGCAGAGGTGTGGGGACGGGCGCCACTCCTCCGGGAGGAGGAGTGGAATTGGGGTCGGCTTGACCACTGGCTTTTCGTTTTCGGGCTTCGATCACCTGATTGTAGAGCTTAATCGCGAGATCCCGGTGATGATAGGCCGCCGCGATGTCGGAGGCCATGAGGCGAACCGTATCGCGCACGGCGGATTCATCATCGATCTGGCGTTGAATGCGCTTTTTACTATCGAGACCACTGCGAACGCTCTGTCCAATGAGTACGGAGAGCCCAGACAGAATGATCAGCGCGATCATAATTTCGATCAGGGTGAAGCCTCGTCGATGGTTCATCGCGGTTGCCCTCCCGCGGGCCGATCGCCGCTGCTCGGGGCGGCACCGCCTGTGCCCGCGCCGCCGCCGAGAGTGAGGGGTTTGGAGTAGTCGACAAAATACGTGGCCACAGATTGGCGAATCGGTTTGGCGCGCTGATCTTTCGGTTGAAAGCTCACGGTGACGGAGACTTCCTTGATGGTCTCTTTGAGATAAGCGGCAACGGTGCGGATGATCAGCAAGGTCATTTCATCCACGCCGCCATCTTTACTCATGAGTGCACCGCTCAAGTCCGGCATTTCGAACTCTTTGGCGGTCATTTCCCAAGTGTAGCCTGGGAAGAGGACCCCGAAGTCGCCCCCATCTTCTTCGCGAATTTCGCTGATGGGTTCGCCTCGATAAGTCATTTCGATCTCGGCCATCTTGCGATCCAGCAGCTGCGCCATGTCTGTATTGAGTCGCGACTTCTCCAGGCGCATGAGATTGCCGCTCCATGACTGTCCGATGATGATCAGCGCACCGGTCATGATCATCATCGCGATCATGGTCTCAAGTAGGGTGAAGCCGCGTTTCATTCTCTTAAGTCCTTCAAGCTCATGGCCCGATTGTAGACTTTAGCGGCTCCCGTCAGCGGATGCACCACGACCGACCAGAGTTGATTTTCGCCATCGCCCATCTTGATGATGGCTTCGTCAGACAGCCCGGCCGGGAAGAAGTTGATGTAGGCCACGCCCTCGGTGATGGGTTTGGGTTGCGTGGCCAATTCGACGCTGAGAAATTTCAGCCCTCCGGTGAGCTTTCGCTCAGGGTGGCGCTTGTCTTTCTGAAATTTGGGTCTCGACTTAAGGGCTTCTTCGCGCTGGGTCTGCGTGAGGCGACTCAACTCTTCGATTTGTTCGCTGGAGAGTTGCAGCACGTGACCATTCGCACTTTCGACCCAAAACTTGTGACCGGCGGACGCATCCATCGAGACCGCCAGGCGCAGAGTTACATTTTGAAGTTTTGCATTCGTGCGCAATTCGCGAGTCTGAATGGCGAAACTTCGCACTTGGCCGCGGCGATTCTCGTTGGGGTTGAAAAAGCGAGAACCACCCATGGCCATCACCGCAGCCACGATCAAAATCACCACCATCACTTCGATGAGAGTGAAGCCGCCGCGCATTCGAATTTGAAAAATCTTTCGTTGCCACATCCAGGCTTTAGCCTAACAGCTGAAGCCCGTGGGGCAACTCACTTTAACTTAGTTCTTGGGGGCTTCGCCGGCCGCGCCTTCAGAGTTGAAGACCAAATCGTCGCCGCCGCCGCTTCGCTTGTCGGGACCGTTCGATTTGATGGTAAAGGTCGCGCCATCGGACTCATAAGAGAAAGGCCGCTGCCAAGCATCTTTGAAGGGGCCTTGATGGAAGGGGCGGGGGCCCCAGTTCGGGCAAGCTTCAGCACCCGGATTTTGTGCAAGTGCATTCAAGCCTTGTTCCGTCGTCGGGAAGGAGCCGCATTCCGTGTTGTACATGCGGAGCGCATTGGCGAATTCTTGCTGCATGAGTTTGGTCTGCTTCACATTGGCGTTCATGAGGTTGTCCCAAACCGTCTTACCAAGGGTTGCGGCCAGAGCGCCGACAATCAGCAAGACCACCATGATCTCAATCAAAGTCATACCGCGATTGTTGAGGCGAGATGCAGAAATGGGAGCGCGCTTCATGTGAGTCCTTTCAATTCGGTCTTTGTTTGGGATCCAGCTCTTGAGTCTTCGCTGAACAGCAAACGATCCTTATCCTAGCGGCTTGCGCGAGTTTGCTCAACCCGGCTTGTGTCGAGTTGCCTCGAAGTTGAATTACGACGCGATCAGGCATGCGCTTAAGTCGAGCCCAGCTGGGACATTTGGAAAATCGGCACCATGATCGAGAACACCACGCCGCCGATCACCACGCCCATCACCACGATGAGGAGGGGGCCCAGTAGCGAAGTGAGGCCCTGAATCTCGGTGTCGACTTGGTAATCAAAGGAATTCGCCACTTGCGTGAGCATGGCTTCGAGGTCGCCGGTCTTTTCACCGATGTTGACCATATGGATGACAATCGGCGGGAACTGTCCGGACTTTTTGAGGGGGCCCGCGATACTTTCGCCTTCGCGGATGTTCTCGCGTGCCTGATCAATAGCTTCGGCCAGGACTTGGTTGCCGACGACATTTCGGACAATGTCCATAGCTTGAAGCATGGCCACGCCGCCGGTGAGTAAAGTGGAAAGCGTGCGCGTGAATCGACTTACGGCGATCATACGTGCCAGGCGACCGATCAGCGGGAATTGCAGGATCAAGACATCCCACTGCCGAGACCCCGCCGGCGTGGCCTTCCAGCTTCGGAAGCTGATATAGCCGAGAGCCCCAAGAGCCAAAACCACAATCCAGTAGTCGACAAAGAATCCGGACACCGCAATGGTGACATTGGTGTACCAGGGGAGCGTCATCTCCGAGCTTTCAAAGATCGCCGTCATGCGCGGGATAACGAACACGAAAATGACCGACAGCATGAGCACCAAAAAGATCGTCATGATCACCGGATAGAGGATCGCGGATCGAACCTTCGTGACCAGGGCATGCTGCGCCTCGGTGAACTCGGCAAGCCGCATGAGAATCACGTCGAGTGTGCCTGTGGCTTCGCCGGCTTCACACATGGTGATGTAAATGTGGTCGAAGACTTTGGGATGACGACCCAACGCCTTGTTGAGGGTTGATCCCTCATTCACTTGATTTTTGACGTCGGCGACGATGGCTTTGAGGTCGGGATTCTCGATCTGGTCGGCAACGGCCGTCAAACTGTCCACCAAGGGGATCCCGGCCTTTAACAGCGTGGCGAGCTGACGCGTGAGATTCGACTTCTCTTGAATGTTGATTCGCCCGCCTGAAGTTCGCGTTGCATTGGCTTTGGCGGAGCTCGCTTTGGTCTTATCGCGAATTTCCGTGACAAAGATGCCGTCTTTTTTGAGTTTTGCGCGCGCAAGCTTTTGATTGTCGGCATCGACATTGCCGCGCACATTCTTGCCGCTGGAGTTGAGGCCTTTGTATTCGAAGACCGGCATGCTTCGATTTTGGGCCGGAGAACCCGGCCCTGTCACGCGGCGAATGCGGGATTATTACAAGTCGATCTGTGAATTGGAGAGAACTTCTTCGATCGTCGTGATGCCGCGAAGCACCTTCTCGACGCCATGGTCTCGAAACGAGCGCATGCCATGTTCCGCAGCCCGACGTTTGATGCTTCCGCCATCGACACGCTTCATGATGAGCGAACGAATTTCGTCATTCACCACGAGGAGCTCTTGGATCAGTGTTCGGCCTTGGTAGCCTTTGCCGTTACATTGATCGCAGCCCACGGCCTTAAAGATGTTATGGCCTGCCACTTGCGTCCGCGTGAGCCCCAGTGATCCCAGTTCCATGTCCGTCGGCGTGTGGGGGGCTTTACAGATGGGGCAAAGCACTCGAACCAGGCGCTGCGAGATAATTCCCAGCAGTGAAGTCGCGATCAAAAACGGCTCACAGCCCATATCGAGCAAGCGCGGAAAGGCGCCTGCAGAATCGTTGGCGTGGAGGGTTGAAAAGACCAAGTGACCCGTCAGCGAGGCATTGATGGCGAGCTCCGCAGTCTCCAAATCGCGAATCTCGCCAACCATAATGACATCAGGGTCTTGGCGCAAAAATGCGCGCAGCCCTGACGCAAAAGTGAGGCCGATCTTCGAGTTCACTTGCACCTGGCCAATGCCATGGATGCGTTGTTCGACAGGATCTTCCACGGTGAGGATGTTCATCGTCGAGTTATTGATCCGCGAAAGGCAGGCATACAGAGTCGTCGATTTACCCGAGCCCGTCGGGCCCGTGACCAGAATGATGCCGTAGGTTCTTTGCAACAAATCGTCCGACAGCGTCTTCATCGAGTCTTCGCTGAAGCCCAGTTGCTCGAGCTGAAGAATCACGTTGCTTCGGTCCTGCAGACGCATCACAAGGCGCTCGCCAAATGAAGTCGGTACGGTGGACAAACGAACGTCGATGTCCTTGCCTCCTAGTTTCAGCGGAATACGGCCGTCTTGGGGCAAGCGCTTCTCGGCGATGTTGAGATTGCCCATGACCTTGATCCGCGAAGTGATGGCGTTCTGAAACTTCTTCGGCGGCTTGAAGATATCAAAGAGAACACCGTCAATACGGAAGCGAACCACCATGTCGCGTTCATAGGGCTCGATGTGAATATCGCTGGCTTTTTCTTTGACGGCGCGAAACAGTAGGGTGTTGACGAGTTTGATCACCGGGGCCTCGTCCTCACCGGACTCGAGGAGGTCGATGATGGGTTCGTCGAGATCGAACTCCTCTTCCTCAATTCCCTCGAGGCCCTTAAGGGCCGTCGTCGACTTCTCATAAACGCGATTGATCGCATCAAGAACTCGCGACTTTGAACTCATCACTGGTAGCATCTTCTTTTTGAAAGAAACGCGAAGATCGTCGAGCACGGCGAGATTGAGGGGATTCGTGAGCAGCACTTGTACGCTGGTCGCATCCTCTTTGATGGGTAGAACTTCGTGCTTTCGAGCAAAGCCAATCGGTATGTCCCGCACGAGGTCGCCGGAGATCTCTGAAACATTCACTTCTTTCAAATAGGGAATGCCCAAAAACTTCGCGAGTTCCGACAGGATCTCATCGGAGGCCAGGCCCTCTTTGCGCGACAGCTCGTCGCGAAGCGTTTGTCCCATCCCAACGGGGGTATTGAGCAGGGCCTGAACTTGCTCGTCGCTGAGGCTCGTGTTTTTGGCGAGGACGCTATCGACTCCGACGTTGGCCATTTAGCGTTTCACTCCTACGGGTTCATCCGTGTTGGTCTTTTTGGGGAAATCGCGATCGCTGTCAGTCTTCGATGTGCGCGGCAACTTGTCCATGGCGGCACCGTACGGGTCGCGGCCATCGAAGTTACGTTTCACCCAGTCGATCCGCTCATTGGCCTTTTCGCCGAGCAGGCGTTGGCTGTCGCCGACGCCGCGGATGATGCGCGGAGTGATGAAGATCACCAGATTGATCTTCTTCTTTTGCACCGAGCGAGACTTAAACAACCAGCCCAGCACCGGCACGTCGCCGAGCACCGGAATCTTCGTCTCATCCACCGTGTCTTCATCGCGAATCAAACCGCCCAAGACCGCAGTGTCAGCGGAATTCACCACAATATTCGTTTTGATGAAGCGATCCGAGATGATCGTGGTGGATTCTGCCAAGCGAGCTGAGCGGATGTTGGTGTTGGAGGGTTGTTTCACGCTCTGCTCCAGCTTCAGGCGCACCACATCGCTGTCCGGGCGGATGTAGGGCGTCAGCGTCAGCTTGATCGTCGCCTTTTCAAAGCGCGTGTTGGTGGTGATCGTCTGTCCCGTTGTGGCCTGATCTTGGGCGATGGGCACGTTGTCGCCGACTTCAATGACGGCCTCTTCGTTGTCGAGTGCCATGATCTTGGGTGTCGACAGGATGTTCGATTCGACGTTTTGCTGGAGGAGGTTAATAAAACTCACCAGCGACGGCACCCTCACAGTTTGGCCGCCGACATTGAAGTTCAGCGTCGCCCCGTTTCCAAAGCCGAGTATGGCTCCAGAGTCTGTGGTGGGATTCAGGATGTTCTGTAAAGTGCCTCGGCGTGAAAAGCCAGCGCGTCCAATGCCGCCCGACGCCGGGTCCAGATAATAGTAAGTCGGGTTCCACGCCTTGGTCTTATCGGTGTTCATTTCCATGATGATGGCTTCAACAAACACTTGATCGCGTGGAATATCGATCTTGGCCAGAAGTGAGCGGACCACTTCGTAGTCCTGCTTGGAGGCCGTGATCACGAGTGAGTTCGTATTCTTGTCCGCCACAATTCGTACGTCGCCGCCAAAAATGTTTTGGCGATCCAAAGGCGAGGCCGGTCGCGCGCCGAACACGCCGGGGGGCTGAAGGGCTGCTTGTGCCGTGTTGCCGGCTGAGCCGCCGCTGAGGTTCGAGATCGTCGCCGCGATTTTCTCCGCCTCACCGTAGCGAACGTAGTACACGAAAACTCCGCCCGCTTCAGCCGGATCGAGCTTGTAATCGAGCTTGCGAATGAGCTCGCGGACCTTGTCGATACCGGCTTTGTTGCCGACGACAATCAACGCATTGGTGCGATCGTCGGGCGCGACGAGCGAGAGCTCTTCGGGAGTGCCACCGGCTGCAGTTCCACCTCGCGAGCGAAACCGTGGCACAGCTGCGCCAAAAGCCGGGTTCTGGTTCGCGGCTGAGCCGGGTGTTTTGTTGATGATTTGATTGATCAGGTCAGCCAGATCTTTCGACTTGGCGTAGCGAACCGGAACTACCGCCAGCTGTTCTTCAAAGCCGGGGCGATCCAATTCCTTGATGATTTTCATCATGCGTTCCACGTTGGCGCCGTAGTCGGTGATGATGAGAGAGTTGGTCGGCTCGTAGGGTGTGATTTCGCCGTCCTTGGAGGGGAGAACGCGAAGGCGTTTATTCACCTCTTCAGCGGAAGTGTGTTTCAAGTGCACGATGCGAGTGATGTAGATATCGCTCGTCGGAGCATATTCGCCGGTGTAGGTTTCAATCGAGTCTCTCTGCGCGTTTCGAGAACTCTTAATCTTATAGAACTTGCCATAGGGAACGACGGTGAAGCCGTTAATCGCCAAAGCCGCCAAAAAAGCTTTATAGGCTTCCGCCACAGTCACCTTATTCGGGGCGAGGATCGTGATCTTGCCGCGTACGCCTGGATCAATGATGAAGTTCTTATTGGTCAGCAGTCCCATGGCTTTGACCAGTTCGTTGATCTCGACATCGGGAAAGTTCGCTTCGATCATGTCGCCGTAGTTTTCGTCGGTGATGTCCTCGATCGAAGGATTCTGCGGTTTTTCCCCAGGCTTGTTGGTTTTTGTCACCGTCATGGTGCTGGGGCCACTCGAGCCACGGCTGAAATTAGATCCTCCGCCGGTATTGTAGGTCGGCTCGGGCGGGGGAGGATTGTTATCGACATTGAAGTCGGGTGCCGGTGGAGGAGGTGGCGGCGGCGCCTGATTGAAAGTGCCGATGGGCTCATCAATTTCTTCGTCTTCAAACAGCTTATCGAGATCATCCTGTTGCCCGTAGGCCGGCCAGCTTGAGGTCGCGAGGCTCGCGCAAATCAAAAGCGCAAGCCACTGTTTGTAGCCCGCTGTTCGCTGTGCTTGGGGGCTGGACGCTGGGGCAACTGCTTTTGATGACATCCTTGTCATGGCCTACCTCTTCCTTTGGAATCCCGTTCTCATCGTATCACGAGCTCGCGATTGGCGAAGATCCATCTTGCCAAGTCGACGTGCTGCCTTTTTTCGGTCCGCTTCCTCAATCTACTGGGTGATGGTGAAATTCATCGATTCTTTTCGGCCACCACGTTCGATTCCCAAATTAATTGCCGTCGCCGAGTTGCGGAGAGCGTTGAAGATCTCCATGGCTTTGGCGGCGCTGTCGATGCGGTCGCCATTGACGGTTTCAATGCAGTCCCCCCGACGCACACCCAGCGTTTCAAACAAACTGCCCTGGCGCATTTCCGCAATCTGCCAACATTCCACTTGGCCATTGGCGCCAATGCGCGGAACGGCCCGAGCTTCCTGGAGCAGGTTCGGCAAATTCTTGAGTGCGTTGTCCACCATCGACTTCGATACTTCTCGATCCAAGTCAGATTTCACGGTGATGCCACCAGAGGCCGGAGGGGTGGGCGCGCCGACCGTCTGAATTTTGAGGCTCGATTTTTCAGAGATCTCTGCGTACTCGAGCTGTTGATTGCTCTCGTTGATGAACACGATTCGCGAGCGTTCGATCTTTTTCATCGTGGCGCCATTGCCATCAAACTTTCCGTCGATTCTCACGGCGACGGTTTCGCTTCCCGCTTTGACCAAAGCCACGGAGCGAGAATCGTTGGTGTGCACGAGCGTGCCCAGCAAAGTGATGGGGCGAGTTGTCGGTACGGGCTCACCCATGCGAAGGGGATTAAGGGAACCGCCGAGGGGTTCTGGGATCACCTGATCCGGGGAAAAAATGTTCTGCTCGGTGATGACCGTAAAGCGGCGCAGGTCCGTGACTTTTTGATTTGCCGATCGCGCGGAAGGTAGCGGCGGCGGTTCTTCGGAAGGCAGCAGCCGTGGCCGAACTTGAGACAACATCAACAAATCAGCTGTGGCGTAGCCGAGGCAGATGAGAAGAGCGATCACGGCGATGCGTTCGAGTTTGGGGCGTTGATTCATGCCAGGGCTCGCGGTTGGAATCCAACTTTTGGATGTTCATCTAAGTTGCGGTTCACGTTGCTCTTATTCTCGCGTGTTGCGGCTGGGGCTCAGTTCGCTCAATCCGTCCGTTCGGAGAGGGCTCGAATCTTTCTATGCCAAACAAATTCTCCCACTCCACCTCGGCCCTCTTGTCGCAGGGCACCCCCAACAGGCTAACAGAAAAAGGTCGGTGGGCTTAAGTCGGATTCCGAGCCCCCCGACCAGGGTCGAGTGAGTGCAGTTTGGATCGGCATGAACGTCGTAGGGTCTCAGTCGAAGAAAGCCGTGTCGAAGTGTCAGCCGACCGCTTGTCGAAATTTCCCGTCACACTTCTCTACACCCTCCGTTGAAAGCCTTGCAGGGGCGGTGACGATTTGTGTTTTCGTGCCAACACCGGATTTGGCCGCTTTTTGTGCTCGCCGAGCGATTCATTCGATTTGGCGTGGCCTTTGAAGTAGCTGCTTTGAATTTTGCGTCCCGCGCCGGGGCGGCACGAAACTTGTTAGCTCTTCGATTCGGTGACAATTCGCGGCCCTCGATTCTCGAGAAGTTTGTTTGTTGGAATCTCTGGCTGTTGGGTCTTTGGCGGTTGAGTGGTTTGCGAAGGTTCCGGGCGTGAGTCGTGATGGGGAAGTTGAGAAAAGAAGTATCGCGGTGACATTTGTGGTGGAAACGAAACGGGGTTGGCAATGACAGGCACGGGCGGATCGCAGGGAAATGGGCAAGGGATTGGGCAAGGTTTTGGACATGGCTCTCTCGATGAGCGCTCTGAGCGCATTGATCGTCTGGACAGCAAACAGCTTGGGTCCGCGACGTCGAGCGACACCGCTACAACGCCGTCGGCTGCTGTAGTCTCGGGAATGCGTCCTTCGCGCGGAACGCCGCATGCTTCCACCTTCGCACCGCCGACCGGCGTGATTTTCGCGGGTCGAAGTGGTCTCGATTTTCTTGAGTTGCGCCTGGGTGTGGTGCGAATTCCTGAAGTTTCGCGACGGATTCGCGAAGCGCAGAGCATACTCGACCAGACCGATTATGAGCGCATTGATCTCTTCAATGCGATTGTAACGGAAGACGAAGCCTTCAATAGAAACATCAAGATGAAGAGTCTCTTGGCGGCAATTGTTCAAGTTGGACTTTATGATCGATACCGCCGAACTCAAAAGCAACCCGATGTGCTGATTGGCAATTCCAATGGCGATTCGGCCCTCATGGTTTGCGTGGGTCAAATGAAGTTTGAGGACCTGGTCCGTCAAAGCTCAGCGCTATCGACTTTGAAGCTTCGCCCCCAGGATCCCCCGGCGACGAACAATTCGCCTGCGACCTCGTATTCTCAATCTCCAGTCGCGAATTCGGCGCCGAGTTTGCCAACTTTGCCCGGTGCCGCAACACCTGTGCTTCCGACTTTGGTCGGTATGCCCTTACCCGGCGCGCCCTTGCCGAGCGTGAATCCGCAGCCTTCGGTGAGTGCACATCCGGTGTCGAGCCTGCCCGCTCTGAGTGGAATGAGTTTGTCGGAGTTCAAGGCCTATGTGCGCACAGAAGACGGCGGCTTGGCCGAAAATCAGGCTCCCTCGATGGATCTCAAAAAACTCGTGGGTGAAGTGGTCGAGCACGGCTTAGCTCTTCGCTTTGTGAACATCGGACCAGCCGCCGCACTGCGACCTCAGGATTATGATGAAGCTGCGGTCAAGTCGGGCGTGGATGAAGTCACGGTGATCGACTCGATTGAGTTAGATCCCATGTTGAGCTGGTTCTGGAAAGAAGTGCGCCCGCTCGCATTGGCCAACTAAAGGTCCGTCGAGTTTTGCAGCGATCGCCTTAAGGCTTCCAGACGGGTTCTTGGGCTTTTACTCGGCGATTGAAGTGTCGAGCTAAGACGAAGAAGTAGTCGTTGAGCCGATTGAGCTGTCGAGCGATTTCCCGATGTGAGTGAGAGTCGAGTTCGGTCTCTTCGAAAAGTCGAATGACATGTCTTTCCGCGCGTCGGGCCACCGCCCGGCACACATGCGCCGCGCTGGCCGCGGCTGCGCCCCCAGGTAGAACGAAGTTCTTCAGCGGCAAGAGTTCTGCGTCCATCCGATCCATCGCCTTCTCGAGGCGACCGACAAATTGCGCATCGAGCGATGGAAGCTTCGCGCGCCAGTTTACGGCCTGAGGATCTTCTTGATCGGTCGCCATCGCCAAGTGCGAGCCGATGCGAAACAGTTGATCTTGGATGTCGGCCAGTTCGCCGCGTTCGATGTCCCAGGTCTCCTCGCCCGTCGATGGGGTGGGTAAGAGTGAAACCAACCAGCCCACGAAACAATTCAATTCGTCCAGCGTGCCGTAGGCCTCGAGTCGCAAGTCGGCCTTTGACACGCGTTGTCCGCCAAAGAGAGAGGTGCTGCCTTGGTCGCCCGTTCTCGTGTAGATTTTCATGACTTGAGGGGAGCCGATGTCGAAGCATCACGTCAACACTTTCGGCGTACAATTCTCAGAAAGCGCGTGGCGCGATCCTGAGTTGCGGGATTTTATCTTTCAAGATTTCTCGTCCTGGCCGTCTCGATCTTACCCCGGTCCGCTGTTGATCACCACGCCGCACTCGGGTGAGCGCGTGCCGCCCGAGGCTCCTTGGTTGAATCAACTCGACGAAAAAATCCTGATGTACGATGTGGATCGGTATGTCGATCAGCTGTATGCGCCGGGACTGCGCCAACTCCAGTTGCCTTGGATCGGCACGCCTTGGCATCGCTATGCTTGTGACCTCAATCGCTGGGCGGATGACGTGGATGTCGACTCCGTTATGGGAGCCGCGGCGCCGAGCGGACGTTTTCCTCGGGGGCTTTTGTGGTCGATCACGACCGAAGGTCATCGTTTGATGCCGCGGCCTGTCGATCGCCAGACTTACGAAGCCCTCCTCCAGCGCTGCTTTCATCCCTTTCATCGCGCTGTTCGGCTGGCGGCCGCTCGATATGTGGCTGAGTTTCCTGGGCGTCCACTTTATCAACTGGATCTGCACTCGATGCCCAGTGTAGGGACCAAAGAGCATCGTGATCCCGGTGAGCGTCGGGCGGACCTCGTGATTTCGGATCAGGATGGGCGAAGCTGTCGCCCCGAATTGATGGATTTGGTCGAGTCGGCCGGCCAGGCCGTGGGATTCAGTGTGCGTCGCAATTGGCCCTACAAGGGCGGGCGAATCACCGAGACTTATGGGCGTCCCCAAGAGGGCTGGCATTGCCTGCAAATTGAACTGAATCGCGGCCTCTATATGGACGAGTTCACAAAAGCGAAAATCCCGCAGCGATTTGATGAGGTGTCCAGGCGGCTCGGTCAGATGCTGCATAAAATTGTGCAAGGGCTTGTTGATCAAGGGCTGTATTCGACGCCGACTTGAGTGAATGTGAGAGACTTCAGGAGTCTGGGCTTTGACCTCGCGTTGGCGCGGGTTTAGGTTCGGACCAACATGTCGACCACCAATGAGAAACCTACGGGGGACGCTGACCCATCAGCCTCGCCCACAGCCTCAAATCCAGACTCCTCCACAGGGGTATCGACGAATTTGAAGCGTGAGAACTTTGGTCGCGTGGCCCTGCGGAAGCTGCTGCCCATCTGGAGACGAAGTATCAAGTTTCTGGCGAGTCTGAAGTTGGCCGTCGTGATCATTATGATCCTCGGAGGAGTCACGGCCTACGGCACGATCGTGGAAGCTCAGCTGGATGCCGCGGCCGCGAAAAAGCTCGTGTACGCCGCGCCTTTGATGGTGATTCCGCTGCTGATGCTCGCCATCTCATTGATCGCGGTCATGATCGATCGTTGGCCTTGGCAAAAAAAGCATACCGGCTTCATTTTGGCGCATATTGGAATTCTAATTCTGATGCTCGGCCAGTGGGTCACCAACCAGTTTGGTGTCGATGGCAGCGTGACGCTGACTCGCGAGCAACCTGGGAAGTCGATCACCATTGCGCCGACAGATCTGACGGTCTTTTCGTCGATGGATGGGGCTCGATACGCTTCGATCTATTCGCGCGAAGTGGACTTTTTCTTGAAACCGGCCCGCGCGGATTCGCCCTTGGTGATTCCGCTTCCAGACGCGGATCTTAAAGTTGTCGAGTCGCACGCTTATGCGCTTCGCGATCAGAAATTTATTGAAACTCCCGAGAACGCCCAGGCCGGCGCGGCCCTGCGCTTTCAATTGGTGAACGATCAGGTCAACGTCACCGAGTGGATGTTGCAGCCGGCGGCCGGGCAGATTGAAACCAAAGAGTTCGGTCCCGCACAGATCAGCATCGTCGGTGAATTTCCCCGCGAGCTCACATCTCGCAATGCGATTTTACTCAAGCCGCTCGACGGCGAAAAGCTGGCCTATGAGGTTCACACGGCGCGAGAGGGTGTTAAGGTGAAGCGCGGTCGTCTGAAAGCGGGTGAAAGCCTGTTGACGGGCTGGATGAAGCTTGAATTTCGTTTGCTCAAGTATTTGCCCCGAGCGCGAGAAGAGGTTCGCTACATTCCTCAGGATCGACCCACGCCCATCACCAACGCGGCGATTCGCGTGGAATATCGTGCGCCGGGTGAGGCCCAGGTTAAGTCCCAGTGGATGGGCCTCAATTCCATTTTGAAGCTCTTTTCCAATGATCAAGTTTACGTCGTTCAATTCGCGAATCGTCGAGTACCTTTGGGCTTTAATGTCGCGCTCAAAAAATTTGAAATCGGTCGATATCAAGGCACGCTTCGCGCGGCGAGCTATCAGAGTTGGGTTTCGGTAGATGGTCTCGGTGAGCGATTGATTTCAATGAATGAGCCTCTCAAGCATGCGGGCTACACATTCTATCAGGCGAGCTTTGAATCCGATGAGCAGGGTCGTCCGGTCGCGAGCATCTTGTCGGTGAACCGCGACCCCGGTCGTTCGCTCAAATATTTGGGATCATTGCTCATCGTTCTGGGGACTCTGCACTTGTTTTATTTAAAACGTCGAACTGCTCGAGCTGCAGCGACAGCTGAATCGAAAGCGTCCGCTGCGACTTGAAGTCGTGAGGTGACTAACATGCATCCGAAACTCCGGCCTCTTTCTCAAGCGTCGATCATCGGGATCCTCCGAGCCTGCGAGGGCGCTTTGCGTAGCTCTCTAGCGATGGGTTTAGTGCTGACGGGATTCGCATTTGGGCTTCTCTTCAAAAGTGCGCCGGCACAGGCCCGTAGTGAAGGGCTGAACGAACTGGCGCTGTTGCCTGTGCAAGATAATGGTCGGGTGAAGCCGTTTGAGACTTTCGCCCGCGAAAGTCTGCAGCTGATCTACGGTCGAGAAACTTACAAATCGCCCGGACGAGATGGCCAGGATCCGGTTCGAAGAGTGGCGATGGAAGTGGTTCCCACATGGATGATGGCCGGCGATTTTTGGGATCAGCAACCCATCGTCGAAGTCAAACTCAAGGCGCTCAAAGATGCGCTTGGGCTTGAGGCGACTCGCGATCACTACACGCCTATGGAGCTCTTCAAAAACCCTCGCCTGCAATTGGTGTTTCAAGAGCTCGCCGTTTTCAGAGAGTCGAAAAAAAAGCTGGATCCCTACAATCAGGCGGCCTCGCGTCTTGAGAGCCAGCTCGGTGTGTACCAAGGGATCAAAGATGGAACGTGGTTGCGTGTTTTGCCGCCCACTCCTGCCATCGTTGCCGATCACGCCGAAAAGGCAAAAGAGGGTCTGGTCATTCCCGATGCGTGGACACCTGTGGCCTCGCTTGAGGGTGAGCCTAAAGAAAAGTTCGCGGCCGTCCTCTCCAGTTATGTGCAAGCGTTACCGAATCGCGAGGGTGTCGTGGACCCGCAAGGCTCGGACCGCCTCGTGCAGTCGGTTCGCGAGTTTAAAAAAGTCGCTCACGCGGTGAATACGAATCTGTATCCGTCGCTGGAGGAAGGTTTCTTCGGACCGATGCGAGCTGAAGTTCACTACGAAACCTTTCATCCTTTTATGTGGGCCTGGATTCTCTATCTGTTGAGTGCTTTGGCGATGACCATCGCCTGGAATGCGAAGAGCGCGGGTGTGGTCGCAAAGTCCTATGGGGTGTCGTGGATCTTGGTGGGAGTCGCCTTCTTGCTTCATACCTACGGCTTCGGCCTTCGTACGTATCTGACGGGTCGACCGCCGGTGTCGAATATGTATGAGACCGTCGTCTGGGTTTCTTGGGGTACCATTCTCTTTGCGATGTTCTTTGAGTGGAAGCACAAGTCCCGCTACGTGTTGCTCGCCGGTGCCTTGGTGGCTGTGCTTTGTAACATCGTTTCGGATCTCTCGACCCATATCCTCGATGGAAGTTTGCAGCCGCTCGAGCCCGTTTTGAGGTCGAACCTCTGGCTGATCGTCCACGTGTTGACCATCACGATCAGTTACTCAGCTTTTTTCCTCGCGTGGGCGCTCGCCAATTTTGGTTTGGCCATGGTGTTGCGAGGGGAGAGCTACGCGTCGGCTCGAGTGCGCGATCTGGTTCAAGCCTGCTATCGCTCACTTCAGATTGGGGTGGTGCTATTGGCAGCGGGTACGATCCTCGGCGGAGTTTGGGCCGATTATAGTTGGGGCCGGTTCTGGGGTTGGGATCCCAAGGAGACATGGGCGTTGATTGCGCTCTTGGGTTACCTCGCCATTTTGCACGCTCGACTTGTCGGCTGGGTTCGAGAGCGAGGCATGCTGATTGGTTCGATTGTCGCGTTTAACTTGGTCATCATGGCCTGGTATGGCGTGAACTTTGTCCTGGGTGCGGGTCTGCACTCCTACGGCTTTGGCGCGGGTGGTGTGGAATACGTGACGGGATTTGTGCTCTTGAATTTGGCTTACGTGGGCGTGGTGGAGGCGGTGACGCGGTTGAGGGCCTCCCAGTCCTGAGTAGATTTATGCAGCGCATTGAGCGGGTAGATTGAATCCTGGAATCCGCCCGGAGCCTGAAATTGGGTGGACCCTTCGATCTTGTCACGCTTTCTCGGCCGCATCCGTCCCCAAGCTTTGAGGGAAGGCCTTTGTGTCGGCGGCCTGGAGCGGGGACGCGAGGAAAATCCACAATCTCGAGGCTGGGCTTGGACGCATTGAGCCCTTCGTGGGTGGCCATGCGAGTTCGAATCTGTCGGAGAGTTCCACAGCAGATTCTTAAAACCGAAACTGCTGACACCTTCAGCATTCTCAATTTCATCTCGATATCTCGAGAAAAACGTTTTTCAATTGTTGGCATATCCATTACTTATGGAGTGCAACTTCAATTGAGGTCAGCCTGATGCACGTCGTGGATTCGTTCGTCCGAAATTCATTCGTCCGATCAATTTCCTTTTCAGCCGTGAAATGCGCCGAGCATGGACTTGCATTCCTCCGGAACGCATCGTCCCTGAACGGATCGTCGCTGAAGACTTTTTCTCGAAAAGCCATTGTGCTGCTCGCGATCTTGTCGATGGCGACATGGCTATCAGCCTGTGGCTGGGAGTGGGGCTCGATCGGTTACAACAAAGGCTATGCTCCGGAGCAGCCGATTCCTTTTTCGCATGAGCTGCATGCTGGCCAATACAAGATGCAATGTCTTTATTGCCACTCCTCGGCCGAGCGCGCGAACCACTCTGCCGTTCCTTCGTTGAATATCTGTATGAACTGTCACCTTGTCGTGCCAGGCAGCGAAGGCAACCCTTGGATTCCCAAGCTGCAAGAGGCTTACGCGAAAAACGAACCGATCGCGTGGAAAAAGGTCCACTTGTTGCCTGACCACGTGAAGTTCAATCACAAGCGCCATGTCGAAAAATACGGCGCGCCCCAAGCCTGTCACAAGTGCCATGGTCCGGTGGAAAGCATGGAAACGATGTATCAGTTCTCAAGTTTGTCGATGGGCTGGTGCATTAACTGCCATCGTGAATCGGAGAACCAGGCGCCTGTGAGTTGTTCGACTTGTCACTATTGATGCGTCGAGGGGGGCGTGAGAGCCGCTTCAGCGGATTTCTCCCTAGTCCACAGACAAGTCGATGAAGTGAGAAGGGTCGCGTGAGTCAGAGTGAGCAGAAGGGACCCGGGGATTTTAAGAGTTAAGCGCGAAGACTTCGACGGCTGACCCCGAATCCCAAACTGAGAGCGCGAACTTTAAGGTGCTGAAGAGAAGACGAGCGAACTGAAAAAGATCGATCTCAAAAAGATCGAACTGGAAAAGATCGAACTTAAAAAGATCGAACTGGAAAAGATCGAACTGGAAAAGACGAAACGATTGTTCAGGAACGACAGAACAAAAGAGTGGGAAAAGATGGATTCCAAACTTCAAGTTGGTCATCAAGATAGTCAGTCGAACTCCCCCGCTGCGAGTGGTCCGGCCTACTGGCTGAGTCTCGAAGAACTCGAAGCTCATCCCGGCATGGCCGAGCGCTATGAAAATGAGTTCATGGCCTCGCCGCTTTCCGCCGATGATAATGGCTTCGCGCGCCGCGATTTTCTCAAGGTGATGGGGGCAAGCCTGGCCCTGGCCACGAGCGCCTGCGTTCGTCGTCCCGCCGCGACGATCATTCCGTACGCGAAAGCGCCTAAAGAGATCACACCCGGAGAGGCCAACTTTTATACATCGAGCTGGTTTGATGGGTACGAAGGTGCCGGTTTGCTCGTTAAAACTCTGGAAGGCCGTCCGATTAAGCTCGAAGGTAACCCTCAGCACCCGATGAACCTGGGTGCGCTCTCTTCACGAGCTCACGCGGAAGTGTTGTCGCTCTATGATCCGGATCGACTGCGAGGCCCACGTCGCAATCTGGTCAATAAGGACCGCAGTAACTCCGAATCGGTGTCGACGAAGTTTGAAGATGCCGATGCGGCGATTTTGGAAGTGCTCAAAAAAGGTGGTGTCGCTTTGGTGAGCGGCAGTAAGCCGTCGCCCTCTGTTCGCGCCATCATCGCTGAGTTTTCGCGCGCATTCGGAGCTCGCTGGGTCGAGTACGACGCGTTGTCTCTTGAGTCGCTGCGTGAAGGTCAGCGTTTGTCCTACGGACGCGCCGTTTTGCCGCGCTACCGATTTGATCTCGCCCAGTTCGTTGTTAGCATTGACGCTGACTTTTTGGGAACTTTGATCTCGCCGGTGGAGTTCACCAAGCAGTGGTCAAAGCGCCGAGATCCCGGCGCTACGATGTCGCGCTTGGTTTGCTTTGAATCGACGATGTCACTCACGGGCATGAATGCGGATGATCGCGTCCGAATCCGTCCTTCGCGCCAACTCGATGTCGCCTTTGCGCTTCTGAACCGCTTGGCTCGTAAGGGCGCGACCATGCCGGCGGGCTTGGCTGAATCGGCCAAGGCCTTTGCCGCAGCTGAAGGCGATTCTGGACTGGACGCTAAATTCCTCGATCGCGTCTCCGACGAACTTTGGAAGGCCCGCGGTGCGAGCTTGGTTCTGGCCGGTGGATTGGCCACAGCCACAGCACAGCAGCTTGATTTGCAAGTTGTCGTCAACGCTTTGAACTCGGTTTTGGGTAACGACGGAAAGACCGTTGATCACGACTCGGCTGTTTTCCAAACCTACACAGGTTCGGCTAAAAACTTAGCTGAGCTGATCCAAGATCTGGCCTCTGGCAAAGTGAAGACTCTGATTGTCGATGATCTCGACTTGATGACTTTGCTTCCGAAAGATGCCGGTTTCGCTGAGGCGATTAAAAAGCTGGAGACTCTGATCTACACGGGCAACCAGAACGACGCCACGGGCCGCCTGGCCAATTGGGTCTTGCCGGTGGGGAGTTCGCTGGAAACTTGGGGCGATCTTGAGCTTCAAAGCGGAATCTATTCAATTCAGCAGCCGACCATCATGCCGATGTATGAAACTCGGTCGTTGGGTGAGCTCCTTTTGGCTTGGACGAAGTCGAGCTCGACAGCATCGCGTGCGAAGAGCTCGGAAACTTGGCTCGATTACGTCAAGGCGACCTGGTCGCAAGATATTCAATCGAAGACCGATTTGGGTCGCGGTAAAGCCTTCAGTGATTTCTGGATTGAGCTTCTGCAAACGGGCGTGGCGATGTCGGGTGGTCGTCGTGAGCGAACTTCCTCGGCGCGTGCCTTTGTTGGTCGAGTCAGTGCAAAGCCGGCTCCGAGTCGCGCGGTGATGGAGCTCGTTTTGCACGCGAACTCGCAAATGATGGACGGGCGCTATGCCAACGTCCCTTGGTTGCAAGAGCTGCCCGACCCGGTTTCGAAAGTTGTTTGGGACAACTACCTGGCGGTGTCTCCGGCATGGGCCCGCGAACAAGGTGTGAAGCAAGGCGATGTGATTGAGATCACCTCAGGTGATTTCAAAATGCGCGCTCCAGCCTGGATTCAGCCGGGTCTTCATGATTCGGTTTGCACGATGGCGGTTGGTTATGGTCGCAAGGGTCTCGGCAAAGTCGCCGAAGAGGCGGGCTTCGATGCTTATCAGGCCTCGATGTTCAACGCCGGCCTACCCATTTTCAGCGGTCGTTTGGTGGAACTGAAAAAGACCAAAGAGCGCTACGAAATCGTGTCGACGCAGATTCACCATGTGATGGAGAATCGTCCTTTGTCCCTCGAGACGACGAAGGCGGCCTACGAGAAAGACCAGAGCTCTGGCATTCATCGTCATCACGTGTTCACGATTTGGCCAGAGCATCAGTACACCAAGCACAAGTGGGCGATGACGGTCGACTTGAACTCCTGCACAGGCTGTTCGGCCTGCGTCGTCGCGTGTTCGAGTGAGAACAACGTGCAAGTCGTCGGTAAGCGCTATGTGATGGAAGGTCGCGAGATGCACTGGATCCGCATCGATCGCTACTACAAAGGCGATATGGCATCGCCGGATACGGTCTTCCAACCGGTGATGTGTCAACATTGCGAAAATGCGCCCTGCGAAACGGTGTGCCCGGTATTGGCGACTGTTCACAACGATGAAGGCTTGAATGACATGGCCTATAACCGTTGCGTGGGAACGCGCTACTGCGCGAACAACTGTCCCTACAAAGTTCGTCGCTTCAACTGGTTCAACTACGTGAAAAAGCGAGCTGAGCCTTTGCACATGGCCTACAACCCCGATGTGACGGTTCGTACTCGCGGTGTCATGGAGAAGTGCACGTTCTGCGTTCAGCGAATTCGTCGGGCGACCAATGTGGCGAAGGACGAAAAGCGTCCGCTCCGCGATGGCGAGATCAAGACGGCCTGCCAAGAGACTTGCCCGGCCGATGCGATCGTCTTTGGCGACCTCAACAACAAAGAATCACGCGTGGCGAAACTGTTCGCAGAGAAGCGCGCTTACACGTTGCTTGAAGAACTCAACAACCAACCCCGAGTTCGCTACCTGACTCGCGTTCGTCATGCGGAGCGCGCGAGTGAGAAACACGGACATGGCGGTGGACATGCGGCGGGGCGGGCCGAGGACCGTCAGGATCAAACGACAGGCGCGTTTGAAGGTGGGCTGGTATGAGTGAAGCACATATGAACACAGTGGACATGGCATCAGAAGTGGCTCGCAAGCCTCTGATCTTGGGTAACAAGACCTACCAGGATATCACCAACGATATCTGTGAGCCTGTGGAAGCGGCGCCTGGCAAGAAGTGGCTCGCGCTTCTTCTGAGCGCCAACGGTTTGTTCCTGTTTTATCTCATTCACATTGCGATCATCGTTTCGACAGGTATGGGACTTCTCGGAGTCAACAGTCCCATCGCTTGGGGAACGATGATTATCACCTTCGTTTTTTGGATCGGGATCGGCCACGCCGGAACCTTGATTTCGGCGATTCTGTTTTTGTTCCGCCAAAAATGGCGAACTTCAGTGGCGCGATCCGCTGAAGCCATGACGGTGTTTGCGGTGATGACAGCGGGGATCTTCCCGCTGATTCACACGGGTCGTCCTTGGCTGGATTTCTGGCTGCTTCCTTATCCGAACCAGCGGGGTCCGCTTTGGGTCAACTTCCGTTCGCCGTTGCTGTGGGACGTCTTTGCGGTCTCGACTTACGCGACCGTTTCTTCGGTTTTCTGGTACGTGGGCTTGGTTCCTGATTTCGCAACCCTTCGAGATCGAGCCAAGACCAAGATTCGCCGTTTGATCTACGGTGCCTTGTCGATGGGCTGGCGTGGTTCGGCACGGGATTGGTCGCATTACGAAATGGTGTACTTGATTCTGGCGGGTCTCTCGACGCCGTTGGTTCTTTCGGTTCACACCATCGTCTCGTTCGACTTCGCCGTTTCTCAGCTTCCCGGATGGCACACGACCATTTTCCCGCCCTACTTTGTTGCAGGCGCGATCTTCTCGGGTTTCGGTATGGTCGTGACTTTGCTGACACTGGTTCGCATCGGCTTCCCGAAGTTTAAGGACTACATCACCATCGACCACATGGAAGTGATGAACAAGATCATCATGGCCACTGGCTTGATGGTCGGTTACGCCTACGGTTCCGAGTTCTTCATTGCTTGGTACTCGGGCAACCCCTATGAGCAGTACGCCTTCATCAACCGCGCCTTTGGTCCTTACGCCTGGTCGTACTGGATCATGATTACGTGCAACGTTGTGATTCCGCAGCTCTTCTGGGTGAAGAAGTTCCGTCGGTCGATCCCGGTCATGTTTGTGGTGTCGATCTTCGTGAATATCGGTATGTGGTTTGAGCGCTTCGTGATCACCGTCACTTCGCTCCATCGAGATTTCTTGCCCTCAAGCTGGGGCATGTACGAGTGGTCGTGGTTCGATACGGCCATCTTGTCGGGAAGCTTCGGTATGTTCCTGACGATCTTCTTGCTGTACCTCAAGTTCGTTCCTGCGATTTCGATCGCTGAGGTGAAGCCCGTGCTCTATGTCGGCCGCCAGCGGCCGGGAGGTCACTAATGTCTAAGTTGGGTGGAGTGGCCGGAATTTGGTTGGACGACCACGCTTGTGTCGAGGCCGCCGCAAAAGTTCGGGCCGCAGGATTTAAGAAGTTTGATGCGATTACACCTTTTCCCGTGCACGGCATGGAAGAAGCGGTCGGGATCAAGCGTTCGTGGATTCCCTATGTCACCTTTGGTGCAGGCACCTTGGGACTGACCTGCGGGGTCGCGCTTCAGTATTGGACGTCGGCGGTGAGCTGGCCCCTGAATGTGGGCGGTAAGCCCTTCTTCTCGGGTCCCGCTTTTGCGCCTGTCATGTTCGAATTGACAGTGTTATTTGCGGCCCTCTTCTCTGTGGGCGCATTGTTTGCGGCTTGTCGCTTGCCGAAGGTCGACCCGCCTGTGATCGATCCAGATCTGACGAGCCACAAGTTTGCGATTTTCATTCCTGAAAATGATGTCGGCTACAATGCCGAGCGCTGCGAGCAATTGCTCAAGAGCTTAGGCGCTGTCGAAACCAAGCGGATCTCGGCCTACTGAGTGGGGAAGTGATGATGAAAATACAATCAAACAAGCTCGCTTCGAAATGGCCGGCGTTCCTTTCTATCGGACTCACTTTGGTAATCGCGTTGACAGTTCTTCCGGCCTGCACGGGCGGAGACGGTCTGTCGAAACAGCCCAATGTGGAGTTAATCCAAGACATGATGGATCAGCCGGCGCTTAAGGCACAGGACTCAGAGCCTGGTCAGCCAAACAAGGCCGCTTCGCGAATTCCACCTGAGGGCACGGTGCCGGTGGGCTACAAGCCCTATCCCTATCCAGGTCAGCCGGAGACGGCGGCGCAAAAGCTCAAAAACCCTGTGGCGGGCAATATGACGCCCCAGCTATTGGAAGTAGGCCGTCGAAAATACGAAATCTATTGCCAGGTTTGCCACGGTGAAACGGGAGCTGGTGATGGTCCTGTGGCCGTCAAGATGGCTTTGAAGCCTCCGGCTCTTACCTCGGAAAAGATCAAGACGATGAACGATGGTGGGATCTATCACATCATCACCGATGGTCAGGGTTTGATGGGTTCGTATGCCTACCAAATCGTGAAAGAGGAAGATCGCTGGGCGCTCGTGAACTACGTGCGCAATCTGCAAAAATTGTCAGATCGCGCATCGTCCAAGCAGTGAGCTTCAGATTTTAGAAAACGGAGAGATTGATTATGGCAGCCGCACACACACATGCCCCCGTCGCTCCAGGGCAGTTTGTCCCAAGTAAGTCGATTCGCACTCTCTATTCGGGCGCGATCTTTTTTGGGCTCGTCCTGTTCGCCGTCGCGCTTTGGAAAGACCCGACGCGTGCTTGGCATGGCTATCTGACGTCGTACATGTACTGGACGAATCTCGCTTTGGGAGGTTTGTTCTTCGCTGCGATTCAACACGTTGCCAAAGCCGGATGGTCGGTCACGATTCGCCGAATCGCGGAAAGCTTCACAGCGTTCTTGCCAGTTGCAGCCGTGGGTGCAGTGGCCTGGCTGATTGGGTCCAAACACCTTTATGAGTGGTTGGATCAGAGTCTGGTTGCCAAAGACGCCATTCTACAGGGGAAGTCGGCCTATTTGAACGCCAAGGCCATGATTTTCCGAACAGTCCTCTTCTTTGGACTCTGGTTGTTCTTCTCTAAAGTTATCATTGGTCGAAGCTTGCAGCAGGACGAAGACGGTAAAGTCGAGCACACCGTCAAAAATGTGGGCTGGTCGATTGCGTTTTTGTTGGTGTTTGCGCTCTCGTACTCGTTTTTCACGGTCGACACTCTGATGTCGCTCCAGCCGCATTGGTTCTCGACGATCTGGGGCGTTTATAACTTCGCTGGTTTGTTTCAGAGCTTCCTGGCCATGCTGGTGATCTTCACGATCTACAGCATGAAAAAAGGCTGGCTGAGAGGATTGGTGAGCGAGGATCATTTGCATGACCTCGGTAAGTTCCTCAAAGGTTTCACGGTCTTCATGGCTTATATTGGGTTCTCGCAGTTCATTTTGATTTGGTACGCGAACCTTCCTGAAGAAACGATTTTCTATCTCGCGCGATCGAATGGCTGGTGGATGACGATTTCCGTAAGTCTCCTGCTCTTCAAGTTCGCTGTGCCATTTTTGCTTCTGCTTCCGAAGTGGGCCAAACGCACACCCGGTCATCTCGTGATGGTCTCGGTCCTCATCCTGATTATGCAGTATGTGGATATTCATTGGATGGTTTACCCAACTTTGGATCCCTATCAGCCGCTGTTTTCTTGGCCTGAAGTGGGAAGTTTTGCATTGTTCGGCGGACTTTTCTTGTGGTCCGTGACGCGCTTCCTCGCGGGGCATAAACTAGTCCCTGTGAAGGATCCGCGGATCCAAGAGGCCATTCATCATCACGTCGCATATTGAGTGCGGGGCCTGATGAAGGCCGAAAGTCTGGATCTGCCTCCTTCGGCCTCGTCTTCAACGACGAGGCCGTTGTGTTTGTGGCAAGCTTGCACAGGTGATGTTGTCCGAGCTCAAGGGCTCGACGCATCGACAAGCTGAGAGGGGAACGGACGTGCCGAATCGAACGAATCTGAATGCAACCCCATCAGCACTTCTGAAGCCGACGGAATCCGTTTCGGCGCGTGGCCGACTTCAGGACTCAATCCCTGAGCTGGGTGCGCATGTGAAAACAGTGTCCCGCCACCTGGCACAGGGTTGGGCTCGCGGTTGGGAAATCATTCGTATTCGCGACAGCCGACCTCAAGGCGCTGAGGCCGCTCCGCTGAAGACCTCGGCCAAGTCGCTCACGTCCAGCGATTTGTCGTCCGCCGATCTGTTGTCCAAAGGCTTGCCCAACAGCTTGCCCAACAGCTTGCAATCTAACGACTCGTATTCGCCGGGTGCCTCGCTCCGATCGCCGGCTCCCGTTGAGCGTCAAAACCTCAAGCTTCAAGATGGTCGTCGCCTCTCATTTCGAATCCTCGGGGTGTCTGACGCCAGAGAATGGATCCTTTTTCATCACGGGTACCCGGGTTCTTCGTGCCAGGCGAACTTGATTCATGGTCTGGCGCGCGAACATGGCTGGGGAGTCTTGGCGATCGATCGACCTGGTTTTTCACAAAGTGATTTCGATACGGGACGAAGTTTGAAAACGACGGCCTATGATGCGATTGAGGTCGCTTCAAAGTTGGGGATAGCTCGATTTCATGTGGTCGGTGTTTCGGGCGGAGCTCCGTATGCTCTTGCGACAGCGGCGGCTGCCCCTCAACGTACGCAGTCCCTTTCGACAGTTGGTGGGTTGGCGCAGCTGGCAGCGCCAGATCTTGAGGCCAAGCTCTCACCCTTTGAGAGATTCTGTGTACGTCGGGCGCGCAGCGGCGGAGTCACGGCGCATCTTCTGTTTGGGTGGATGGAGCGCGGAGTTCGACAGGATGAAGAGGCGGTGATCAAACGCTGGATTGATCGACTTGCGACCGCGGATCGCGAGGAAATGGAAAAGCCCGAGCTTCGCGAGGTCCTCGTGAGGTCACTCAAGGAAGCCATTGAGCCAGGTATTCGAGGCGTGATTGCGGATCTGCGACTTTTAGCCTCGCCCTGGGACTTTAGCCTCGAGCATGTGCATTCGCCGGCGTGGATTTGGCATGGGACTGAAGACAATGTCGTTCCCTATGCTCATGGTGTTTACTTGGCCACGGGACTCCGTCAGGCCAAGTTGATGACGGTTGAGGGGGCCGGGCATTACTCGCTTTGTCTCACGGAGCGGCAGAAGATTGTGGAGCAAATCCTGAGCTTTGCGGGTCATGGTGAGGTGAAGTTGCCTCTTAAGTCGACTGAGCTTCGCGAGCTGACTTGAGTTTTCCCTCTGATTCCGATACTCTGAAAACCATGGCGAAGCTTCTTGCTACAAAGCTTTTGTCTCTTTCTTTCGCACGCACATGTGCGCCGACGCTCACGCGTTGGACGACCTCGCTCGTTTCATGAGCGTTCAGGTCACTCTTCCCGACGGAAAGCAGATCGACTTTGACCGCGAGCCGACAGTTCTTGAGGTGGCAGCAAGAATTGGCGCAGGGCTGGCGAAGGCCACTTTGGGTGCGAAGTTCAATGGCGCTCCAGAGATCGTTGATTTGCGCGCGCGAGTGCCGAACGGGGCGCGTATTGAGATTGTGACCTCCAAAGTACCCGAGGGTCTCGAGGTGATCCGTCATTCCGCGGCGCATGTGATGGCGCATGCGGTTCAGCAGTTGTGGCCGGACGTGAAGGTCACGATCGGCCCCGTCGTCGAAAGCGGCTTCTACTACGATTTCGATAGTCCTCGGCCCTTTACGCCTGAAGATTTTGAAAAGATCGAAAAGAAAATGATGGAGCTGATCGCCGCGGATCTTGAGATTCGTCGTGAGGACGTTCCTTGGCGAGAAGCCAAAGAGCGTTTTGCCAAGCTCGGGGAAAAATTCAAACTTGAGCTCATCGACGACATTCATGCGAAGTCCGGGGATGAAGTGGTCGGGATCTATCATAATGGTGAGCAGTGGTTTGATCTATGTCGTGGTCCCCACGTGCAGCGCACCAGTCAGATCAAAGCTGTGAAGCTCATGTCGCTGGCGGGAGCCTACTGGCGAGGCGATGAAAAGCGCGAGCAGTTACAGCGAGTTTACGCGACGGCATTCGCTGACAAAAAGGATCTGGATCAGCATTTGGCTCGATTGGAAGAGGCAAAAAAGCGCGATCATCGAAAAATCGGCAAAGATCTAGGCCTTTTCATGTTCCATCCCTACGCACCTGGCTCGCCGTTTTTTACCGGCAAGGGTGCGACGATCTACAACCAGCTGGTGGGCTTGATGCGGGATCTTTACCGCGAGTTTGGTTACCAAGAGGTGATCACTCCCCAGGTCTTTGATGTCGAGCTGTTTAAAACTTCGGGTCACTACGCGAACTACCGTGAAAACATGTATTTCACGTCCATCGATCAAGCGGCGCAGAAAGATAAGGTCGAGGGTGTCGATGTTCGACAATCCTCGATGAAGCCCATGAACTGTCCTTCGCACTGCTTGATGTTTGGGGCCGATAAAAAGTCTTATCGTGAATTGCCGTGGCGAATTGCTGACTTTGGACGCCTACATCGTTTCGAGCGAAGTGGCGTCATGCATGGCCTCACGCGTGTGCGTACCTTCTGCCAAGATGACGCCCATATCTTTTGCACGCGTTCGCAAATGAAGGCGGAGATCATCGATTTCATGCGTCTCACCAAGAAGACCTATGAGCTTTTGGGCATGACCGAGTTTCGCGTTTTGGTGGCGACTCGCCCGGAAAACCGAATGGGATCCGACCAAGTTTGGGATGAGGCCGAGAACGCTTTGGAAGAAGGCCTTAAGGCTTTGGAAATCCCCTACGCGATCAGCCCTGGCGAAGGGGCCTTTTACGGTCCCAAGATTGAAATTCACTTTGTCGATGCGATTGGGCGCAGCTGGCAGCTCGGCACGATTCAAGTCGACTTCAACATGCCCGAGTCCTTTGGTCTCGAATATGTGGGTGACGACAATCAGCCTCATCGCCCCGTCATGCTGCATCGGGCGATTTTGGGTTCGCTCGAGCGTTTCATTGGGATTTACATCGAGCATACCAGCGGAAAGTTTCCGACTTGGCTGGCGCCTGAGCAGGTCTATGTCTTGAATGTGACGGATCGACAAGAAGAGTACGCGAATGAGATTCTCGCACGCTTGCGGGCTCAGGGCGTGCGGGTGCACTTTGATTCTCGAAATGAAAAGCTGGGCTTCAAGATTCGCGAAGCTCAGTTGGCTCGTGTTCCCTATATGTTGGTGATCGGGGATCAAGAGGTGCAGAATCGCACCGTCACCTTACGTTTGAATAATGGAGCTCAAATCAGTGCGCTGAAGCTTGAGGAATTTGAGCGACTCTTAGTCGCTGAAATCCGCGAGCGTCGCCTCGAGTCGCCCTGGGCGACTGCAACCGGCGAGAGTGCAAAGTCAAAATCTAACGAGGAGGTCAGCCATTAACAGTGGCGGATTTGGACGTCCCCCGGGATCGGGTGGACCAGGTGGTGGTGGTGGTGGTTTTGGTCGTCCCCCCGGATCGGGTGGACCAGGTGGATTTCGTCCGGGCGGCCCCGGTGGCGGAGGCCCTCGTCCGGGTGGCCCTCGCCCCTTTGGCGGCGGTGGCGGCGGAGGACCTGGTGGGCCCAGTGGCCCTGGTGGTGGACCCGGAGCTCCTCGTTTTGATCGTGGTCCACGGCGCGGACCTGTCCAAAAGGACGGCCCACGCACGAACCGCGAAATTCGAGTTCCTGAAGTGCGCGTGATCGGCGAAGACGGCTCGATGCTCGGAATTTTTCCGACGCAAGAGGCGGTTCGCATGGCCGAAGACAAAGGCCTCGATCTTATCGAAGTGGCGCCGACGGCAAAGCCGCCGACCTGCAAGATCGCCGACTACGGCAAGTATCGATATGAGCAGAAGCAGAAGGAGCGCGAGGCGCGCAAAAACCAAGTTGTGATCACGATCAAAGAGATCCAGCTTCGGCCGCGCACCGATGAACACGACCTGCAGGTGAAGCTCAAAAAGGCCCGCGAGTTCATCCTCGAGGGCGACAAGGTGAAAGTGAACCTTCGCTTTTACGGTCGCGAGATGGCCCATCAGGAACTGGGAATCGAGTTGTTACGTCGTGTGACCACTGAGTTGGGCGACGTGGCGATGGTGGAGAGCCCGCCAAAGATGGAAGGTAAGCAGATGTTCGTACTGCTCGCTCCCGATAAGGAGAAAGTGAAAGAGTACGAGAAGAAACTCGCTGAAACGGCGCCAAAAGCCGAGTGAGTGAAAAGCCCCTCTTCAGGAGGGGCTTTTTTTATTTGGTGCTGACGAGATCTTTCGCTGAAAGTATTGAAGTCGTGGCAACGATCAGCTGCACGCGGGTGCCGCGCTTGAGGGGTTTCAAGTAGTTGAGCTGCTCGGCGTTGAGTTCGGATTTTCGAATCTCGTAGATCAGTTGGGTGGTTTGCACTCTGACCGTCTTTTCGTCGAAGGCTTTAAGCTCGCCATCCACTTGAAAAACGCCGAGGGCGCGTGCTGGCGGCCAGGTGAAAAACAGCAAAGCGGCGGCTAGAATAGAGCGAATCATCGCGAGACTCCTTGCGGTGGCTGCACGCCGTCTTGTTGCACGCGGAAACCTGAATGTTGTTGTTGGGGAAGTGGACGAAGAGCCCAGTGTCGGGCAGATCCGGCTGTTCGCGAGTTCACGCATTCATTCACGCGCGGGCACTCGGGGGCGCCGCTGGCGTTTTTTCGTCCGAGGCACTGTACATTCATGAACGTGACCTCAGGTTGGAAGCCCATCGCCCCGGAGCCGGCGCCCCGCATGATGGTATTGCTGATTTCCGTGTCGCTCAATTGATCGAACTTTTTTCCTGGGTTCTGTTGTTCAATGTACAAGCGAAGCCGAGCTGTCAGCGGTGTGCAAGAGGCTGTGTAGGAACAGAAGATTTGCGGCTGTGAGGGGTCTGTGCTCACACTGCCGCTTGCGCACTGAACTTCCGCTGTGTCGGAGTAAAATGCGCCAGACCCTGGTGGTGTGCCGCAGGCAAACATCACGCGTTCGTTGGCGTAAAGTGGCAATGCTAGGAAACTCAAGCCTAAGCTGAAGATGAGCCGTGAACGAGAGCGAATCCAGTGCATGCAGGCCTCCTTGCGATAGTTTGCGGGAGGCCTCCTGAAGTCACAAGTCGAGTTTCCCCTCTATCGATCGGTGAGGGCGTTGATCAAGAAATCAACTCAGCCACAGCCACCAGGTGAGACGAGGTCCCAGCTCCCAACTCATCAGATTGGCGATCAGCGAAGTGACGAGCCAGGCCCGCCAACGTTCCCAAGCTTGGGTCGTGCCGGCGTGAAGGACCGCCTCGCTCGTCCACGCAAAAATCTCCGCACTGATGATGGCACTGAACCAAGAGAGGCCCATCGTCATGTGTCCAAAGAAAATCGTGGGGTGCGTGATGAGGTTCGCCAAAGTCGTCAGGGCGATTGAGCGTGCTGGGGTGAGCCCGAGTCGACGATGCAAGAGATAGAAGAAGGCGAGCTCCAGCGCGTTCGACTGAAGGAAGGTGATTAGGTACGCCATGTTTGTCGTTCTCGCCGAAGTTTGAGCGCTGCGAGTGTCACCACCAGAGCCCAGAGTATGAAGAGTTTCGGATCGTCGAAGATTCCAAGGCGTGTGGTCGAAAGCTGAAGGACTTCGGGATAGGCGTTCTCGATCAGTCCCCAAGGGGTGAGTAGGCCGGCTTGCTCCCAACTCACTTGCCCGCGAGGCGGGAACTGATAGTTGGACCCATATGAAAGCGACATCGCGGCGATCACCAGGGCCGCGTTATGCAAGCTCCCTGAACTCATCCAACGGCGCAATCCCTGAGAGACTGAACCGTTGGATCTAGGCTGCGAATTAGCGACAGGTGTTTTGCGAGGCATCGTTCAAATCGAGCGGGAAAGCGTCGCCGGCCAAGTCGTGCTTGTAGGCGGGGTCATGGACCTTGTGCAGGGAGACTTGGCATTCGACCTGAGGAGCGGGGACGACGCGAGGCTGTGAACCGCCGTTGGAAGTCGCCTCATCCACGATTTTGATGCCTGAGCAGCTCATCACGAGGTTCCAGCCGTTTGAAGCGATGAGAAGTGAGCGCTCGTTCATTTTACGGAGCTCAGCTTCCTGAGGGGGCACCATGGCATCCAGAACGGTGCTCGAGCTGGGCAGGAGTTTCATAAACTTGCCCGCATCTTCACCGTAAAACTTAATCACTTGGCCGTCGCGCATCGGGCCGGGGTTGATGCCTTTGACGTCAACAAAGGCGATGCCACCATCGTTGGCGAAGGCGGACGTGCTGAACAGGATGGCGAGAGCCAAAAGGTGCATGCGCATAGAAACTCCTCATGAGGTTAGGGATCGGTCGCTCTGGCTTTAGCGGAGATTCTGAGGCGCGTCATATGCGAGCTAAGACCCTGAAAAGCCTTTAGTGTTGGGTTGCCAGGGGGTGTAACTGCTGTTACAACGAACGACTCCAAAATCTGTCCCCGGCCCAAAAGAGCTCTGCAGTTCGCAGACCGCCAGATCAGATGAAGTCCGGTGTCCTTGATGACCGCCGGCAAGAGGCAATAATGGCCGTTAAGTCGAAGACGCATTCAGGTGCAAAAAAGCGCCTCGTGAAGCTCGCGTCAGGTAAAGTTAAAATGAAGCAATCGGGCATGCGCCACTTGCTCAGCCCGCACAAATCTAAAGGCAAGCGCCAAGCTGGATCTACGGCTTACGTGCACTCCGCTAACATGAACCAGACCAAGCGTCTGTTGAACTTCTAAGGAGAGGCACATGGCACGCGTTAAAGGTGGTATCGTATCTCGTCGTCGTCGTCGTAAGTTTCTCCAGCGCGCTGAGGGTTTCTACTCTTCGGGCAGCCGCTGCTACATTCATGTTCGCGAAAAGACAGACAAGGCTCTGCAGTATGCTTATCGCGATCGAAAAGTGAAGAAGCGGGAGTTTCGCGCTTTGTGGATCCAGCGAATCAATGCAGCCGCTCGTTTGAACGGCACGACTTATTCCAAGCTGATGCACGCGATTTCGGAGAAGGGTTTGGAGTTGGATCGCAAGGTCTTGGCTGACTTGGCTGTAAAGGATGCTGCAGGTTTCGCAGCTCTGGTGAGCCAAGTGGGCGCTCGAGCCTAATCGCAAAGTTTCTAAAAAAGTGAAATTCTCAAAAGAGGCGAGTTGCGAAACTCGCCTCTTTTGTTTCTGAAAGCGCGCGTGGCTCTTGAGTAATTGTTCGAAAAAAACGAAAACTTGCAGCGAGTTAGGCGACTCGCGCGCGGCGAAATGCTAGAATTGAGGAGGCCTTTGGACGGGTCGCCTCGCGATTCAAGAATTTAGGCGAGGCTGAATTGAGGACTCTATGTCGGACTTGAACATTGTCGACCCTCAGGCTCGTCGAGCTGGTGAACTCGACTCACCCGTCGTCGTGGATTCGTCCATTCCGAAAAATGAAGCCTCGGCTCGTGATGGTGTTCGCGAAAGCGACGCGCAGTTTGATTCCCGAAAGAGCGATCATTTGCGGCTCTCGCTTCGAGAAGATGTGCAAGCGGGGCTGGATGTGTTCGAGCGCGTGCGGCTTCAGCACGAAGCCCTGCCAGATTTAAACTTCTCTGAAATCGATCTGCGGGTCTCGGGCTTGCTGCCGATGGCGACGCCATTTTTGTTGAGCTCCATGACGGCGGGGCACTCTGGATCTTTGGACCTCAACGTGATGTTTGCCCGTGCGAGCGCTCGTCGCGGTTGGCTGATGGGCGTGGGCTCGCAGCGTAAAGAACTCTTCGAGGCCTCGGCCTCCGAAGAGTGGAAGCGTGTACGTCGATCCGCACCTGAGGTGCAACTTCTGGGAAATATCGGTATCAGCCAACTGATTCGCGTCGAGACGGATGCTGTGGAGAGACTGGTTGAGTCTTTGCAGGCTCGCGCTTTGATTATCCACCTCAACGCTCTCCAAGAGGCCCTGCAACCGGAGGGCACGCCTCAGTTTGCGGGAGGCCTGCAGTCCATCGAGCGCTTGAGCCGACGCTTGTCCGTGCCCGTCGTGATCAAAGAGACGGGCTGTGGCATTTCGGCACTCACGGCTGAGAAACTTTGGAATGCAGGCGTGCAAGCGATCGATGTCGCGGGTTTGGGTGGCACGCACTGGGGTCGAATCGAAGGGCATCGCAGTGCCGAAGCGACTTGGCAGAAGTCTGCCGCCGAGACCTTTAGGAGTTGGGGTATGCCGACTTTGCAATCCCTGATGGACGTGCATCGAACTCGAAGCGCGAAGACGACGGTTGAGGTTTGGGCCTCAGGCGGATTGCGAAGCGGATTGGATGCCGCGAAAGCTTTGGTCATCGGTGCGGAGCGAGTGGGCCTCGCTCAGCCGGTACTCGCGGCCGCGATGCGTGGTGAAGAAGAATTGGATGCTCAGATGCATCAAATGGAGATGGAGCTTCGTGTGGCCATGTTCTGCACGGGAGTGAAGAACATCGAGGGCCTAAAAAAGGTCGGTTGGGTTTTGCTGAATGGGAACGCTAACGAGGAGATGAGCTGATGAGCACTCCGAATT
Organism: Pseudobdellovibrionaceae bacterium; assembly: GCA_947462815.1. GTDB lineage: Bacteria > Bdellovibrionota > Bdellovibrionia > Bdellovibrionales > JAMPXM01 > UBA2339. The sequence continues at coordinate 54,941 of CANHQR010000005.1, forward strand.
CGACCAATGTTGATCCCAAGGCCGCGCGCCGGCGCAACGCTCAGGAAGAGATCGGGCATGGCTCCGAGGCGGACATGATGAAGGGCTTCTCGAAACTCACTCGTGATGAGCGATTTGCTCGTCTGGTCGATATGGGAGCTTTATCGGAAGAGGATGTGAAGTTCCTTAAGTCCGGCGGTCTTCGCGACTTCACCCTCGCTGAGTCTTTTATTGAAAATGTGATCGGATACTTTCAGATCCCGATGGGTGTCGCGACGAATTTTGTGATCGATGGTCGCGAGATCGTCATTCCTATGGCGGTTGAGGAGACTTCGATCATTGCTGCAGCTTCGAAAACTGCAAAATGGGTTCGCGAAAATGGCGAGATCCGCACTTCGACACGCGGTGATTTGATCATTGGCCAGATCCAAGTCGCAAAAGTGAGTTCTTATGAGAGCTTTGCTGAGCGCGTGATGAGTCGCAAGGACGAGTTGATCGCACTCGCTAATCGAGACGTAGCGCATGGCCTCGTCGCGCGTGGCGGTGGGGTTCGTGAAATTTCGGTGCGTCGCTTGGTTCGGCCCGACGGTGGTGAGATGGCGGTTGTGCACGTCTTGGCTGATCCATGTGATGCCATGGGTGCCAACATCATCAACCAGGTCTGCGAATACTTGAAGGCACCGATTGAGACGTTGACGGGTGAACGCGTCACCATGTGCATCTTGTCGAATCTTGTCGACACGAAGCTCACGCGGGCCGAAGTTCGCTTGCGAGGCTTGGATCAAGATTTGGCGAAGCGAATCGAAGAGGCCTCGTTGTTTGCGTGGATGGATCCGTATCGTGCCGCCACCAACAACAAGGGTGTGATGAATGGCATCGATCCTATTTTGATTGCGACCGGTAATGATTGGCGGGCGGTTGAGGCCGGTGTGCATGCCTATGCCAATCGTGATGGTCAGTATCGCTCGATCACCCGATGGTCGGTTGAGGGCGAAGAATTGGTGGGTGTTTTCGAAGCGCCCATCGTCGTGGGAACTGTTGGAGGCGTTACACGACTGCATCCGACGGCTCGAATGGCTCTGGAAATGTTGGGTGTGAACTCGGCGGCGGAGCTCTCGCGGGTTTGCGCGGCTGTGGGTCTGGTACAAAACTTGGGAGCGCTCAAGGCGCTGACTACGGTGGGCATCATCGAAGGCCACATGAAGTTGCATATTCGCAATCTGACGATCGGTGCGGGCGCCAACGAAGTGGAAACACCGCTTGTGCAAAAGCGCCTCGAAGAAATCTTGCTGCTGACCAAACGAATCTCTTTGCAGAATGCAATTGAGGTCCTACGGGAAATTCGCACGGCGGCTCGTGCGGGAGAAGCCTCGCCGGGCGGCGCTTTGTCGTGAAGCGGGAACTGCGTGTTCCAGCGAAGACCTTCTTGATCGGCGAATATCTCGCTCTGCGCGGTGGTCCGGCCGTCGTCTTGGGTACTCGACCCACATTTCAATTCCAATGGTCTGTGGGCAGTTCCGAACGCAGCGGTTTTCATCCGGAGTCCCCAGCTGGGCGGTGGTCGAACGGCCGTGGTGGATCAGCGCGAGTGACCGGAGGTCGAGTGGGATTTGGATCCTCCACCGCAGAATTTCTGGGAGTTTGGGTTGCCCAACGTGCGGAGAGACTTTCGCTTCAGGGCGGACATCGTTGGGTCCAAGCTGTCGATGGCGACTTTGAGGGTCGCGTGGTGGCGGCTTGGCCAGAGCGAAATGCCGACTCCCTAGCCAGTTGGCTGGAGCTTCTCTCCGACTACCGAAGTGTCGCGCCCCGGGCCTCGGGAGCTGACCTTCTGGCACAGGCTGTGGGCGGCGTGGCAATTTGGGATGAGCGCAAAGCCGTTTTGCAGCGCTTGCCGTGGCGAATGCGCGAATTGAAGTTTTCGATATTTGCGACCGGGAATAAACTCGCAACGCACCTGCATTTGGAGAGTCTTAATCTTGATGCCGTCGAGTCCTTGCGCCCGTGGGCTGAGGATGCGATTGCGGGTCTTGAGGCGGGCGATGCGGATCGCTTGGTGGCCTCGATCCGTGGCTGCGCTCGCGAACTTGAGGCTTTGGGACTTGTCACAGATCAGACGATCGAACATTTGCGGGCTTTGGATGAGATTCCAGGAGTGCGGGCCGCCAAAGGCTGTGGAGCGATGGGGGCGGATGCCGTTCTGGTGCTTCATGATGCCGAAGTCGAAGATGAACTTCGGCGCGTGGCCTCGCAGCGAGGGCTTGAGTTTGTGGCCAGTGAGCAGGATCTGGTGGAATCCAACTTGGAGTTTGAGACGTGATGGATACGAATTCTGGCTCTTTGATCGAGGCAAGAGCGCCGTCCAACATTGCCTTGATCAAATACATGGGAAAGTCGGAGACGACGGGTAACCGCCCTGCTAACGCTTCGCTGTCTTTGACGCTGACAGCGTTGGAGACTTGTGTGGAAGTTCGACCGGCTGCGACCTGGAGTTGGTCGCCGCTTCAGCGTGAGGGCTTTTTCCCTCCCGAACTTTCTGAAGCTGGACGCACGCGTTTTGTGGCTCACGCGGAGCGAGTCGCGAACGCGCTGGGGTCTCAGCACTTTCGAGCCGAAATTCGATCCGCGAATAACTTCCCACCGGATTGTGGTCTGGCTTCTTCGGCCTCGAGCTTTGCCGCTTTAACTCTGGCGATCGCCAAAGCTTGCGGTCGTGATCCGGAGTCAGCGTCCGATCGAAGGCTGCTCTCCAAACTTTCTCAACAGGGTTCAGGTTCGTCTTGTCGGTCTCTGTTTTCGCCTTGGGCGATTTGGCGCGAAGAGGGAGCGGAGTCCGTGGAAGGCTTGCCGAGTCTCGAGCAAATGGAGCACGTGGTTTTTGTGGTGAGCGGGGATCGCAAGGCGGTGTCGAGCTCTGAGGCCCATCGCCGCGTGGTCACGAGCGAACTCTTTTCGGGGCGAATTGAGCGCGCGGGCCGCCGCCTCGATGAGTTACTGCAAACCCTTCGTCGCTCGACGACGGATGTGGCGGCTTGGAACCAGGCTGCGGATCTTGTTTGGGCGGAGTCATGGGATATGCACGCTCTTTTTGAAACGTCTCGGCCGCCTTTTGGTTACTTTGTTCCGGGAAGTGTGAGCGTGCTCTCTGAGCTCAGGCATTGGGTCGGTGTACGCCAGCCGCTTGTCACGATGGATGCCGGCCCGAATGTCCACGCGGTGTTTTGGCGTGAGTCGGATCTGCAAGCTCGATTGCAACAACTGACGCAGAGTTTGGAATCGAAGGTTCCCGGTATTCAAGTGATTCGAGGTCTTCGACGATGAAGTTTTCCACCTCCGTCCATGGCAAATGGATTTTGTTGGGCGAGCATACGGTGCTTCGTGGTGGTTCGGCTTTGGCTTTTCCGGTGTTCGGTAAGCGCTTGCAGCTCAGTGAGATCGAAGGCGATGGACATGTGGTCAGTGGGCCGCACGGTGAAGAATATCGCGTACTGCTCCCCGGTGTTTGGTCGAGAGCGCTGACGTTGTTGAACCTTTCAGCTCATGAAGAGAGTGAACTGCAGCGTGTGCGATTTCATCTTGATGCGGATTTACCTATCGGGGCGGGGCTTGGGGCCTCGGCAGCGCTGGCGGTGGCGGTCGGTCGATATTTTGTGGCTCGCGGGTCCCTGCAGGAAAGTGTGCTGTTTGGATTTTGTCGTGAAATCGAAAACCTCTTTCATGGTGAGTCCAGTGGCGTCGACGTCGCGGTGGCTCTTCGAGGCGAGGGGCTGGAGTTTCAACGCGGAATGGATTTGAGCTCGGTACCGAGTTTCGTACCGTCCTGGGAACCGTATTGGTACATTAGCTTTTCGGGAGCTCGAGGGATCACCTCAGACTGTGTGAGCAAGGTGAAGGCCTTGCTGGCCCGCGACCCTCAGCTCGGAGCGAGCCTCGATGCCGAGATGAAACTTGCCGTGGATGAAGCTCGAGCGGCGCTTCTGCAACCTGGAAATTTAACAGGATTGGCGGCCGCCATTGAGCGCGGTGCGCGCGTGTTCGAAGCGTGGGGATTGAGCGGTGGCGAATTGGGCGAACATTTGACCCGACTTCGCGAGGCGGGTGCACTTGCGGTCAAACCCACCGGATCAGGAGGAGGCGGATTTGCTCTTTCTCTCTGGGAGCGTGAGCCTCCGCCGTCACTTATGTCTCGAGAGGGCGGTGTCGGTTTGATCCGTGTGTTTCGACAGCGCTCTTAAGAGCCGGACGCTGAGGAGCGGGATAAGCTGGCGGCGTAGAGTGCGATGCCGCAGCTGACGGCCGCGTTGAGTGACTCCACCTTGGGCGACATCGGAATGTGCAGCCGACGCGCGGGAAAACTCGCGGGAACGCCTTCACCCTCTTCGCCAATCAACAAGCGAAAATGCTGAGGCCAAACGAGTTGGGGCAGGGATTCGCCGTGCAGATCCAAGGCGATCAAACCTTCGGTGGTCATCGGTGCGAGGGTTGAGACCTGGTCGATGCTGGGGCCCCTGGCGAATTCAAAGCTCAGCACTTGTCCTGCGGCGGCGCGCACGGTGCGAGCGTGAAACGGCGATGCGGCCTCGGCCAAGAGCACGATTCGGTGAATGCCAAAGGCCGAAGCGGAGCGAAGGCAGGCGCCGAGGTTGGTCGGGTTCTGGGTGGCGAGCCAGAGTTCGCTTTGCGTGAGGATGCGGTTTTCGAGTCCCGGAATTTCCGGTGTTGCAAAAACGCCGATCATGTCGGGGACGCCAAAGGGATCAAGGTCGGAAAACAAGGGGGCGCTGAGTTCCACGCGCGTGATTTTTTGTTCAAAGCGCTTCGAAAAGAGATCGCGCCCGGCCATGTCGAGTTCGGCATCTTCGCGGAGGATCAGCGCGCGAAGCGAGTCGGGGTGGCGCTGCGCCATCTCGCGTGTGAAGCGCTGGCCGTGCACCAGAAACTCAGGCGCGGGGTGGCGCAAGTTGTCCCTCCACGACCGGAACATGGGATTATCGGCACTCGTGATCGAGGTGAGCTTCACGGGAAGTCCTTTCGGTTAGAGTCCTTCCAGTTCAATGGCGCCCTGTTCGATGCCATCCAGTTAGCTGCCATGTTGTCTCTCCCAGGCGAGATCGCGCTCCTCGAAGTCGGGTAAGGGGGCGGCTTTGATCTTTTCAAACACCAGCAATCGGCGTTCTTGCGTTGTGTTGGGTAAGACATAGGCGAGATCGGCTTGAAGTCGGTAGTACTCGCCCCATTGATCGAGGGCAGGCTGAATTTCCGGCGTGCAGTTGGGGCCCTTCATCAGCACCACCTGGCCTCCGGTCTGCAAGCATTGAATGACATTGCCGAGCGTGTTGGACGCATCTTCCACCGCGCGGGTGATCACAGCTTGTACGGGAAGAAAGACTTCATCGTTGATGTTGCGTCCGAGAATATCGAGTCGCGGCAGTTGAAGTTCGTCGCGCAAGAGCTTGAGGAACTCCACACGCTTTTGCACGCCTTCGGCGAGTATGATGCGCTCGAGCGGAAAAAGGATCTTGAGCGGAACGCCGGGAAATCCCGGTCCCGTGCCGACATCGAGAAGCGGAAAGCGCAGTGGATGTCCGGCTTCGCGGAGGACTTGGGGAACAATCAGGCAGTCGACAAAGTGTTTTAGCCCCACATCGCGCAAGGTCAGCAGGCGGGTGAAATTGCGTTCGTGTTGCTCGGCCATGAGCATGAGGTGCAGTCGGGCGAGCTGGTGGCGCTGGTCATGGGTGATCTGCGCCATGCCATGCCGATCAAAGAGATCGCGGAGGCGATCATTCACCTCTTCGAGGCTAAAGTTCTCTGTGGGTTTACGGTGGCCTCGACCTTGGCCAACGGGGGCTTGGTTCTGGGCGGCTTTACGGGCCTTGTAGGGGCTCCAATTGCTTTTATTTTTGTGAGCCATTTGCCCTCGCCTCACTGAACCGCAGTCGCCATCTCGGTCTGCGCTGATTGACGCAGTGATTTATAGTCGAGCTTGGATTTGAAGAGTAGCGCGAAATCATTGAGTATTTCTTCCATGCAAAGCTCGGGTTGGGAAGGCCAATTGGCCGAAATTGTTCGCGAAGCCGAGGCGGCGTTTTTGTTGGCCTCGACATCCAAAGATCTCTACGAACTGAAAGTGAAGTTTCTGGGTAAGTCCGGAAGCTTTCAGGGCGTGATGAAGGCCATGGGCGCGTTGCCTCCCGCGGAAAAGCCTGCGGCGGGGAAGCTCGTCAACGAGGCCAAGCAGCGCCTCGAAGCTCGCTATGCTGAAGTCGAAGCTGCCCTCAAGGCTAAAGAGTTGGGTGAACGTTTGGCCGCTGAGAGTTTGGATCTCACTTTGCCGGGCACAGCCTGGACGCCGGGCGCTCAGCATCCGGTCACTTTGGTGATGGACGAGATCGCCGAAATCATGTCCCGACTCGGGTATGCGGTTCGCACGGGACCTTTGATCGAATCGGATCGCAATAACTTTGAAGCTTTGAACGTGCCGAAGGATCACCCGGCGCGCGACATGCAAGACACCTTTTACATCGATGAACATCATGTGCTTCGCACACAAACCTCGCCGATCCAGATTCGCGTGATGGAGAGCGAAGCGCCGCCTCTTCGCGTGGTGGCGCCGGGAGCCGTGTTTCGCTGTGATGCCGACGTCTCGCATTCGCCGAACTTTCATCAAATCGAAGGTCTATGTGTGGATCGACGCGTGTCGATGGCCGATCTCAAAGGCACGATCTCATTTTTTGTGGGTGAATTCTTTGGCCGTGGACTGAAAACAAGATTCCGACCCAGCTTCTTTCCGTTCACTGAACCTTCGGCGGAGATGGATTGTCAGTGTCCGCTGTGTAAGGGCAAGGGTTGTCGCATGTGTGGTCAATCGGGCTGGATTGAAATCGGCGGTTGCGGTTTGGTGCACCCGAATGTGTTCCAGTCTGCGGGCCTCGATCCGAAGCAATGGCAGGGTTTTGCTTTTGGCTTCGGGATCGAGCGCATGGCGATCATCAAATACGGCATCACCGACATTCGTCTCTATACTGAAAATGATGTGCGCTTTCTCAAGCAGTTTCCGAGTTAAGTGACCGGGCGCCCTTGTGCGAGGTCGCGATGAGTTTCTCGGTCTGAAATGCGCCGGTTGAGATCCAGAGAGCTGTGAACTGAAGGAATTAGGAACATGAAGATTTCGTTGAAGTGGCTGCAAGACTATGTGGATTTGGCGGACTTCTTCGCTAAGCCCGAAGAATTGGCTCGCTTGCTGACGAGTGCGGGACTTGAAGTCGAAAGTATTTCGGACCAGGCGAAGCAGTTTCAACATGTTGTCGTCGGACACATTCTCGAGAAGGGTGTGCATCCCAACGCGGATCGCTTGTCCTTGTGTCAGGTGTCGACGGGCGATGGTGTGGTTCATCAGATCGTGTGCGGAGCTCAGAACCACAAGTCAGGAGATCGCGTCGTCGTGGCTTTGCCGGGCGCGATCTTGCCGGGGGATTTTGCGATCAAGCAGGCGAAGGTTCGCGGTGTCGAGTCCGGCGGTATGCTCTGTTCTGAAAAGGAACTGGGTTTGTCCACGGAAGGTGATGGTATCGTGATCTTGCCGTCAGATGCGCCGGTGGGGCGAGGCTTTGCTGAATATCGCGGGTTGAACGATGTGCTGTTTGAAATCAAAGTGACGCCCAACCGCGCCGACTGTCTCAGTCATCGGGGTTTGGCGTTGGAAATCGGTTGCTTGTTAGGACGCGAGGTCCGTGCGCCCAAAACCGAACTCCGTCGAGTCGCTGGTGCGGCAGGCGACGTGAGTGTGGAGATTCAGGCGGCAGACTTGGGGCCTCGCTATGCGGGCCGTCTGGTCCGCCGTGTGAAAGTGGGGCCATCGCCGGATTGGTTGCGGCAAAGGCTCGAGAATGTCGGTTTGAAGTCGATCAACAACGTCGTGGATATCACCAACTACGTGATGATGGAGCTCGGCCAGCCGATGCACGCCTTTGATACGCGCGAGCTTCGCGGACGCGGTCTGATTGTGGCGCGTGCGGTGGCGGGTGAAAGTTTTGTCACCTTAGATGGCACCGAGCTGAAACTTGACGGCACTGAGCTCACGATTCGCGATCGTGAGCGTACGGTGGCGCTGGCGGGAGTGGTGGGTGGAAAAAATTCGGGAGTGAGTGAATCGACGACGGAGATTTTCTTGGAGTCGGCGTATTTCCGCCCCAGTGCGGTTCGTCGCACGCTGCGAAAGTTTGGTTTCGAAACGGACTCGGGTTATCGATTCTCCCGCGGCGTGAACCCCGAAGGCGCACGCTTGGCTTTGGATCGCGCAACGGCTTTGGTCGTGGAGATCGCCGGTGGCGAAGCCGCCGCAGAAGCCGTGGATGTCTACCCTTCGCCGCTGGAGCGCGCGGAGATTCGCGTCAGCCTCAAGTGGATGGAAGAGCGCTTGGGCTATAGCGTTGAGGCTCATGATTTCGAAACGTGGATGAAGCGCTTAGGGGCTGAGTTTCGAGTTTTGACGCCAGGTGATTATCTGGTGATCGCGCCCAGCCACAGACCGGACCTGCTCATCGATGCAGATCTCTTGGAAGAGTTCGCGCGTTTGCAGGGCTACGATCGTATTCCCGAAAAGCTTCCCAAACTCGATACGGCTCCGGCTTCACATGATGCCGAATACCTCGGCGAGCGAAGAGCGCGACGGACCTTGGCGGGTCTCGGGATTTTGCAGGCTCTGAATTATGCTTTCCTTGGCGATCGAGCTCAGAAGGAGTTTGTGGGCGAGGCGCGTGGCTGGCGCGATGTGGGCTTACATATGGATGATGAGGATGTGCGCATCCTCAATCCGCTCAATGAAGAGATCAACGTCATGCGGCGGGCTCTCACGCCGGCCCTTTATCGCAACGCGCTTCACAATTTCAGAAACGGTGAGCGAGTGGGGCGTTTGTTTGAGATTGGCAGAAGTTTTCACCGCCGGACGCGCGCGCGCTCCGAAAAGTTTGCCGGTACGGAGTTCGGCGAAGAATCGCGCGTCGCTTTTTGCTTTTGGGGTGGAGAAACTGACCTTTGGGGGCGAAAGGAAGCCGCACCACCTGCTATGCGCCTCAAGTCCGACCTGGAGTCGTTCTTGCGAGCCTTGGGTGTGACCGGGTGGAGTTGGCGCAAGCTGGATTCGAAGCCTTCTGTCGCTCATCCCGGCCAAGCAGCTGGTCTTGTTTTGCGGGGACACCTGGTGGGCTTTATCGCGACCGTGCACCCACTTCGACTCGAAGAAGATAAGTTCCGTACACCGGTGGCGATCGGGGAGTTGGCATTAGCCTCGATTCTTGAAGTAGCCGGCCTTCGTCGATTTCAGCCTTTCTCGGCTTTTCCTCCCGTTGATCGAGATGTCGCCTTGGTGATGTCGCGTGAAGTTTCAGCAGGAGCCGTCGCGGAAAGTTTTCAGCGAGCGGCTAAGCGTCTGGCGAGCGAGGGCGGCGATTGGTTGCGCAGTGTCGAGATCTTTGACGTGTTTGAAGGGTCGGCACTCGGCGACGGTAAGAAGTCGGTCGCTTATCGTCTCATGTTCCAGAGCTTGGAAGCGAGTTTGGATGATGCCCGAGTGAACTCGCTTCGAGATAAAATTGTACAAGATGTGTGCAGCGCTCACGATGTCGCGGTGCGATAATTGAAAAACTGAAGAATTTTGTGAGCTTGCGGCGCCGATTTGGAGAGAATCTTGAGTCAAACCGACGAGGTCCACTGCGTTTTCGCTGGACGTTCGCGGTGGTAACTCGAGACAGTTAAGGGACTGGCCTCAGGGAGTGACGGACATGGCACGAACGGGAAGTAAGACTGTCGATTCGCGTTCCACGATGACCAAAGCGGACATCGTCGAAAACGTTTATGGAAAGATCGGCTTTTCGAAAAAAGAAGCTTCGGAGTTGGTGGAAATGGTCTTCGGCACTTTGAAGGAAGTCCTGCAAAAGGGCGACAAAGTGAAGATTTCCGGTTTCGGCAACTTCGTTGTTCGCGAAAAGAATGAGCGCGTGGGTCGTAACCCTCAGACGGGTGATCAGATCAAGATCAGTGCGCGTCGCGTGCTGACCTTCCGTCCTTCACAAGTGTTGAAGGCGATGCTCAACGGTGAAGATATCACCGGCCTCAAGGATGACGAATGAGCGAGACTCTGGAGACTCAGCAGATGGAGATGTTGATCGAGCCCCCTGCGGCCGACAGCGCTCTTGAGACTGAGGCCGCGCCGACGGAACTTCACGAAGAGCTGGAGATGTTGCCAGCGGCATTTGATGTGCGCACGGACGTGGAGATCAATGACCGCCTCAGAGCCGACTTTGAGAAGATCCCAGACACAATGGCCTTCAAAATCGGTGATGCCGCTGATTTGGTCGGAGTGAAGACTTATGTGTTGAGATTTTGGGAGAGTGAGTTTGATGCGCTTCGGCCGAAAAAGAGTCGCAATGGTCAGCGAGTCTACTCGCGGCGCGATTTGGAAACGGCGATGATGATTCGCAAACTTCTCTATGATGATAAGTTTTCGATTGAGGGCGCCCGAGCGGTTCTTAAATCTCTGCGCCATAAGCTCCGCGAGGAGCGTGAGAAGGGCCCCACGGTTCCCTTACGCGAATTCGAGGGTCTTGAAGGTGCTCGCGAGCGAGCCGTCACGGGCCTCAGGCAAATTTTAGATGTTGTGCACGGCTTTCGGCCCGCCGTTGCCTGAGTTGTGCGTTCGGAGCTTGCGTTTTCAGTTGCCTGGGGGCGGCTGGCGCGGCTAAAAGTTGAAGTTCGTTTTGTGGCCTGTTCTGGCCGTCGGCGCGTGGCGCAGTCTGGTAGCGCACATGCTTGGGGTGCATGAGGTCGCTGGTTCAAGTCCAGTCGCGCCGACCATTTTTTCCTTTGAGACCGAGTTGTGTTGAGGTTGATAGTCTACGATCGGCACGTTCGTCGCGACGTGGACGAAGCGGCGTCGAGCCGCCTCGTCCGAGGCGTTCGGGGATCGCGGCCTGGCGCCGCGACCCACTCACGCAAGCGCCTCGTCAAAACGCGCCGCTGGCGCCTTTTGCCGCGGGCTCCAGCGCCGACCATTTTTTCCTTTAAGACCGAGTTGTGTTGAGGTTGATAGTCTACGATCGGCACGTTCGTCGCGACGTGGACGAAGCGGCATCTTCAAAGATATCGACGAACGGACTTCTTGTAGTTGCGGTACTGTTCACCAAACAGCAACTCGAGATTTTTCTCTTCGATGCGAATCTTGAGATCTAAAACAAACCATAGAAGAAGAGTGAGTGCGGCGGCTGGCCAAGATCTCTGAAGTAGGCTCCAGGCTGCGGACATCAGTAATCCACCGACATACATGGGGTTTCGAGAGCGCGTGAAGGGAAAGCGTGTGATGAGCCTTGTGCCCTCTTTGACAGCGGCTTCGATCGTAAAGGCTTTCCGTAAGACAAGAAGTCCCCAGAGAACGATGGCTGTGCCAAGAATCGCGAGGGCTGTGCCGATCCAGTCCCAGATGTTTTGGGGCCAAAGGAATCGAAAGCCCTCGAAAGCGGGAGCAAGGGCAATTCCTAGCATCAGGAGTGCTTGTAGGAAGAGAATGAGTTGGGGCTTTTCTTGCTCGGCCATCACTCGAACGCCTCTTAGTTTTCAATGCGGTGTACGACTTCCTCGAAGGGAATGCGAAAGCGCTCGCCCCAGCGGCCGCGCTCGGTCGGATGGCCAACAGCGATCACCATGACGACGCGTTGACACCAAGGAAGCTTCAGGGCTCGCCGAACTCGGGACTCATCGAAACCTTCCATCATACAAGTTCCTGCACCTTGGGCCGTGACGGCGAGCACGAAGTTTTCGCAAGCCAGGGCGGCGGATTTGACGGCGACCTCTTGGAGATCGCGGTGACCTGAGGGGCTCAGCATAATCGGACGGAAAAAGCTGATGAGACGAAGCCCGATCCAGCGAAGAACGCCAAGGAGCCCGAAAGCGTTCATGTACATAAAGGGCACGAGCTTTTCGTAGTAATCCCGCATATTCGGAGGAATGCTCGGCTTTTGAGGTGCGGCTTGTTGAATCGTCCGATCAATCCATTGGAGAATTTGGGGGCGAGAGCGGCGCCACTTTCGATAGTCTGCGGTGATGACGATCAAATGTGAAGACGTTCGGGCAGCACCTTGCGAGAGACAAGCCTCGATCAGTTGCTCGTGAGTCTTTCCACCTCGAGTTGTCCAATAGAAGTCCCAGGTTTGAACGTTGGAGGAGTTGGGAGCCAAGGTCGCAGCCTTCAGCGCGCGATGGACGATTTCGTCGGCGACGGGTGATTCCGAAAAATTTCGAATGCTGCGACGGCGCTCAATGGTTTCAAAGAATTCCACGTCATGCTCCTTGGGAAGGAAAAGGTCCGCGGGATTCATATCTGGTGAGAAGTGCAGGAATTGTCAAAAGACCCTTAAGACTCGCCTCGATTTGCAAGAAAGCGACCTTCTAATGCACGTTGGCAAGAGGGGAATTGACTGGATTTCGTGCACAACTGACTCTTTCTGAGTCGAGAGAAACGAGGCCAAGGAATGAGTCTTTCGGGTTAAATCTCTCGTAACGAGATTTAAATTCAACTCGCAACCTAAGATCCTCCTTCCAACAGTGTGGTCGAGGTCTGGGATTAACTCCAGGCGGACAGATTGTTGAGCGATCGCCCACCCTGTATGTGGCCGAACTGAGATCGCCCGGTGATCGATTAAGGACCAGGAGCTGGTCCGCCGGCAACCTGGGCGGACAGTTTGCGGAAGATGAGTCTTGGACCACCGCTTTGAAGTTGGCAGGGGTTGGACCGTACGGCCAGTGCCTGCATGGCCCCAAGAAGATCTTGAGGTAAAACCGAGTTGGCCGGAGCTCGGAAGTCGGACTCCTCGTCCACGTAGGAGAGTCGGAGCACAAAGTCTCCGCGCCGAGACTTGCCCGCGTGAGAAACCTGAGTTTGGCCATTCACTTGATTTTGCTGAGAGGAGTTGCTCAGTTCGTATTCGACCAAGGGTGACCACGAGGCCTGTTGAGCACTTCGGGTGAGGGAAGCAGGTGGTGGGTTTGAGCTGGGTTCCACAGCTTTGGGATTCGAGATCGTCAGTGGTTTCAGTACGAGGCTCAAGGGCTCGGTGAATGTCGAGATCGAGGTTGTGCCGGTTGCGGGTGACACCGCGAGGTCCTGGGGTGTGAGTTCCGGGTAGAGAGCATGCGCTTGCACCAAGGTGGTGCGCTTGCACTTGGGGTTGATGAGAACCGCAAGAGTTTGATAGGCGTCCGGGAGTCCCCCAACAGATCCGAAGTAATGTGCGTCGGCATCTTGAGGGTTTCTGACCCGCTGGAGCTCCAAAGTTTCAAAAGCTGCCGGAGCATCGGGAGTCGAGGCCGAGGCCGAAGCCGAAGCGAGCTTGATCCAAGACTCGAGTGCGGTCAGAGCGGCGTGGTTTTCTGTGGCATTTGTGGATTCGGCTTTCGCGTAATCCAGAGCTTGATTCATGTAGGGGCGGAGTGGAGTGTGCCAATGGATCAAGAGGGAACTTTCTTTGGGTTCGATTCGCAGTGCATTTTTTTGCGTTAAGAGTCGCATCGCACTTGCGGGACTGAGGGGCTCGCTCAAATCCACGGTCGCTGATTCCGAGGTCGGGGATTGGCCCGCCATTCCCAACTGGGTCATCTGTAAAAGTCCTTGAACTTGGCGATACAGCTTCTGCACGACGTCTTGACCATTACTTCCATCGAAAGCGAGAGAAAGCTCGAGCGAGAGTTTCTCATTTAAATCCAAATTCGCCCGAAGCGAGGAGAGTTGCTGAAGCTCGGCGGGAGCTTGGTTCTTATAGGGATCCGGTAGATTTTTTATGATTCTCTGAGTGTTGATTTGAGCGCTCAAGACTCCGGCCTGCGCCGTGGCGTCTTGTGACTTGGAGCGAGGCGAGAGAGCGAGACCGAGAACTTCTTGCATCAGGTCTCGGCTGTTCGTTACCACGAATTGATCGGGACCCACCATCGTCAGGTAGGTGTAGTTTGGGCGACCGGGTTCCGTCGTCGACTTGTTCTTCACGGCATTTTCGATCTCGAGGCTCGGGTAACCTTGAATCCACACAAGTTGCGGCGGTGGACCAGCCGGAGAGGGATCTGGAACTTGCTCGCGAGAGCTTGCGTCAGTCTCTGCAGACGTCGACGCTTCGCTCTTGAGTTCTTCCGTCCACTCTTTGAACGACTTCACAAGTTGAGCTTGTTGAGACTTATCAAAGGCCTTCGGGTAAACGCGCTTGAAGGCATGCGCTTGAACGATAAATGAAAAATTCAAATCGCGTGAGAGAAGAGCCTCGCGGGATTTTTTATCTCGAGTCGCAATCATCTCTCGAATCGACTCATCTTGCGCGAAGAAGCCGAGGGCAGCTTCGAATTGGACCATTTGTGGATCGTCGGTCAAAATTCGGCTCAGTTTTTCGAGTTGCGAGAGCCGATGCTTGGACTTCTTGTCTTCAGCTTCGAGCCTCTGTTGGAGAGCCGTTGTGTCCAGATGATTCGATGTCGCATCGATTTTCAGATCATGCTGAAGCTTTTTGATTGAAGTTGCGAGTTCGGCCTGCCCTGCAAAGTTTGCGTGAAGCTTCTGCAGATCTTGTCCGATGGCTTTCACAAAGTCTTGCGAGGGGCTTCGCGCTTCCAGAGTCGCTAAGTTGTTCGGAAGCGAGCTCAATCCTGAAGAGAGTCGGGGCGGGGTTTGCAGCTCAAATAGCCAGAGACCGAATTTCATGGCGTGTCGTGCGGGCGGATAGAAAAAGTAAGCCGCGACGGGAGCACCCAAGAGGACGGCAAGAAAGCCTAAGAGAATTATCCAAGCTGTCTTCGCGGAAGATTTGGAACGTCGCGAGTTCGAAGTTCGAGGGGGTGGAGAACGGAGTGAGGCTCGTTCGGCATTCGGTTGATCCTTCGACGAAGATTGTGACACCACGCTTGAACCTCACTCGGGTTACGGATGAATCCTGCCCAAATTTTTCGACTTCGCTCCATCACTCCATTTCATCGCCCCACTGAATCGAAAAAACTCGAAGGGCCCAATCATGGATAGAACCTCGTCGGAAAACCACATCCTGGACTTTAGTAGGGATCAAAATGAGACAGTGGCGACCTGCCAGAATGGATTTGGCGTTGGGCATTCAGCGAAACCTGAAATGCCTTGGTCGATGAAGCTGAATCGTCAATTTGCGGAGTTTGAGAGGGCTCTCGGGTTATTCCCGTCGTGCTGGCGACTGTTCAGGTGCATCACTTCTTCGTCGACGGCGTCATCTGGAAGTTAAGGCACGCGAGTGTTCGCGAGGCCTTGATGAGGTCGCGGCGACTCTTCGGTTCGCCTGCGGGTCGAGTGGCATCGATGGGGTGGGCGCTGTTGCTGGTCTCGCCGATGATCGCACAGCAAGTGGGTGATGAGGAGGGCTCTGAGAGACAGAGCTCCCAAGCCGGTGTCAGTGTTTCAGCTCGAGGTAGCTCACGGGTTTTGGATCCAGAACACAATCGACAAAAACTTTCTGCTGAACGCGTTCTTCTGCGCACTGATTTTGGCGATTTGGTTTTAGTCTTCTATCCCGAGGTCGCTCCGCTGCATGTTGAGCGAATGGTCGCTCTTGCGCGGCAGAAGGCCTGGGTCGGGAGGGAATTCCCCCGACTCGTGCCAGGCTTCGTCTTGCAAATTCAAGAGCTGCCTGAGGCGGACTTGGCTTCGTCCTTGGGGTCGCTGCGGCCGCTGAAGGCTGAACTCTCGCAACTCCAGCATGTTCGATGTGTCCTCAGCATGGCGCGGAGGCCTGAAGATCGCGACTCGGCTCGGACGTCGTGGAGTATTTTGCTCGGAGCGGCTCCTCATTTAGATCGCGATTACACCATCTTCGGTCGTATTGACCGCGGGGGACGTGTTCTCGAGTTGATTGAGAGCTTAGCCTTAGGGACCGAGGGGTCGAGACCTTGGTTTCGATTGCTTGTACGAGACGTCAGAATTTTGAAGAGTGGAGCCGATGGGGAAAGTCTCTTGCCCGAAGATTTTCAGGACGCACGTTTGCCGGCTGAAATCGTCAAGATTTTGAAGTCCAACCGGCCCGGCGCAGAAGCCCGGCCGCCGCCTGCTCCCTCGCTTTCGTGGACGACGTTGATCATGCTTTTCGCAATGGTCCTGGGACTTGTGGCCTTGAACCCGCCGCAATTTTTAGCCCAAGCCGTGGGCAAGCCCCGCTCTCGTTGGCAAGGTCTCGTACGATATCTTCAGGGACTTTCGATTCTACTCCTTGCTTTCGCAGTGGCGACGTTGACGTATCAGTCGAAATGGCAGGAGAGTTGGACCTCGGACCTCATCGGTGGATTGAGTTTTCTCGTGATCTGGCTGGGGTTTTGTATTGTGAGTGGGCTGGAGCAATCGCAGGCGCAGTCCATGGAAAGTCGCAGAACACGCGTTACGGAAACCGACTTCACCACCGACGATCATCATCAAAAGGAATAGAACCTATGTGTGCCTCTTTTCTTTTGCGCCAAGCCGATGCCCGAGCCATCGCCGAGTTGATGGGGGTTCGTCTTGATCCTGCTGGGGAGAGAGATTGGGACAAGCTTACGGATCAGGTTTTGCGGCCGCATCAGCGAGCGATGGTGTTGGTTCGGGAGGCGGGTCATACTCAATTGCGAAGCATGAACTTTTCTTTGGTGCCTCGATGGTCGAAAGAACGTCGACCCAAGTTTGCGACACATAACGCGCGCTTGGAAAGTGTCGCCGAGAAGCCCACGTGGCGAGACGCGTTTCAGAAACGTCCCTGTGTCGTGCCTCTCTCTGAGTTTTACGAGCCCATCTACGAAGGGGAATGGGCGGGCCACATGGTCGCATTTTCGCGAGACGAAGCGCAGATTCTTCTAGCGGCTGGGCTCTGGGAAGAGTGGGTGGACACGGCAACAGGTGAAGTCATGCAAAGCTTTGCGATTTTGACGACTGAACCTCAGCCCAGCGTTCTCCGAATTGGTCATGATCGAAGTCCGGTGTTCCTCGGAATAGAGAAAGCTCGGCAGTGGCTGGCTCTCGGCGAATCCGCAGAGGGGCGAGGGCTCAAGACTGCCGAACGGATCGCCCAGCTCAAGGAGGGCGAGGAGTATTATGAATTCACGGTACGATCGCAGCGCCTCATGAAGTCGGCGAAGGCTCAGCGAACCCGATAGTGAAGTCGGCCGATGGGCTGGCCTTCAAAATTGCGAGAGATCGCCTGACGAGGCAAAAACTCGCGTGGCTTGAAGTCGCGGAGCAGAGCTTGGTCGCGCAAATTATGATCGAAAGCGAGCTGAGAGAACTGCATGTCGCAAACCACCCAATCGCCACGTTCGGCATCGTGAGGTGCAGGAGTGCAGACGGCTGTGGCCGAAGGCGGGGATCCCGACGGATCCGCCGCGGGTGCGTTCGTCGCGACTCCAGCAAAATGCCCCAGTTGCGCTTGGCGAAGCAGGGTGAAAGAGTGGGGCCGGCCTGTCAGAGCAGCGGGGAGTTCAAGGCGAAGTTCATTTGCCGCGCGACCATTGGAATTGTACGCGTCGGCATCGGATTTAATTTCGAAGATGGCGGCGGCTTGGAGTTGAGGATCTTGGGTCGGAATTTCGTAGAAAGCCTTAACGCTCGCTTCGGCGTGAGATGCGAGAGTCAAACTTGCCAACGCCATTGCCAACGAGCTTGCGATCGTGGCCTGCAGCAATCGGCGCAGTGAAAGTGGGCGTCGGAATAAGTTTTCAAAACTGGCTTGCATGTGAACCTCTTGCATCGGCCGCTCTCCGAGGTTGAGTTCGGTGCGGGCTCTATTTTGGCGTCACTTCTTTTCTCTGCTCTTATTTCTGCTTTTTTATGCTCTCGCTGCGGCCTGTTTTTCTTGTTCTTGGTATCGTTTCGGGCCGGTTCCTCTTTTCAGGTCGGTTCCTCTTTTCGGCTGTTGCATCGACTTGCGCAACAAGTTTCGTGGACGGCGATGGGACCAGGACATTCTGACCTAAAACGTACCGAGTGGCCCGAGTTGCCCCGACTCGGCGGAGCCATCCTCGCTCCTGCATTTCATTGAGATCGCGAAGTGCCGTCGCTCTCGAGATTCCGTTCCGAAGTCGATGTTCATCCATCGAAATCGAACCCAAGCTAGCAAGTTCCTTGAGGAGCAGCAACTGACGGAGATTGAGATTTGTGTCGATGGGTAAATCAGTCGGTGCCCAAGTGGTCAAACGGGAGGCGGGCTCTCGGGAAGTTCCTGTCGATCCGTCCAGTTCGGCCAGTGGGGCGAGGGAGCTTAGCGTTGAGCTCATATCACGCATTGAATTTTCTAATATCGGGACGCCTGCTGAACGTTGAAGTGTTGCGGATAACTCCTCAGAGAAATTTTGCGCGGTCCAAAAATGAACTTGAAGTTGAAGATGGGATTTCCAGCGAACCACGGGTCCGCGACGTTCGATCGCGTCGATTCCCAGCTCTTTGCGAATGCGCGTGAGCGTCACGGCGATGAGTCGGTCATGAACTTGAGGCTCGTATCGGTAATCCCAAACGCGACGGGTGAAGTCCTCGACATGAATTTCGCCACCCTGGAGAACCTGCAGAGCTTTGAGCAGCGTAGGTCTTCGCGCGAGTTGAGTCACGCGCGTGTCAGGACGATCAAAAATCACGGCCATTTGATTGGGCAGGCCTAAAAGCAAATGGATCGCTTCCGGCAGAAGTCGCGGACGGCCTTCTCTTTCCCACGCATCTCGGAGAGAACCATAGAGTCCTTCGCGAAGTGAGGGTAAAAACCCAAGATCGAGAACGTCTCCGAGCCTGTCTTCGCCCTTTTTGACTGTGGCCTTTGGCGCAAGCGTCCCGCGCAAGCGACGAGCTTGGATACGGTTCTCAACTTGGATTTCATGGAAGTTGCGACGAGCATGTTTGTGACTTCCGGAAAGACTCAGAGAGGGGGTTGCGGATAAGCTTTGTGAAGTTGGGGGTGAGCTTGAAGACGTGCGCCGGCGAGAGCTTCGACCTTCACTGTTTTTTTCTGGTGAGGGGTCGTGAAAATTGATTTCATCCATCATTAGCTCAAGTTTGTTGAGCAGCGGGCGATCGAGCACTTCATCGCGGCCCTCTGCAAAGCAGAATTGTTTGGATGAACTGATCGCCAGGCGGGCGTCGGACCAGCGCCCTTCAAGTCGAGCGAGCCAGGCGAGTCGGGCGTGGAGAAGTGCGGCTTGGGATCGGTTGCGACTCCCTAATATTGAATCGGCGGCAAGCTCGAGCACTTGTCGAGCTCGTCGAACTTGTCCTCGCAGAGCGAGTTGCTTGGCGAGCTCGAGACGTAGCTCGCTCTGTGAGTAGGAATCATTCGGCACCCAGGTCTTCAGGGCCGCTTCGAGTCGCCCGAGGCTGTTTCGGGGGGTCAGATCAGGTAGCCCATGCGCGACTTCGTATTTTAGGATGGAAATTCGAATGGCGAGGGCGAGGCCTTCGTTTTGGTGGGACTGAGCGAATTTCAGAGCTCGACGAAGCAGGTCGAGACCGCGTCGAACTTCGCCCGCACGAAGGCAGGAATGCCCCAGAAGATCTGTTGCGAGTAAGCGGGCAAAGTCCCAATCTTCAGCCTCGGCAAAACTTAAGGCCTGTTGGGCGAACTCGGCGGGGCGTTTGGACTCTCCTGAAAAGTACGCCATGAAACCCTGGGCCTGGGCGACGAAAAACTGACTGAGCGAGGAAGTTTTCGTTGAGTTGCGGCTCAGGCTTCGCTCCGGACGAGTGAGTTGCCGGAGGCGGGCCTCGGCGCCCTCGGGTCCCTTGAGATCGCCAGCTCGTGTGAGGCCCAGAATGAGAAAGAACTCGACCGCGTCCCGATTTGCCTCGGAAGTTTTGAGGCGGGAAGCGAGGGCCAATGCCCTTTGTAAATCGCCCGTCAACACGAGTGCGCCAATGGCCCAATGCACCACGCCCTGGCGTCGCATTTCCAGAAGAGGAATGCGAAGCAGCTCTTCGAGTTGGCCTCGGTCGATCAGAGACCGTGTTTGCTGGGTCAAGTCACGCATGGAAAATTTATGCATCATTTCGCTTCATTTGTGTAACTATATTCGCATCGCTTCAAGACGTCGCAAGCTTTACACCTGATGCTGGAGGTGAACTATGTCCCGAACTCTTTTCGTCATCCAGATCTTCCAAACTCTCACGGCCCGAAGACGCCCGCTCGCGCGGTTGCAAATCACCGTTTTGGCTATTTTGGTGATGGCTTCGACGGCCTGCCAATACAATGACCTCAAGTCAGGTGCACAGTCGGCGAGCCGTCCAGGAAGTTCGGGAACGGCTCCTGGACCTGGTTCGGTGGGCGCATCACCCGCTCCAGCCGTCGTCGACTATCAGCTCGTGCGCGAGCAAATCTTGGTTCCACATTGTTTGCGATGTCACTCAAACGAAGCCGGTGGTGTGCAACGAGGTGGGGTGGCACTCAATACCTTTGCCTTGGCTCAACCGATCGCGGCTTCGATTGCCGAACAAATCGAAACCGATCAAATGCCACTGCGAGCGCCGCCGCTTACGGGAGAGCTCAAGGCGCTGATCCGGGCATGGGTCGATGGTGGTGCCGTGGAAGTGGCCCCAGCTTCTGGAGTCCGACCTCGTCCGATGCTACAGCCGGAGTCTGAGCTCGAACGGGAATTTGAAGTCGAAACCGAGCCCTCCACGGAGGCGGCGGCCGTGAATGCCGCGAATCGACGGCCGCGTCGGCAAATCCTTGAGATTTTGTCGACTGGGGTCGGTCGAGCCGAAGCGAAGTCCGTCGTCGCTCCCATCGAGCGAAAGTTGGGCTTGGAAGATTCGAAGTTGGAGTTTTTGGCGATCGGCCGTCCCAGCTTTTTGAAGATTCGCGGCGAAGGGGCAAAGCCTGAGGCTGAAATCACGATCCTCAAGGAAATGATTCAGGGCTCGGCTCGAGTTGATTTACGAAGCTTAAAAACCGGTATTGAGCTGCGCGATCAGCACATGCATGAACGCTATGCACAGACGGACAAGTATCCGACGGCGGAATTGAGCTTTAAGTTGAATGATGCACAGTTGGGCGAGCGCATGACGAACTCCAAGGACGACTTCGAATCCAGTGTCACGGGACGACTGTCTTGGCGTGAACGTGAGCGCGACCTGCCGATTCAATTGCGACGCCGCAATGGCAAGATGGAGGCCGAATTCTCTTTTCTCCTGAGCGATTATGGAATCGATATTCCTCAATACGCTGGGATCAAAGTCGCCAACGAAATTCAAGTGAAGGTCTCGACGCAAGTGCGCGAACTCGAAGCGAAGAAGTGAGGTATCTGTGCGTGAGTTTTTACGCTTTCGCTCCGCCGACTTTCGCATCGTAAGGATGATCAGTCGGCCAATTCTCCTTGGTCTTGTGTTGGCCATCGGGCCCTTCGTGAATGGCACCGCAGAGGCCTACCCCGAATTGACTCGGCATGGATATGTCAGTTGTACGGCTTGTCACCTTTCGCCTGCGGGAGGTGGAGCTCTGACGCCCTATGGTCGATCCATGTCGCGAGAGATTCTGAGTCGTTGGGGCATGCCGCAAGAAGAGAATGTGTTGCATGGACTTCTCGGCGAGAAAACCCATCAGCAGCTCGAGGAGCGCGGCCTGCGCTTCGGTGGGAGTGTGCGTGGTGTGCAAACGCATCGTGAGAACTCGCGTGTTCGCCAAGGACAGTTTTTCCTCATGCAGGCGGATGTTGAGCTTGGGTTTGAAAGTGAACACTGGGTGGCTTTAATGAGCGCAGGAGAAATTGAGAATCCGCGCGCAGATTCTCCGCGACGAACACTGAACTCCACCGAGCACTGGTTGATGTGGCGTCAGCCCGGGGAGACCTTGCAGTGGGGTGTTCGCGGCGGACGATTCCCTCTCGCTTTTGGCGGTCTTCAGGTCGATCACACGCTGAGCGTTCGAAAGCTTCTGGCGCTCGGTTTTTCCAGTGGAAGATCGAGTTTGGAAGTCTCAGGAGCTGATGAGAATCAAATGTGGCACGTGGGTGTCACGGCGCCAGCGGATGCCATGCCGACGGATGAACGAGAACGCGCTTTTGCGCTTCGATTTGAGCGCGTTTGGACGTCGAATTGGCGGGCCGGAGCCAGCGCGTGGTATGGTCGACTCGAAAATGGTTCGCGTTCCGCCCTGTCCTTCCACGCTTTAGGAAGCTGGAAAGATTTGCCGTTCAAGCCCTATACGCATTTCGAGACTCTGCATCTGCAGCGGCTCCGCGATCAGTCATCCGATGTGATTTCGCACGCGGCCTTAATGCGTAACGGATTTGAACTGACACGCGGTCTTTTCGGAATCGTGCAGCTTCAGCACGAGCGAGGCGACGTCCAGCTTCATTCGAGTGAAGTCAATCGCTATGCCTTGGGGCTGCAAGTCTTTCCTCGACCGCACTTCGAGCTCTATGCGCTTTGGAATAAAGTGCATCGTCCCTTTGCAACGGTCGACACATGGAGCGACGAAGCTCTCGCGGTCTTGCACTATTACTTATGAAACAGTGCATAGAATGATGCTTCATAGGAGCGCTTCGCCAAAACTGTGACGCATGTTGAACGCAGGGTTGCGAAGCGAATGGCAATTTGTGGCGCATGCCTCGATGGTGGCTCCATCGAGCCTGAAAGCCGCTTGGAGGCGGCGTGATCGTTCGCGCTGGACCAGCGTGCTCATCATGATGGTTCTAGTGGCGATCCGACCTGGGGCGAGCGTGCAGGCCGCGCCACTGAGTGATTCACCTCCTACGGTTATAGGCCCAGCAAGGACAAGCCCAAGTGACATGAGGGCGCCGCATCCCGTGGCCCCGGCAATGACCGAGGCTTGGCCATCGGCCCTCGCTCCGCTGAAACCCAGCTTTCAGCTTCTTTGTCGACACTCGCCGACCGTAGTCAGCCTGCAGTCGCAAGTGGAGTTGGCCGCTGATCGATCGGCGCTGGCACAAAAGTGGTATTGGCCACGACTCTCCGCAGACGCGGGCGCGAGTGTGAGCGATGCGGGATCGGGAGGCGGTGCCCTTAATTCGAACTTTGCGTCTCTCCGCGCCGATTTGAATTTGCCGGCTTTATTCTCCCCATGGACCGAGGCTCGTCGCGCGCAACTTGAGCACGAACGAACCAAGTGGCAAAATCGCTTGGAGCTGCAGCGTTTGGGCGTGAATGTGATCGACCAAGTTTTGATTGCGAGTTCGTTTGCAAGTCGCGATCAAGACTTGGCGGAGAACGAAGAGCAATTGCAGCGCCAATTCCGAATTTTATCGGGCTCGGTTCGTCAGGGGCTGGCGCGCCAAAGAGATCAGCAAAAGTTTGAAGCGGAGATTTTGAAGCTTCGTGAAACTCGGCTCAACCTCAAGCGAGCACAGCGCGAAGCTTTGGAGCGGCTCAAGGTTCTGCTGGGTGAGGAGCTTCCCCCGGAGAGCTTGGCCTTATCATGGAAGAGTATGGCGAGTTTAGAGCCGCCGTCCTTGGTCGGTATGAAGACTTCTCCGTCGCTCGAGGTGGCGCGGCTGAAGTGGGACGTCGCCCAGCTGAACGAGAAGCTTCAGCGACAGCGGACGGGTTTAGTCACGCAAGTCTCGGCCTCGTATGGAATTCGGCGCTCACCGCTGGATTCGGCATCAGCTTCCGATCAAGTTCGCTCGCTATCAGCGAGTGTGAATTTCTCTTTGCCGATCCTGGATTGGGGAAGTGATGCGCTTCAGCGCCGGGAGGCCATCGAGGCCAAGTCGGTTGCGGAACGCGAATGGCAGGAAGCCGAACGCAGTTTCATTGCCGAACGAGATTTGCTGATCGATGAAGGGGAGCGACTGCGTGAGCGTCGAAAACTCGCGCAGCGACTTTATGAACTTGAACGAAAAAGTTTTCAGCAGATTGTTGTGGATTATCGCGAGGGAAGAACGACGTATTTGGATTGGCTGAGTGCGAGCCAGACTTTGCGCGCTTCGGTTCAATCGCAGATTGAGCTGGCCAACGAGTGGGCCAGACATTGGTTGCGGGTGCAAAGCTTTCGGGGAGATCTCGCTCATGAAATATGTCCGTAAGGTAACTGGACCTCAGACCCGTTGGTTGGCGAGAGTTTCGCTATTTCGGCGAGTGGCATCTTTGATTCTAATTGTCTGGTTCAGTTCGGGATGTGCGAACAAAGACCGCGGCGAACTACCCACTGCAAAAGCCGAAATCGGGGATCTTCATCAGACAGTGGCGATCAGCGGTACGGTCAAAGCCAAGCGCGAGAGCTTTTTGCCCGCACCCTACGCGGGTTATGTACGCAAACTCTTTGTTGAGGTCGGAAGTCGAGTCAAAAAGGGCGATCCGTTGATCACGATCACAGCCAACCTTTCGCCTGAGGAAGTGGGTTTTCCGATGCGTGCCGCTTTTGATGGTATGGTCAGTCAGGTGCTGCGCTCCGAGGGTGACTACGTCACCAACTCAGGCAATGAATCTCGCCTCATTAAGCTCGAAGACCGAAGTCAGATGCAGATTGAGTCCGATGTACCCGAGGCGGATTTCACGAAGGTGAAGATTGGGCAAAAGGCGCGCATTCGAGTCAATGCGATCCAGGGCTTGGAGTTTGACGGCGAGATTGTTCAAATCTTTCAGTCGGCCCGCGAGGCTGATAACTCCTGGGATCGCAAGGGCGGAAGCTTTCCGATTCGCATTCAGTTAAAGAATCCGACTCCTGAAGTCGTCTCCGGACTTTCGAGCGTCGTGGAGATTCGAGTCGCGTCTCGGGAAAAGGTGTTGCGCTTGCCCCAGGAGTTCGTACTTCGCGAACAAGGAAAGTTTGCCGTCATCAAAAAGAAAAACAATGAACGTGTTGAAGTTAAAACCGGTCTTCGCACGGAAAGCTTTATCGAAATCACCGAAGGCCTCAAAGCCGGCGATGAAGTTGTGTTCCCTCTCGCAAAAGAAGCGGGAGACGCGAACTGATGGACTTTCGCGTGGAGCGCCCAGGTGGAGCCGCCCAAAGCTCATCGCCCGGCAATTCGTCGGTTTTGGAGCTGACGGATCTTAAGCTCGACTATGTTTCGGAAAATCGTAAAACCGAAGTTTTGCGAGGCTTGAGCTTTCGAATTGATTTGAACGCCACCTCGAGCCGAGGCCATAAGATTGCCATCTGTGGCCCGTCGGGCTCGGGCAAATCGACCTTGCTCTATATTCTGGGTGGTCTGTTAAGACCCACGTCGGGTCGGGTCCGTGTTCTCGGTGAAGAGATTTGGAATTGGGATGAAGCTCGACGTGCACGATTTCGCGCCGCGAGTATCGGCTTTGTCTATCAGAATTTTCATCTGTTGCCGGCCTGGTCGGTGCTCGACAATGTGATGTTGGGAGCGGACTACGTGGCGGCGGATCAGGTGCCGATGCTTCGCGAGCGGGCCATCGGCCTTCTCAATCGTCTGGGATTGAAGGGCTTAGAGTCGAGAACGCCCTCACAGCTGTCAGGCGGACAAGCCCAACGCGTGGCCATTGCTCGAGCTCTGCTGATGAATCCTCAAGTCATTCTTGCAGATGAACCGACCGGAGCCCTTGATCCGGCAACGGCGGCTGAAATCATGGGAATTTTCGATGAGATCTGTGCCGAGGGTCGCACGGTGATCCTGATCACTCATGATGAAGGTGTGGCCAACTCCTGCGAGCAAATCATTCGCCTGAGAGATGGGGTTTTGGATCGATTGGACGAGATCAAATCTTCATCGGTAGATCTTGATGCGAAGCTCGGCACCGTCTCCACGGCGGATCGAGAAGCGGCTGGGCATATTTCTGCTTCACAGATGGTTGCGAAGGACTCCGCAGTTAGGACTAACCTATTTCAGCACCTGAATTGGCGGCGAGCCTTCGGCTCATCGTGGAAATTGTTGCGTCGCAATCCGTCGCGCAATTTGCTCACTCTATTTGGTGTGGCGATCGGTGTGGCAGCTGTTCTTTCCATGATCACGATCGGGCGCTTCGCTCGCGAGAGGATTCTCGAGTCTTATGATCGTCTCGGTGTGAGAAGCTTTCGTTTGTGGGGATACACCAACTGGAACTTACCGATCAGCAAGCCTCTTGAGACCTACTTTCGCGAGTTCAAGGATGAAGAATTGGCGGCTTTGACACGCCTGTTTCCTGATCTTGAGTATTATTCTCCGACAGCGAATTTTTGGGGTGCCCAAGTTTCCTACGGTGGCCGGAGTGTGACCGAAGATGTGAATATGGCCGGCGTTAATGAAC
Source organism: Pseudobdellovibrionaceae bacterium (assembly GCA_947462815.1). GTDB lineage: Bacteria > Bdellovibrionota > Bdellovibrionia > Bdellovibrionales > JAMPXM01 > UBA2339. The sequence goes on from CANHQR010000005.1 coordinate 81,123, forward strand.
ACGGCATTCGTCTGAACGAGTTCAGCGTGCTCGCTGGTCGGGGTATTTCGGCCATTGATGTTCTCGAGAGAAACGCGGTTTGCGTGATCGGCTCGGGGATTGCGCGCGAATTGGAACTGACCCATCTCGACTTCAAAAATCATCAGTCAGAAAAGCCACTCCTGTTCGTCAAGACCGGTCGATTGAACTTCGCATGTCGCGTCGTGGGTCGGCTCGCTGAGCCGAAGTCGGCCTCGAGCCGCAGGGGACGGTCGGGACAAGAGCTGATTTTGCCGCACTCCTATGTTCGAGCGATTCGAGGCGAGAGTCCGAACTCAAACGAAGGCGATTTCAATAACGTCATTTTTGAAGTGCGCGCAGGAGCTGATCCCGAAAAGCTCTCCAAGCATGTCGAACAGTTTTTTAAACAGAAATACGGGGCCGCGGGTGACTTCCGTGCGAGTGCCAATAATCGCGTGCTCGAGCAGATGCAGAGATTTCTCAAAATTTTCAATGGGCTATTGATCGGCGTCGCCTTTGTCACCCTCCTTGTCGGGGCGACCGGGGTGACGAACATGATTTTGGTGTCGCTGGGTGAGAGGTTGCGTGAGTTGGGGCTTCGCCGGGCTGTGGGTGCGGAACCCCGCGACCTCCGGGCCATGGTGATTGGTGAGTCGATGGCGCTTTGTGGATTGGCGGGGATCGTGGGCTTGGTTTCGTCGATGCTTTTACTGCATCTTGTTCTCTATGGAGTGTCGCTCGCTTTTCCTGATGTGAAGTTCGTTTGGACCTTCGACATTCTGGCGATTTCGATGAGTTTGATTTCGATTCTGTCGGTTGGGATCGGCTCGGGTCTGTATCCTGCTCTTCGAGCGGAACAACTCGATGTGGTGGCGGCGTTACGGGCGGAGTAGAGCCCAAAACCGTCGCCGAAGCGCCGGGAATCGTGACCTCGGTGGTCCTGTCTTTTTGTTGCCGTCTTCGAGTCGCATCGGGGCTTCTACGGGTCCTCGACGAAATCTTGAATTGTCGATAAGTTCTGAATCCTTAGGAAAGTCCATTTGGAGGCCTAGTGTCCTATATTGGTATGGGGCGGTGGCCCGAACTTCGCATTCTCAAACTGAACCCGCGATACCAACCTTTTGGCGATTTGGGAGCATATGTCAGGTCGTGCTGCATACACAGATCAATTTTGTATTTTGGCGCGCGCTCCGCTCGGGCTTCTCAATCTAGTTCGAGGACTACTGCCTCGCGGTCGTGATCTACTGTTCGGTCTATGGCTCTGTTTCGCAATTGGCGCTTGGGGTGGACTGTTTGACGCATCTGAAGCAAGGGCTGAAATTCGTTGTGAAGCCCTCTTCTGGCCCGCCGAAACTCGTGCCGAAGAGCTTGAACGGTTAACACGCGCGCAGATCATCATGGAGCGAGAACTAACTCCTGCGGAATCTCGCACCCTTCTCGAGGCCCATCGAATCGGCATGGGTGAAGACGGTCGCAGCGGCCATGAGTCGCGTTTGGGTGAGTACACTTGGTCCCAGCTTCGGCGGAAGGCCGAACATCTTTTGGAGCGGGGTTTCTTGTGGCCCGAGGTCCGTCGCTTGATGGAGGCCGGAGTCCTCGGTCGAGACCCTGTGCGCAGTTGGGTTGAGGAGTTACGACTTGAGCCTGGCGAGTCCGTGCTTTTGACGCCACGAGATGGAGGGCTTCCGCATCTCTATCATTTCGTTTCCGAGAGTCTTGGGAGTTTGAAGTTGAGGGATGTCGATGGGCAGGTCGCCGAAGTTCGATTCGGATCGATTCAAAGTCTCGTCCGTGCGCGACCTTTTTATGCGCGGGGCGAGCGCGTGCGTGTCCAGTGGGTGGATCAGCAAGGAAAACTCCAGCAAAAGATGGCTCTATTTCAGGCTCTCGAAAACGGCCAGTGGCGATTTCAGGAGATCAACTCAGGCCAAGCATGGAGTCTGAGCGCAGAGCTGCTTCGCCGCTCCGTGCAGGCGCGTCGCGGAGGAATCCAAAGACTCGATCCCATATTCTGGAGTTCGCGTTGGGCACTTCGACGAGTTGAAGATAAAGTTCAGGCGACTTCTTGGCAGGGAGTTTTTCAGGGGATATTTGCCGATGAGACGCCGACTCATTTTATTCTTTTACGAGATCGGGTGGTCTTCGAGATTGAAAAGTCGCAAATGATGTCGCTTCAGCGCATTCGCGAGTACAGCGTGCCTCCGCGTGATCCGCGGGACTCTAAGACAGAGCGGCCGCAAACAGAAAATCCTTTTGCGCAATCGCGAGGCTCCGAGCGAGGAGGACGAGCGTGGCGACCCTATAGCTGGGAAGATTTTGCCCGAAAGTCGAACGACGCGAGAGAAAGATCAGGGAGCGCAGACACCTCACATCAGCAGCAGCGGCAGCGAACTAGCGAAGCTGAACCTCGAGTTCGCTATCCGAGTCCTCGCGAATTCCTGGCAGCGCCTGAATCCATTCAGCATTCGATCGACTTGAAGGCTCCGGATGTGCAGGTTTGGCGTAGTTGGGTGCTAGCTCTCCATCCTCATCGTGATCTTCAGGCCGCCGCATGGATTATGGGCTTCCGCGAGTTGAGTCAGGTGAACAAACAAGACTTGAAAAACGCGTATCGCCGATTGGCGCGACGACTCCATCCTGATCTAAATCGAGAGCGCCCGGCGCAGGAGCAGACGCAACTTGAGGACCTGCTGAAACAAGTGAACCTCGCCAATCAAGTTTTGGAGCAAAGTTTATCCGAGCTGAGATGACCTTACAGACGCACCAGTCCATCTTTACCGATGCCGCCTCAGTCGATCGACGAGTATCGGCAGGGAATCGCGGTCCTCTTTGGTCAGGGCTGGAAAGTTTCGCGCGGGAGAAGGGCTTGATGATCTTGTCCGACTCCGCCCCGGAAAGCTCGTCCCTGGGGTGTGAGTAGAACCAAGCGCTCTCGGCCAGCACCCTTCACAATGCTGAAGTTTTGCCGCTGGCCCGCAGCGAGTTTCCATTGCGGAGGCAGCTCCGCATAACCTTGTGCTTCTGGGCGAATATTAAGCGTGAACCACTCGGCTTGTCCCGCGATCAGGAAGTCGTCGGGCTCAATCGCTGAACCAGTTTGCGCCGTCGTTCCGATCCGCACCTTTAGCGAACCATCTGCTGATCTTGCCAGGAGCGCTATCGGGGCCTCGATGAAAGCAATCGTCGCGAGTCCTTTGCCGTCGAATTCACCGACATTCAAGACCGCCGGGCGAAAATCGAGCTTCGGTTCTGGGTCTTGAGGTCCGCGCGGCGCTTTGAGTGCTTGTTCGTAGGACTGACGTAATTGTCGGATCAGCGGCACATCCAAGAGTAGGCTAGCAAAGCGCTGTTCGTTGAAGCCTGCGAGCGAGTCCAATCGAGCTCCGGCAAGTTCTTGGTCCGCGACCTGATCGCCATCTCGGTCCAGCAACACCGAGAATTCACAGAGATCCCAAGTTGTCATCGGTTCGTACAGCTTCACCGCGACTTCTAGACGATCGCCATCGGCATGCGCTTGCACCCGATAGGCCGCAAGTTCCATGTCGCAATATCTCGATCGCGAAGTTTCACTGATGGGGTCTGGCTTGCGTGCGTCTTGCGAGATAAGATTGAAGGGGAGAACCTCGACGTCCTGAGCCCCGAGGTTGCTGATTTCCAAGTCCACCACGGCACCCGTGGCGTCGGCCGCTGATGTCGATCGAATCTTCAAATCCGAAACTTCGATGGGACTGACTTTGGTGAGAATGGCCAGCACGGGTACACGCGCCAACTCCGTGCCCTGTAAGTCGCGGAGCACGGCAAAGCCGAAGGCTTCGTTGACGTTCGTCGCGGTCGAGGGGGGCTGCAGCAACGTGAAACGCAGGGCGATCATGCGAGTCTCTTGCGCCTTGACCTCGAAATCGCCAGGGGCTTGAAGGCGCAAGTTGCCGGTGCTTTCTTCAAGCGTCCAGCGCGCCTTGATGTCAGATTTCAGCGCCCGCACCTGCACATTGCGCAGGATGGTCTTTTGTGATTCCACCTGCTGGGGCCCTAGAGAGATCGCCGCCGGTGAGAGGAGTGCGGAGGCATCGAGAGTCTCGATGATTTGCACGCGGCCCGCACCTTGGCGGGCGACGGAGTAGATCTCGCCCTTTGCTGTGCGAATGGGCTTGGCTCGGTTCATCACCAATGCCTTACGCTGCGCCACGCTCAGATTTGGGAAGGCCTGATGCAACAGCGCCATCACGCCTGCCATATGCGGCGCTGCCATCGATGTCCCTGACATTTCGACACCCTCATCTCCGAGGCCCATAGCCGCGGACAGAATCTTGGAGCCTGGAGCCGAGATTTCGGGCTTGATGCGTCCGTCGATTGAACGCGGTCCACGCGATGAAAATCCGGTGATCGTATCAATCAGTTCCGGCTTTTCGATCACCTGCGCGCTGGTCATTTCTATGCGCAGGGTTTCGGTCCTCAAAAGGGTCTTGAGTTTCTCACCCACGGCCTTGCTCACCATGATGCCCGGAATGTTGAATTTGTCGGTGTCAGCGCCGCCCATGCGGATGGGTTCGCCCTCTTGATTGTTGAGCATCACCACGCCGATGGCCCCTGCCGCTTCGGCGCGACGAATTTTCTCAGCAAAAGACACTTGGCCGCGATCGATGATTGCGATTTTGCCTTGGAGATTTGCGGCGACTTCAGCGCTTAGATCTTGAGCGGCTAGGCCAACGTAGAGGCCTTCGGCGTCCACTTGACCGGAGTCAGCCAAGGCTTTGGTGATTGTGCCTTCAATGGCCTCGACGAGAAATTCAGGCGAGGATTGAGGGAGGATGCGCGAAGCTCGAAAGCGCCAGTTGGCATCGGCGTTATCCACCGAGGCGGCTACCGAAAGGGCGGCGTCGGCAACGCCGGGAGCGCCGACGATGAAGGGTGTATCGCCCGAGTTTCCTCCTGAGGCGACCACCGAAGTGCCGCCGCCGGCCAAATTCGCGATGGCCTCATTGTAGAGAATTTGTCCATCGCCAAAGCCTGAGCCGAGCGACAGATTCACGACGTCCAGGCGATCGCTCGGGTTGCCATCTCCGTTTGGATCCGCGGCGAACTCGAGAGCCGCGACGACCACGGTGTCGTTGGTTGAGCCCTGGGCGCCAAATACCTTGAGGGCGTAGAGGAGCGCGTCCGGAGCCACACCATCATAAGTCTTTACGCCATCGCCCCGACCGGCGACGCTGCCTGCGACGTGCGTTCCGTGTCCGCCTTCATCGATGGGATTGGAGTCCACCTTCGGGATTCGCTTTTCGAAGATGGGCGAAGAGGTATTGTACTCGCTGCCGACAAAGTCGAGGCCACCGACCACCTTTGCACTGGGGAAGCTCGGGTGGGGGGCTGCAGGATCGACGGCCTTGAATGCATCTGCCGTACCCGTGCCGCCAAACATTTTGTGTGTATAATCAATGCCGGAATCGATGATGCCGACGCGGAGACCTTGGCCGCGGAAACCCCGCGCATGTGCTTCGAGGGCGCCGATGAATTTGGCCGACGTACGATCAAAACTCGACGTCGCCTTGAGAGTGGAATCTGCTTGAGTTCGTTCGACGATCGGTCGGTCGAAATCGACAGCACGTTCAATGCGAGCCACGCCCGCAACTTGTCCGATCGATTCGAGTAAGGCTGTCGGAGCCACGACCGCAAAGCCGTTCACCACGAATCGGTAGCGGTAAATGACTTTGATTTCCGTGGACAGAGCCTGCAGTTTCTTGAGGACTTGATCCTGAGACTCGCTCAAGGCGACAACTTGTTCGGGTGTGGGTTGTGCTTGCTGTGCGAAGAGGGCGGGGGCTTCGAGCTTGATCAGGAAATAACTGTGTGTTTCCGGATCTGGCCGTGTGGAGAAAATCTTCCACAGGTCCGTGGGCCACAAGTCTTCGGGTGAGTGCGATTGGATGAGTTGGTGTGAGAACTTTTCGGTGATGCGCTCGGGAGAGCAAGCCACGAGCATGGATACCACGGCGAGCGCCGCGACGCTGATCCGGGCCGCTCGGTGCATCCGCCGGCGCTTGGAAATAGGACTGAACTTCTGACGGATTGAACTTCCACCAAGTTGTTGGTCGAGCACGATTCCCCCTCCATGTGAATTCCCGAAACTTTGATCGCTTGCGGGATGCGGACTTCGCCTTGTCTCGACCTCCACCGCCAATTTCGAGATTCGTAGGATCCAAACGATACACAAGATGTCGAAGTGGTCGGCCCCTCGGAAGCGAGGCAGCTCGGTTCGCGCGACGTAGAAAAACACTCAGCCTTGGGCCTCGGCAAAGAAAATCTCAAAGGTTCAATGAGAGCAGGCTCGGTGTTGACCAATCCGCCGTGTTGTCTCGGCACCTTGGGAGATCGACTTGGTGACGGTCTGGCTCCGCGATTGAGAGGTGAAGGATGAAGTTGCCGAGAAAGCCGGCGGAGATCGGGCGATCGAGGAGCCGAATTGTCACCTCGGCACGGAGGCTCGACGAGGGAACGCGCATTTGAGCTCTTGTCTTGAGGTCAAAGTGGCTCTTTGCGAAAATTCTTTGTCTTTCGTCGCGGTGCGCTTTAAGTCGCGCGGAAAATCGGATTTAGGAACGCAGCGTTGACAGCTTTGTGGGGCAAAAGTGGAATTGAACCTCGGTGTGACCCCATTTGAAAGCGGGCCATGGCCGGCTGGAGAAACTGAGTTGGTAGACGATTTTGACGTGATCATCGTGGGCTCGGGCTTTGGCGGCTCGGTGAGCGCTTTGCGCTTGGCGGAGCGCGGCTGGCGTGTCGCCATTGTCGAAGAGGGGCGTCGATATCGCGATGAGGACTTTGCGGAGAGTAATCTACAGCTTCGTCGCTACCTTTGGGCGCCACGGTTGCGATGCTTTGGCATTCAGGCTCTGACCCTGCTACGAGGCGTGTGGCTATTGCATGGTAAAGGCGTGGGCGGGGGAAGCCTGGTTTATGCCAACACACTCATGAAGCCCCAAGATCCGGTTCTTCGGCATACGTTGTGGCCGAAAGCCTTGCGAGATCCTCAGGAGTGGGAACACCATTTTGAACGCGCGCGAAAAATGCTCGGTGTGACAACCTACCCTTACGCCGGTGAGCCTGAGGCCGCGCTGCGAGCGGTGGCCCGCAAACTCAACTGCGAAGACACGTTTCATGCGACGGAAGTCGGTGTGTATTTTGGCGATTCTGGTGCGACTGAGGTCACTGAGGCGAGAGCGAAAGATCCCTATTTCGGTGGTCGCGGTCCTCTGCGTCGGCCCTGCACGCGCTGCGGAGCTTGTATGGTCGGCTGTCGGGTCGGCGCGAAGAACACCTTGTTGAAGAACTACTTGTTCTTTGCCGAAAAGCTCGGTGTCGAGATTCGCGCCGATCGTCGCGTGGTGCGTCTCAGCGCCGAGGGCCAAGGCTGGTCCGTGCAAACTGTGGATGTGCAGCGCGGTCGAGCGGCGGAAAATTTGAAGGCGAAGCGAGTTGTTTTGGCGGCCGGGGTGTTGGGAAGTTTGCGACTGCTTCTTGAGCATCGAGCTCGAGGCTGGTTGCGCTTAGACCTACCTCGACTGGGCAAGGGCGTTCGAACCAATGGCGAAAGTTTGGTTGGAGCCACACGCGCACCCCGATCGGCTTCGGCGTCGCACCCGCACCGAGGGATCGCTATTGGCGCGGCCATTCATCCCGACGCCCAGACAAAAATCGAGACGGTGATTTACCCTTCGGGCAGTCAGCTGCTTCGCGGCCTGGCCGTACCCCTGCATTCGGGCCGCGGGCGGGCCTTGAAGCTCTTGGCGAGTCTCGTATTTCGACCGTGGCTGTGGTGGAATTTGCTTCGCACCCGAGACTGGGCCGCACAGTCTATTATTCTCTTGGTGATGCAGACGACGGAAGATTTCATCGATTTAGAATTCTCGCGATCTTGGTGGGG
>CANHQR010000006.1 GCA_947462815.1 Pseudobdellovibrionaceae bacterium
TCATCGCCCACTTCGCCTTGTTTCCCGACAGCCCGCATCCGCCAGACGCGAGCATCGTGAACATCCACATCATGGCCTGGAACGCCTTCTTGGCCGTGATCTTCTCCGACTTCTTGATCTATTGGCTGGGTAAACGGCTCGGGCCCAAAGCTTTTGAGTTGAGAATCTTTCGCCGAATGGTTTCGGAAGAGAGGCTCGCCAAGGTCAAAACTTGGATGCAAAAGTATGGATACTGGACCGTCATCGTCTTCCGCTTCACGCCTGGAGTTCGATTTCCTGGCCACCTCATGTGCGGCGCCATGGGGCTTTCACCCGTCAAATTTATCGCCGTTGATTCCATCGCCGCACTGATCTCAGTTCCCACGCAGATTTATTTTGTCGGCTACTACGGCCGCGAAATTCTCAAACACCTCCAGACGGCCAAGATCTACCTCTTCTCAGCTCTTGCTGTGGGCTTGTTGATCTTCATTTATCGACGCTGGAAGGAAAGACAGAGTCTTGGAGCCAGCGCTCCCAAAGAATCCTAATTTCTGAGGTCCGCGGCGTGGCCGCAGAAGCGCCCATCTCCCCCGCGGGAGTCGGCTGGCCCCTCTCTGGCCGCGCCGGGAGCCCATTTCTAATTCGGGCCAATATCACAAATACCTATTGATTTAAGGTGCTTACGGACGAATCCAAGAGGAGCCGAAGCCTCGCTTTATCCAAAATTAAAACGCCATTTGACCTTTTCAAACGTTTATTTGAAAAATTCAAAAATTCGTCCGATGATAACCAGATATGAATGCGTCCAAACACGGTGCCGCTCCAAGCCCTGAAGAGAAAATTCACTCGCGCCAAGCTCTGCTCGACGCAGCTAAACCCATATTCGCGGATCGCGGCTACGACGCCGCCACGGTAAAAGAGCTGGCGGAGGCCGCCAACGTTAACATCAGCCTGATCAGCTACTACTTCGGCGGCAAAGAAGGTCTCTACCGCGCCTGCATTCTGAACTTCGCACAAAGTCGCATGGAAGCCATGGACCGCATTCTCTGCGAACCCAAGTCGCGCGAAGAGTTTCGTTTGCGACTTAAAATGTTCGCTGAAGAAATGATCGATGTGCACCTGCGAGAGCCCGATCTCTGCACCATCATCCATCGCGACATCGATATGGGCCAACCGGTCGCCACCGAAATCTTTAAGGACGTTTTTTTCCAGCTCTTCCTTCGACTGGAAAACTTTCTCCGCCACGCCGAAAAGGTGAAGTTGATTGAAAAGCCGCGTCGCCTTGAAATCACCACCTCACTCGTCTTTGGTTCATTGATTGAATTTCTAAAGTCCGAAAAGAAACGACTTCTTCTTGGACGCGATTCGATCGCCGACAAAAAATATCGCGATGACTTCGTCGAAACTTGGCTCGATTTGCTGGAATTTGGCCTACGCCCTCATCGCCAAGACGACTTGCGAGAACGGAGCCGATCATGAAATCTCAAGTTTACTATCTTCAAGCGCTCTCGGTAGGCCTTGCGCTCATCGCACCGCTCGTCTGGTCTTTGCCGGTCAGCGCCCAGTCCCCGACTTTACAACTCGAAGGCTATCTGTTCGAAGTGCAGAACCAAAGCTCGGCTTATAAGGCGGCTGATCTTGGCGCTCAAGCCGCACGCGCGACGGCCGATGAGGCGACGGTCGCCTTTAAGCCTCACTTCTTTGCGAACGCCGTTCTTAATTCGGAGGCCAAGCCTTCGCCATTTTTCAACTACGAACGCATTGACACGAACACTATGGCCGCCGGCCTGAGCCAGCAGTTTCGCTTCGGCCTGCAAACCAAACTCAGCTATCAATACACCGAATCGAACTATGTGGGTATCCGCCCCAAGTTCTTTGAAGCTCGACCGGCGGTGGAAGCCTCGCTCCCACTTTGGCGAAATTGGGGCGGCCGCGAAACCGCGAATCAAATTGATGCCGCCGTGCTGGCGGGGAACGCAAAGAGCAAAGCTCAAGAGGCCCAACGCGAAGGCACGCTCCTCGAAGCAGAAGTCCTCTACTGGCGACTCGCACTAGCTCGCGAAGCCAAGAAAGTCGCGCAAGATGCTCTTGCTCGCGCGCAAGCCATGCACGATTGGACCTCGCGTCGCGTGCGTTTGAATTTGTCAGATCGTACCGAGCAACTCCAGTCCGACGCTCAATTGAAAGCCCGTCGGCTCGAGATGCTGCAAGCTGAAGACGACGAAAGATCCGCGCGCCTCAACTTTAATCTGGCTCGCGGGCGCGGCGACGACGTCGTGCCGGAGGCACTCGTGGAGATCAACGCCGCTCGAATTCAGAAGTGGAAAAAGCTCACTCGCTCGCATTCTCGCTCGGAGATCGAGGCTCTGCGCCTGCAAGCTCAAGCCGCTGAACTCCAGGCCCAAGCATCGCGGGAGCGCACGCGACCCCAATTGGAACTCTTCGGACAGTATGCGTGGAACTCACCCCTGCGAGCGACCTCATCGGATGCACTCGCCGACTCCTGGCGCACGGATAAACCCACACAGACCGTGGGACTACGCTTGCAGTTACCCTTGGATTTCGCACTTAGGTCTCGCACAGAGAAAGGCTGGGACTTGGAGGCTCAGGCCGCGCGCGAGCAGCTTCAGCGACGAAACCAAGAGGAAGAGCGCGACTGGATCGATCTGGCTTCTCGATATCAAACATCTAAAGAACGCGCCCTGCTGTTTGAGGAACTGGAGCGCGCTCAGAAAGCTAAGCTCGAGCACGAGCGCGCGCGCCATCGGGTGGGCCGCGCTATTCTTGCCCAAGTGATTCAGTTTGAAACTGAGTATCAACAGACACAATTGGGTCGATTGCGAAGCCTCGCTGAAGCTCTCAGTCTCTATGCACAAATGAAGCTCTATGGCCCCAAAGCCGATGCCCGCTCGGAGCAGGAGTAATCAATGGATCTCTCAGAACTTTCAATTCGCCGTCCGATCTTTCTGACCTGTGTGGTGATCCTGACTCTCGTGGTCGGCCTTGGCGCGATGTCGCGCATGGGCGTCGATCTCTTCCCGGACGTCACCTTTCCCGTCGTCACCGTCAGCACGCCCTACCCGGGAGCCGGACCCGCCGAAGTCGAAACCTTGGTGTCTAAGCCGATCGAAGACGAGCTTTCCACTCTTTCGGGTATTAAACGCTTGTCCTCACAGAACCGCGAAGGTCTCTCTGTGGTGATCGCCGAGTTCACTCTGGAAACCGATGTGAAGTACGCCGAACAACAAGTCCGTGATCGTGTCGGCGCCACGAAACGCAAACTGCCGACGGACATTCGCGAGCCCGTGATCCGACGGATCGATCCCGCCGATCAACCGGTATTGATCGTGGGCGTCAGCGCCCAGCTTCCCGAGGGTCAACTGTTCGATTTGGTGAACGAGCGCATCAAACCAAAGATTGAGCAAGTCCCACAGATTGGCTTAGTGGAAATCTTGGGCGGCCGAAAACGCGAAGTGCAAGTGCAGCTCGACCGTCGAAAGCTCAAAGAGCACGAACTCTCCGCCAGTCTTGTTGCCGCCCGTCTCGCCGGCGCAGGCAACGACATTCCCTCCGGGAAAAAGTCGGAGGGAGAAACCGAAACTATTTTCCGCACAGTCGGCCAGTTCAAATCATTTCAGGACATCGAGAACCTCGTGCTGAATTTTTTCGGAAACGATGTTCCTGTTCGCATCGGTGATGTCGCACGGATCCAGGACACGCTCGCCGATGAAAACTCACGAGCCTTCTTAAACGGCGAAAAATCGCTCTTCCTTTACATCTTCCGGCAATCCGGCGCGAACACCATTCGCGTCGCCGATGGCGCGATCGCCGCCATCAACAAAGCCAACGCCGAGCTCGCCAAAGAAGAGGGCTCCCCCAAGCTCACGATCGTACGAGATGGATCCATCTGGATTAGAAACAACATCTTCGACGTGCAGGAATCGATTCTCATCGGCGTCATACTGGCCGTCGTGACCGTCTTTTTCTTCCTCGCCAACGGCCGCTCCACCATAATCACTGGCCTAGCTCTCCCCAACTCTTTGATCGGCGCCTTCATCCTCATGGCGATCAGTGGATTCACGATCAACATCATGACTTTGTTGGCGCTCTCGCTCTCGGTAGGTCTATTGATCGACGACGCGATCGTGGTTCGAGAGAACATCTTCCGCCACATCGAAATGGGCAAATCGCCCCTGCAAGCGGCCCGCGAGGGAACTAATGAGGTGAGGCTTGCCGTCATTGCGACGACCTTGGCCGTCATTGCCGTCTTCGGGCCCTTGGGCTTCCTCAGTGGCGTCGTCGGACAATTTTTCAAACAGTTTGGACTCACGGTTTGCTTTGCAATGGCGATCTCGCTGTTTGACGCACTCACCATGGCACCCATGCTCTCCGCCTACTTCGCTGGTCGAACCCACGCCAAGCCTGGCGAAGGTCATTCACTCTATGACCGAAGCGTCGGACGCATGCTGAAGGGGTTCTCGAATTTTCAAGACCGACTTGAAGATCGCTATGAGCGGCTCCTGCGACTGGTTCTTCGTCGACCGATGGCCTCGCTTGGCGTTTCGTTTGTGATTTTCCTCTTGTGTATGGGCCTCGCCAAGTTTGTTCCCTTCACTTTCCTTCCAACGCAGGACGCCGGTGAGTTCGTTGTCAGTGTCGACCTTCCGCCTGGAACCAATCTCGAGGCCATGTCGAAACTTGCCCTCGATGTGGATCAAAAAGTTCGCGAGAATCCTGAAGTCGAAGTCGCCGCTCTCACCGTCGGGTCGCGCGAGGGCGATCCAAACTACGCGGATCTCTACGTGAAGCTCGTTCCACGAGCTCAGCGGAACGTTAACACCAGCCAATTCAAGGCTCGCTTGCGTGAACAGTTACAAGCCTTTGCCCACGCCCAACCTAAGGTGAAGGATTACGATGCCGTCGGCGGAGGCCAGCGGCCCTTTGTTCTCGTCATTCAAGGCACCGATCAAAAGCAACTTGAAGAAGTCAGTCTGGCGACCATGGCAAAGATTCGCGAATACAAGCCGCTCCTCGACGCCGACATCAACTTCCGCACCGGGAAACCTGAGTTCCAAGTCGTTCCCGACCGAGCTCGCGCCCAGATGCTCGGCGTTTCGACGGCCTCGATCGGGCAAGAGTTGCGAACTCAAATTGAAGGTGTCGTACCGGCGAAGTATCGCGAAAAGGGCATCGAGTATGACATCCGAGTTCGCTTGCGCGACGATCAGCGCGATCTGAAGGCCGGCTTCAATGAGATTTTCGTTCCCAACCTCAACCAGAGTATGATTCGCCTGGCGACGGTTGCAGCACCTGTGGATGCCACGGGACCCAGCGCCATCAATCGAATGGATCGAATGAAAGCCGTGCAAATCACGGCGGATATCGCGCCAGGTGCAGGTCTCGCGGCCATCCTCAAAGACGTCGAAAAGATGATGAAAGACGACATCAAGCTCCCCAAAGACATGCGCTTTCAATTCATCGGCCAAGCTGAGAACTTCGCCGAGCTGGGCCAGTCGATGGCCTTTGCCATGGGAGCCGGCGTGATCTTCATTTTCCTTGTGCTCGCTTCGCTCTATGAATCCTTCGTGACACCCTTCACCATTATGTTGGCTCTTCCGCTCGCGATCTGTGGAGCCTTCGTGGGCCTCTTCATCGGCCAAGAGACGATGAATCTATTTTCGATGATCGGCCTGGTTATGCTGCTGGGAATCGCCTCGAAGAACTCCATCTTGCTCGTGGATTACGCGAACCAACTGATCAGCGAAGGCATGGATCGAAGTGAGGCCATGATTAAGGCAGGCCGCACGCGGCTTCGTCCCATTTTGATGACGACGATGGCGCTGATCGCGGGAACTGTGCCGATCGCGATTGGCCTCAACGAAGCTTCGAAACAGCGCACTTCAATGGGCTGGGCCATCATCGGTGGCCTGGTTTCATCGACCCTGCTCACTTTGATCGTTGTGCCAGCAGCGTACGCCTACATCGATCGATTCCGAGTTTGGTCTTCGGAGAAACTCAAGACGCTCTTTATGCCTGAGCTTACGGAAAACACGGCGCATACGGGATCAGCATCGACTCACGCTGGGGCCCAGCCGCAAGATCGCATGCGATAGAAATACCGCAGCCCGAGCCCAAGCTTGGGCCGCAGTTTAAGATCAGTCGATTTAAAGGCAGAAGCTTCAGAATCTGTAGAAGGATCGGACGTAGTACGAGGTCTCTTCGTCGTGGAAAACGCGCAAGCCGCGCCGCGGTCTGAGGACGTCATGTTTTTGCGATAAGCCAACTGCAGAGATCAAACCCTTATAGAAGACCGACACAGAAGCATCTGCCCGCAACTCTTCATTGCGAAACTCACTTTGACCATTGACGACTGAAGAGTGACTCCACATCTGATCGTGACCAAAACTTCCCGCCGCTGCGAAGTAGCGGTTGATGCGGTAGTTCACTTCAGCAAAAGCCTCATATCCATAATGACGATTGGTGTTGATGAAGCCGCGATCATTCACAAAGGCAGTACGGTCGTTGACGTAGTAGTCGGGCTGAAAGTGCAGATTCAAAGACCATCGGGGAGCCATCACGCGACTCGCGATGAAGTAAGGACGAATTCGCGTCATCATCCCGCGATCGCGACTCGCATTGCTCGTGGGCGCATACACCTTCAGCTGTGAGATCACATCGAAATCAAAGGGTAGATTGAACAAGTCGTAGTGGGTGTAATTGATGAAGGCATCGCCCCACTGAAAGCTTTCATCGCGATAGAAGCCGCGATCGTCGGTGCCAGCGAAGGCATACATGAAGACCGGCCGGAACGAAATCTTGTGTTGGCGACCCAATCGATATTCGAGCGAGAGGTAATTGTAAGTGAAGACCTGCCCGCCGCCGAGATTGGTGTACTTCATCGGCGCCGTCGCAAAGTTGAAGAAACCCGAGCCAAAGTTTCGTCGAGCTTCATTGAACCAAAGACGCGCCTTGGAGAGCCCATCGGCGGACGTATTGATGGAGGCTGTCGTCGGAGCCGAGGAGGTGAGGCTTTGCGTCCGATCGGATTCAGCCTCCATGATGGCTTCGGATTGCGCGAAGGCGGGAGCGCCGGCCAATACACCTGCCATCGACAGAACACAGATCTGGAATCCGGCGAAAACAGTCAGCTTGCCCATGCGGCGCATAAGACCTCCAAAGCCCGAGTTTTCTCTCAAGAAGCCCTGGTTTTCTCAAGCTCAAAAACTGACCCCGAGCCCTCGCCAACGGGAAACTGACAAAGACGTGGAGGCACTGAGCTTTTTGCCCTGAGCGATTGGCCTAACCCCTTGAAACAAGACAAGGATGCTCAGCCCATGACCCAGGTCCGAAACTCGCCTCTCTTGGCGATCAACAAGCCTGCTCGCAAAGGAGCAGTTGCTTCGCTATAGCGCTTACATTATCGCTAGGCCCGTCGACTCCATCCGAAAGGAATCCTCGTGCAAGCGAACAACTCGAACTCAGCCTTTGCCCACTCACCTTCACCACGTCGTTGGCTCTGGGCCAGCCTGGGATTTGTCGCTCTGATCGGACTGGTGATCTCGTGCACTTCGGCACCTAAAAAAGTGCGCGCACCGGGCGAGAGGGTGTCGGTCATGTCCTACAACGTCGAAAACCTCTTTGACACCGAACACGACGAAGGCACCAAAGACTTTACCTACCTTCCGCTGGGTCGAAAAATGGACAAGAAGATTCGCGAGGGCTGCATGGCCAACGATAGCGAGTACCGCCGTCGCGAGTGTCTAGAAACGGATTGGGACGTCACTTCACTCCGAAAGAAGCTGGAGCGGATCAAAGCCGTCATTCGCCAAGTCAATGAAGGTCGCGGGGCTGACGTGATGACGCTTCCTGAGGTGGAAAACCAGCGGGTTCTTGATCTTCTCGTTGAGGAGCTCAACGCCTCTCTTCCCGACAATGCTCAGTACGTCACGGCTCAACTCATCGACAGCTTTGACCCGCGGGGAATCGACCCCGCCATCGTGTCCCGCTTTCCAATGTGGCGCCAGCCCAAGATCCATCGCATCCCGATGAAAGCTCTCGACCCCGCCGGAGAGTACGGCTCGAAGTTCACACGCGGCATTCTCGAGGTCCCGATCACTTTGCCGGATGGCACACAAGCTGTGGTGTACTCCCTGCACTTCCCTTCGCAAGGCAACCCCTCCTACCTTCGTCAACAAGCCGTAGAGTTTCTCAATGTCCTGGAAAAGGAACTACCTCCGCAAATTCTGGCCATCGCGGGAGGCGACTTCAACATCACGCGGGCCGAGGACAACGAAAAGGGCTACTACAAGCAGATTCTCAACGAACGCTGGCAAGTCGCGCATCTCGAAGGATGCAAGTCCTGCGATGGAACGCACTACTACCACCCCAAAACAGAGTGGAGCTTTCTCGACAGCATCCTCGTTCGTCGCGCAAGCATCGAGACCACGGGCTGGAGGCTGGATCCCGAATCCGTTTCGGTGCCGAACGAACATCGCTATCAGGTGAATCACTACGGTAGTCCGGCGCGCTTCGATGCGCGAAGCGGAATCGGCGTTTCCGACCACTACCCCATCTACGCGGAACTCTTGCGACCTCCACGACCTGCGCCCGTTCTCAAGGCTGAACCGGTTCTCACGGCGACGCCCGCTCCCCTCGCCCCAGCCAAGATCCAGGCGCCCGCAGCGACACCCGCAACTCAACCCTAAGCTCCGAGCGGGGGGGCCCTTACCGAGCCCGCCTAACAAAAACGGCCATCCCTTTTGGGATGGCCGCTCTGGCGATCGATTCATGACCCGACTTTAAAATTTCAAGATTTCAATACAGCAGACCATCAAACTGATCGACCCAATTAGGCTCGCCGCTTGTCAGACAAGCCTTTGTTGTGCGGCTCGACTCACCATCGGCTTTCCTCAGCTCACCCGCACGAACTTCGATCTCACTGGACACGTCCGTTGAAAAAGGCACCGTTTCACCGCGCTGAGCGCGTTTGCGAACGGTGAAACGCGTGTTCACAACACCCTCGGGTAAACTGCAATCAACCAAGTTCAACAAATCACTCCGACCTGTCGCCCGAAACTCTTGATCGACGCCGCGTCCCTGACTTCGGGGCCGACGACGGCTCTCGACCTGCACATTGAAACCGCCCTGCTGGTCTTCGCGGAAGTAGCTGACGACTCGTCGGCTCGCACGATCGTACTTCAACTGACCGCTCACTTCGATTTTGAGATCACCCAGATCCGTCATATTCTTCAGATCTAAGTTGTAATTGATGTGCGTCTCCGTCCAGAATTTATAAACGGCTTGTTCGGCATCGCCACGTACAAATTCGGCGTTGATGTAGCGGAACACCTTCATGCGCAAGCTGTCTTTCGCGTTCGCCTTGGGCGTGAGCTCATAGGACAAGGCTTTTCCCTCGAACAGAATTTGCTCCAAATCATGAGTCGCGACTGCCGCTGCTTCGGTCGTTATTTCTGGGGTTCGCTGCAAAGGCGTCACGAAAGTGAATTCACGACCCGATCGGCGACCGCGGAAGGCTTGGCCCTCTTGCTCACAGTTCGTCTGACTACGAATGATCTTTCGCGAGGCACCGACGCCCGTGGATACCGATAATTTGGCGCAAGCCGGTAACACAGGCGCTGCCGCCGCGGAATCCGCCGACAACACCAATTCAATCTGGCGCGCACTCTCTTGAACTTCCATCAGCATGGCCTGCGCGTATTCCAAATCTCGCGCGGGAAAACCCTCGGCCAAATCTTGACCGGTTGTCGAGCCTCGGGGCCCGCCGGATCTGGCGCCCTGAAGTCGCTCATCCTTCGGCTGACAAGCTGAAATCAGAAACCCCAGCGCCGCCACCAGAGCCAAGCCCGAAAGGCTTCGTGGGTTGAGACACGCAACCTGCATGCTTCGATTTGGAATGGGTGAACCTGCCATGCTTTGCCCCCTGGTCGTGGTGAACTTGCCTCAAGCGTCTAACAGCACCATCTGCCCTTGTCGAGGTCGCAGGCTCAACGTCGACAAACTCGCAAAAAAGCTGACGAGAACCTGACGTCGACTCTGAAAGAAATCTCGTGAGGTCGCGCGGACCTAGCGCGGAAGGCGGGCGCGGACTTCAAAAAAACGCGCCACGACCGGAAGGCCTCCGACCTTAAACTGCAGCGGCTTCATTTCGCGCCAACCCGCCGGAGCACCGGCTAAGCCCTCGCGCGTGCGTGGAAAAACCACAGCGACGATCGCCGGACCAAAGTTCTTCTCCAAATCTTCGAGGAACTCGGCCTGCTTCGCGCGTGTCGGGACGGCCTCCGGGGACTTCAGTCGCACTCCCCAAGGAGGGTTGACCACCACCACGCGTGGCAGGGCCGCCTGGATCCCCGACGATGAACTCGCCAGAACCCCGATTAGAATCTCACCCAGTTGTCGACTCGACTCCGCCAGGGTCGCCGACTCCTCTTCGGCGAGCCAAACCTTCAAGCCTTGACGACGAGCGGGATTCGATTCGGCAAAGCACCAATGCGCAATCGGATCCACGGACAAGGTACCATGGGCCGTTTGGTCGCTCTCACTCGCGAGCTCGGCTTGTTGTCGGAACAAGATCATACGGCCCAAGGCCCAATCTCGCTGGGGTCGCTCCGCGCGCCACTCTCGGGCGAAAACAGCTGTGCCCGCCATCGGCTCAATCCACATCCAAGAACTCTCCGCAGTTCGATCGAGCAGGGCACGCAACCGCTGCACCACCGCCGCCGCCCAGGTCTCACGGAGCGGGGCTCGCCCCACCTCTTCACGATCGCCGCGCTTATGCATCAATTCGCCGGAGGCATCCACGCTGATCATCGCGCGATCTTGATCGAGTCGAACGTAAATCTGCGCCGCGAGCGACGAAGAGGTCTTGAGGCCTCGGGTCGGAGGGCGCGATTCCTCAATAGCTTCGGCGACCACCTCTTCAACGCGCCTTTTGATTTTAAGCCGCGAAGCTTGCGAGGCCACTTTCACCTTCACTTCGGCATCTTTCGCCAACCAGTGCCGCCAGCCGAGGGCCAACGTACGTTTATGGAGTTTGGGAAAATCCTTGGCTACAAATTCGGCGACGCGAATCAGAACTCGCGTGGCGACACGTAACTCAGGTAATCGGCGGTGAAGGTCGCCAAGGGTCACCTGAAAAGTGACGCCGCCCCGCTCGGCTTGTGGCTGAGAGGCTGGCCAGAGGTTGACGACCTCATGCTCGACGAGATCTTCCAGGCCGGGGTTGGCGATGGCAAAGGCCGTCACCATGTCCCCCGCCTCCAGCGACCGATCGGGCCAAGCCAAGATTTGCGAAAGGGGTTCGGTCTTTTCCGAAGCTTGATGAGTTATTTTTGAGTTCCGCTGAGGAGCCGAGGCCTGTGATTTCACAAACTTCCAATCTTTTCGACAAATTCGACGAAACGACCTGGGTTTGAACTTGCGTGCTTCGAGAAAAACTCCTAGGACGAGTCGCGAAGGCTGTCAGTGTATTTCAATCGTCTGTGAAAAGTGTCTGTGGAAATTTGGAAAGTTAAGTCAAACGCGACTCTCAATCCAGAACGCCATCGAGACCCTAATTAGGACCCCAATTAGGACCAAAAGGAGGCCCAAAATGAACGAAGTGAATTTAAAAATTCATCTCACTCCCCATTCGTCGCCCATCAGCCGTGTTCAGGCTCGCAAGGCCCTCTCGATGCTGAGCCTCGCCTTTTCGGCTCTGCTGAGCTTGTCCACTCTGATCGGGGCCTCGGCTTCGGCGAATGAATTGGATTCGGAAGCAGGTATCGTCAACGAGCAAGCTCTGCGCGCGAAAGATCTCCCGCAAACAATCGTGGTGCGTGTGAATGAAAGCACGGGCGAAGCATCCGTCTTGAATCTGAGTGCGCGTCTGGCTCCGACGGAGTCCAACGCGAACTTGGTGGTGAGCAATCATGCTGACGACTTCCGTAGCGTACCAGCTTCTGGCGTTTCGGAATTGGATCGCGAGTCATCGGCATCGTCTTGGTACGTTTGGTACGACTACTCTTACTGGTACGCGCCGACGTATTACTACTGGGGTTACACCTACGCTTATCGCCACTACTACTCTTCGTATTGGGGCGGCTACTCCTACTACTGGTACGCCTGGTATCGATAGTTCAGAATCGGTGATCGCTCGATCTACAAGAACCCAAGCCCCTCAAAGGCTTGGGTTCTTGCTTTTTGAACTCAAAGCTCAATTGCCCCCATACAAACTTCCCGCCCCTGCAGACCTTGGTTGGGTCACTTTTTCGTTTCACGAGTCACTTTTTCAAGTGCCCCGCGGGCACTCTGCAGACCATCTGAATACGAGTAAATTCACGCCTCTACCCGAGGAGCGCGTATGCGAAACTGGCTTCGAGCGCAGATTGGTCTTCAATTCCTAGGCGGACGAACTCTTTTGTTGGCTGTGCTTCTGGTCAGCTCCGCCTGCACACAGAATACGCCCAGCTCATCGCGACGGCAGGCCGCTCAAGACTTCGAGCCTTTACAATCCGTCTCCGCCAGCGAAGCCGCAGGCGACAATCAATCGGCTCCAGTCAGTCGTAACTTGCGAGATTTGAGCAGCCTGCGCACGGACGACTTGGACCGCTGGGCTCAGGATCTGGGTCTATGGCCGATCCGCGAGCCTTCGCAACGGCGAGTGAAAATCGCCATCCTCGATAACGGCTTTGCGGGAGCCGCCGAGCAAATCGGCCGCAATCTACCCAGCCGCACACAGATTCGCCCGGGGCCTGTGCCCGTCGACCCTAAATCCGAAGACGTTCACGGAACTAAAATGGCCGAGATTCTCGCAGGGCTCCTCGATCGCGGCGGCGTCGACTATGAGCTGCATCTGTTTTCGGCATTTGGTTATTCGAATCTCAAAGCTGCCACAGAGACCGTGGTGCGCGAAGACTTTCAGCTGGTGCTGTACGCTCAAGTCTGGGAGTATGGCGGCAATGGCGACGGCCGAGGCTTCATCAACGCTCTCGTCACGCCGGTCGTTCAAGCGGGCATTATTTGGGTGAACGCCGCCGGCAACTTCAATCAATTGATGTACCGTGGACGTGTTGAGCGCGCCTTCGATGATTGGGCAAGCTTGCCGAGCCCGAACCAATCAGTCCGAGTTCGCTGCGAACGAACTCCGACTGGAAAATGCCCGCTTCGCGCCGTACTCGCATGGAATGACTTCAAGGACGATGTTCGCACCGGCACCCTCAAAGATCTGGACTTGGTGCTGACGGACGACACCACGAGAGTTTTGCAAACTGCAGGACTGCGCCAGAGACAAACGAGCGAGGCGTCCGCTCCCGGCACTTCGCTGTATCCGCGCGAAATTTTGGAGGCTGAGCTCACGCCGGGTCTTTACCATCTGCGCGTGAAGCTCCGCTCAACGGATTGGACGGAACAGGATGAGCTCCGCATCAGCCTGCAGGGTGAAGGTTTGCGCCTGTTGGATGCCAGCGTCGGAGAAAGTCTCCTGGCTCCGGCGGATCATCCCGATGTGATCGTGGTCGGAGCTTCAGATTCGGATCGCAGCTCCTTCAGTCAGCGACTGGGGCGACCAGATTTGACGCTCGCATCTTTGATCCGCACCGAAAGCGGCCAAGCTTACAAAGGTTCGTCCAATGCTGCAGCTGCC
The DNA here is from genome assembly GCA_947462815.1 of Pseudobdellovibrionaceae bacterium. Classification (GTDB taxonomy): domain Bacteria; phylum Bdellovibrionota; class Bdellovibrionia; order Bdellovibrionales; family JAMPXM01; genus UBA2339. Next base: position 13,619 of record CANHQR010000006.1, read on the forward strand.
GCCGTCGCTCGACTGGCGGGTCTGTTTTCGAAATTGAATGTCAATGTGGCTTGGCCTCGAACACGTGATGAGGCGCGAGCCCTTTGGTCACGTAGCGGAGCTCATCGGCTCAGCCCTCCCTCGCGACCTCAGCCGGGGCGACCGGTGGAGTTTGCTCCCACGCACCCTTTGGGCTGCTATCAATTGATCACCCTGCAAACGCGGCTTGGTTTTTTGAATTTGTTTTTTCAGGCCGGCGGCCATTACGTCGCCACAAGCTTAGGGCCCAAACTGTTGGTACCGGCAGATCCCTGGCAGATCTTGTCGCAGGCCGGTGTGAGTGTTCCAGGCCAAGGCGACATGCTCATCGCCCATAAGACGGGACTGCAACGCTTGCCCCTGGAACGACGCCTGAGTCTGCCGGGTGATGTGTTGGAAGTCGTTCAAGCCCCTCGTCACGCACGAATTTGCCGCTTCTAATCTCGCTCAACGCCAAACCGGTGTCCGCACGGGATGCGGTTTAGAAGACAAATCGCAGCTCGCTCATCACGCGATCATTGCCGCGGAAACGCGAGATGGTCCCGACATTTTCATTGGGCGGCAGTCGCGTACCGAGCACATCCACCATCAGTGCAAATTGCCAAAGCTTTGCAAAATCGACGGTGGCCTCGGCCATAAGGAGCGATCCGTTTTCGCTCAACTCTTCGAGCCAACGCCCGCCGAGACTCCACTCGGTGCGACGACCTCGGCCGACCACGGTGCGAGCATCCACCATTGCGGCCTTTTTCCAAGGAGTGCGCGGACCAAACACAGCTTTGTCAGTAGCGAAGGGCCCCTTCAAGGATTGGGCGCCTCCGAATGAATCCAAATACGAGATTTGCAGTTGCAGTTCAGAGCTACCGGCAAAAGGCAGGCGCGCTTCCACCGACGGCGACACAAAGGTCTGCGGCTGCATCTCGGGATAAGTCAGATTTGGTCCATAGGCCCGCGCCAGCGGAGCATCCACCAGAGCCGAAACCGCAACGCCCCACTGGGGCCGACGATAGGCGAGCTCAGCACCCATCAATTGATGATAGACAACCACCGGCTCGATATTGACCTGCGCAAAACTCGTCGTATCGGTGAGATTGAGAGAGCCTTCAAAGGGCGTGGCCAATTGGTTGCGCGGCTTGAAGGCGTACGAGGCTTGTGCAAATACCCCGTCGGTGAGCTCACCGTAACGAGCGATCAGGCCACCTGAGGGGTGATTGATCACGGACCCGATACTGGGAGTGCGGATGTCGTACTGCACTTGCGTGGTTTCGCTAAAGAGAATCAGCCGGTCTGTCGGTTCTGTGAACCAGGGCGACGTGCTCTGGAAGCGACCGTTTTGGAGGCGAAAGCCACCTCCCTGTTCCGGGATATAGATATTCGAAATAAAAAAGATCAGGCGCGATTGACCGTAAGCCCCCTCCAGGAAAACCCCTGTGAGGCCTTGATCGACGGGGCGAATGGAATCGTAGCGATTGAGAGGTTCCCAAAGTCCGAGGTCAAAGTTTCGATCGAGTTGGCTCCAAGTTTCGAGCCGACGACCGACGTTCACCCGCACGCGCGGAGCACCATCCAACTCTCCTTCGTACCACTTGGCGGTGCGCCACTCGAGAAAAGCCTCGGGGACGAAAAGATTGGAGTCATTTTCCACACTGGTCGCGAAGCTGCCGCCGAGCTCAAGTCGACCTCGAAAAATTCGACCGACACCTTCGGTTTTAAAATGCGCGCCGATGCGTGTGTAGTCCGGCACACCAGCCGGAGGCTCTTCTCGATTGAGGAAGCTCTCTTGACGAATGTTGAATGACAACGCGTCCAGGAAGGGCGAGGAGGGCTGTGCAGCTCGAAGTGTGGAATTTGGAAACTCGAGGCTTTCAGCAGCGGGCGGCGCCGAGGCCTTCGGGAGGCGCGGCATCTTGTTGGTCACAGAGGGGTTGGACTCGGAGGACGAGTCGCTGCGGCTTTGGGCATCGGCCGAACTCGGATCAATTAAAAGGCAGATCGAGATCAATAAAGCAGAACTCGTGGCCCAAAAGACCCTCATCGGACGATCGCGGCGCACGACTTCTTCAAGTCTGTGGGCCGAAGTCGTTTTGAAAAACTGCATCGAGCTCCGCATCGCCATCACCTTCGACCCCTCATAACGAGGGCTTGGATCCCGCAACTTGGCGAGAACGCCAACCCAACTCATTGGCCAGAATTGACTTATAGTTAACTCACGTTAGCCAGAAATTCAGGGCGCAAGCAAATGGAGCAAAGTCGGCACCGGAAATCCCGGGGGTGAGATCGCTTAAAGTGGAGATGGAGCTCTGAGGACAGAGCAAAAGTGACAAAGTTTGGCAGGGCCCGCCCAATCGAGCGCGACCGCATGAAGCTCGTAAAGTGGGCCACTTGATTGTGCTTAGCCCAATCTCTCTCCATAGCCCCAGTCGTGCAGGCGTATTTTCGAGGCCATCGCAAGTGGCCGAAGTGAATGGAATCACTTGTAATTCTGGGGTCTCGCGCACAATCAAGGGGCCCAGTTTCTGAAGATCACGGGGGACTTTGGCTCAGCCAGATTGCATCGGCGCGGGAGCCATAACGAGTATGTGGCCCCAGCTCCGCAGTTAATTCGGCCTCGGTGAGATCGCGAGTTTCAACCTGGGAAATCACTAGAACTCGCTTTGCACCGCGGGCTCGTAGGCGATCCGGCAATCCCCCGCCCCAGGCCGCATGAAAATCTCCCACCACAATCGCCACGCAATGTGTGGGGTTGAGACGAAGATGCTCGGTGGCCGTGTAAGCCATGTTCTCATCCCAAGTGCTTTGCGCTTCAAAGTACCGCTGCAGAGCGGCTGCCGGCACGTGACCTCCCATGATGGCGTCAAAGCGCTCTCGATAGCCGGCTGAGCCAAGGGTAAACTTTGGCGGCAAGAGCGCGCTTTCCTCAGGTGTCAGACCCGCAACGCCAACTTTCGAAATTCTCCCGGTGAGACTTCGCGGAGCATTGAGGGCAAGCCCTCGCCCCCCCGTTTGCCGGACCAAGAGGAGTTGTTCGCGATAATCATCGAAGGGATTTCCGCCCCAACCCACCTGCTTCAAAAAGTCCGCCTCGTTCAACTGCCCCGCAATATAAGCGTCGACCAGGTTCTGCTTCGGAGATTCGAGAAACTCCAAGCCGACACTGAGCGTGCAGTTTGCTTTTTGAGCTAAGGCTTTTAACCCCACTCGCTGACGTTCGTGGTGGATTTGGTTGCCGTGGAGTTCGCTGATAATGAGCACATCACCTGCTGTGAAGCCCGCCGTGAGTGCATCAAAGTTGCTCGCTTGCAAAGTGTCGCCGCGAAAGAAACCGTCGCGCGGCAATTGACCCGTGCGCACCACACCGCGATCGCCCACATCGGGCGACGTCGAGGATGATCCGGACAAATTCGTCCGAGCGCAAGCGGCCGAGCTTAGGGTGAGACTGACTCCGAGGATGACTTTGAGGCCGAGGTCGCGAAGTTTTGACTGTTCCATTCCGCGATCATCGTCGCAGCCCACCCCCCGGCGTCAAGGGGCAGGTCGTGTCCAGCCACCGGGTGGTGAAGAATTTTGGCTCCCCAGGCCTGAGCGATGGACTCTGAACAAGAAAAACTCACCATGCGGTCCCCGCGTCCACACAATAGGAGGGCCGGAACCGCAGGAACCTTGTTGGGCTTGTAGCGTGCAGCGGCCGCGAGCTGGATCGCGAGATTGGCGGGAGATACGGGGCGAGTCAGCTGAATCTTCACCCACTCCTGGAGAACTTCGGCTCGACGATCCGGTCGATTGGAGATCCACTCGAGAATGCGACGCTCTCGAGTTTCAGGGTCGCGCTCTTTAAGGATCAGTGGAATTCTCCACCATTGATCGACACGTAAACGGTCTGTGGGCTTGGAGAGACCTCGCAAACTCGAGTTCATGAGAACCACGGAGTTGAAGTCGTTAGGAAAGCGAGTCACCCAACTGGTGGCGATCATGCCTCCTAAAGAAATGGTGACAAGGCTTCGCCGCGTGGCCTTCGGCAAACCGCTTTCCATTTCTTGCGCCAATTGGTCGCGGAATCGATCGCGCACAAAGTCGGCGATGGCATCAATGCTCGTCGGGGAAATCATCTCCGAGTGGGCACCTGCCCCCGGGAGATCCACAAGATTGACGCGAAGATCGATGCCTTGAGCCTCGTAAGCGCGCCGCAATTCTTCAGGGAAGTCGCCCCAGTGCCGTGCCTCTCTAGTCAAGCCTCGCAGCAACAAAATTTGATGAATCGAGCCATGATTCTTCCCGCCGTGACCTTGGGTTTTCATATTTTGCCCTCATACCAAAGATCTAAAGCGCGACGACGGAGCTGTCGTCGAGTATCCGGATCGAGATCCAGCCAGTTGCCATGAGAAAGCACGGCACGGTGGAGAAAATCGAGCAGCGTGATGTGTCGTCGAAGAATACGCTTTAGACGATGCGGCTGCATAGGGTGAAATCCACCGAGAGAGTTGAATAACTGCCGCGGATTTTTCTTAAGCCAAATCCAACTGCCAAGTTCCAGCGTGAACGGAATGAATACGGATTTCTTGTCGGTTTGAGCTGGGGACTGAAGATGCTGATCGTAAAGCCAATCCCACAGATCACCGTGCGTCGTGTAGTTCTTCGCCTGCGGCTCGATCTCATAGAAGTGATTGGGATAGCTTCGATCAAAGAGGCGTTTGAGAGCCGTGATCTCCTCGATATGCGGCGGCGGCTTGAGCGACTTAGCCCAGGGAAACCAGAACCTGTCTTTGGAGCCGAATCCCGAATGCACATCCACAGTCAAAGCGACCTTGGCTTGAAAAAGTTCGCGCTGCACCACACGCACCAAGGCCTTCGCTTCCACTTCCATGTCTTGAGCGGCCTGAACCGGAGGTGAGAAGTACGGCAAGCGGTTGGAAATCGAGTGACCTCCCACGAGAAACCAGGGCTGATCCTCAGCTCGCGTCGGCGAGTTCCGCATCAAATCGACGCCGCGTCCATTGGCTCGAGTCATCTCGTAAACACCCACGGGATTCACAATGGGAAAAAACACAACTCGCGAATGCTGAAGTCGCTCTCGCACGGTATGATCCCAAGTCAGAGTTTCAGTGAGTGTCTGCAACCATGAGATCACGACATCAGAACCGATTCGCTCGAGCCCATGCACGCCGCCAAATATACCGAGAGTGGGGGCCGTCGGGTCTTCGGATCCAAGGGCAATTGTAATGAGTGGGAATTGCCTTCCCTTGTGCTCGACATGGTCCTCCACACGAATTCGTGCGCGACCCTCTAGGGAGCGAACAAGTCGATGCAGAGTCACCATTTCGGGCATCTTGCGTTCGAGATCGCGTTCAAACGCAGGATCGTCGGCGAGAATTTGCAGAGCTGAGCGCGAGTTATCCGCCATGTTCCTTTAGGATAAACATTTCTTTGACGAAGTGCTAGACCGGCTTGGTGAGCATTCAAATACTCTTCATGAACGACGAACTGCTGGCCGTTGCCAAACCGAGTGGTCTGCCATCGCAAAGCACTCGAGATCCACGTCGGCCGAGTCTAGATGTGGTTTTGAAGCAACAATTGTCTCTACCTGGGATCTTTCCTGTGCATCGGTTGGACGTCGGCACATCGGGCGTGATGCTTTGGGCTCGAACTTCGAGCGTGGCCCACGAACTCAGCGCCGGCCTTCAGAGTCGTTCTTGGACTAAAGTCTATTGGGCGATTGCCGCCCAAAACCCGAAGGCAAATCCCAAGACTTGGCTGAGCGAACCCTGGCGAGTGGACAACCATCTCAAATTGAGACGGTCCAAGGCTCGCGGCCAACAGCTCAATTTGAATTTGCCCACCCGAAGCGGAGGCGATCGGGCGATCACGGAGTTTCGCTGCCTGCTTCATTCAGGGCGCGCGGCGCTGATCGAAGCCCGACCGCTGACCGGAAGAAGACACCAAATTCGAACCCACCTCGCAAGCCATGCGGCACCGATCGTGGGCGATCTCGACTACGGCGGCGAATCCGCGCCAAGGCTCATGCTGCATGCCTATCAGTTGCGATGGCCTTGGCGAGGCGAGGTCATGGAAGTGATCGCTCCGCCGCCTCATGATTTTCAGAACGAGGCCAAAGCTCGAGGCCTCGATTTGCTCGGTCAAAGCTGCTGAAGCCGATCAGAGTTTCACGCGACCGGATTCAAGACCTGTCACCAAATCCGTGTAACCACCGATGAACTCATCATTGATGAGGATCATCGGCACGGTGGCGTGTTGATATTGGTCTTTCAAACGCAAGAGCTCATCGATTTGGTGGGTGAGATCGATTTTCTCAAACTGCAGCCCACGCGCCTTAAACAAGGCTTCCGCCCGATCGCAGTAGGGACAGGGCTTCTTCACATACATGAGAATTTTAGGTTGGGACACCGTGACCTCCTCCAAACTCATATCGTAACATAGGGCTGAACTGACGAACATTCTCGAGCCGTGTTCAAGTTTTACCGGACAGCGCTCAGTGCTGACACTTCGGACACCAGAACGTCGAGCGCCCCGCCATGACTCGGCTGACGAGGCGGTTTCGACAAACTCGGCAAGGCTGCCCCGCCCGATCGTAGACAAAGTGTCGCTCCTGGTACTCACCGACCCGCCCATCGGCCCCACGATAGTCGCGAATCGTCGAACCACCGGAGTCAATGGCCTCACTCAAGACCTGACGAATCGCTTCGATAAGTCTCTGCAGATCTTCCCGTTTTAGACTTCGCGGTCGCCGCGTGGGCCTTAAAGCCGCACGGAACAAAGCTTCACTGGCATAGATATTACCAACACCCACAACGACCCGTGCATCCATCAAAAGGACTTTGATCGGAACCTTGCGCGGCTGACCTTGTCGAGTCCGAAGTGCTTGCCAAAGCCGGTCCACGTTGAAGTCTTCACTCAGGGGCTCAGGTCCCAAGTGCGCAAGAAAACTCTGCTGCGCCTCTTTTTCCGCAGGATACCAATCCACGAAACCAAAGCGCCGCGGGTCGTGAAAAATGAGTGCCCGTCCATCTTCAAATTCAAGGCGCAAGTGATCGTGCTTCAAGCTCTGTCCATCATCGACTCTCCACGAACCCGTCATTCCGAGATGCGACAACAAAACCCCGTGATCCGTATCGATCAAGAGGTACTTGGAGCGGCGACGCACGCTGAGAATCCGCGCGCCCTGAATTTCACGGACCAGCGCTCGAGGGATCGGGAAACGCAAGTCCGGCCGATAGAGCCTGAGTCGTTTGACGATCACCGCCTGCTTTTGCGGCGGAGACACGAGGAGAGGTTGGATCTCACGTCGTAAACTTTCAACTTCAGGCAATTCCGGCATGGCGACTCTCCGATGGGCTTCCCAACATCGGGCGGGAGTCCGCGAGAGGTCAAGCGGATAGGTGAGTCACGATCATCCAAACAATCCACATATGCGTGAGGTGGTGGAACATTTGATCGAAACCGAGTGCGATCCAAAACGGTGTACGCGTCATATCGGCATAACGACCTAAATACCGCGGCCCCGCTTTGACTCGATCCATGACAAAGTGACTGACAAAATCAACGAGCGAAAGCCACCAGAGCTCCGGTGCCATATAGAGGATGATGGCGAAGGTCATGGCGGAGTGGACAAAGCAATGTAAAGCGAGGGGCGGTATAAAGTCCCATCCCGCTTTCGTCTTCTTCAACATGTAGCGAGTCTGCAATGGAAAGTCGGCCAGGAAGTGCTTCACTTGAAACACTCCCATCAACACAAAAGCCATGAGTAAATGACTCTGTTGCCCTGCCAAGCCGCGGCTCCCTAGATGCCCATCACGTTGTCACACTCGTCTCATCGTCATTTCGTCGCTGACGACTTAACGGAACCTTCACTTCGTCCCCAGAACCTTTCGCTCCGGCGCGATATTTGGCTGAAGGTCGAGTTCTCGATAGACATCCACCCGATCCATTCGATCCGCCAAATCTCGCATCAGATCTCGCTTGTAGATGTAGCGACGTCGTCGCGCCTCTTGGCGTCGTTCTCGAGACTCTCGACGCTGCTCATCTCGCTGCTCGAGTCGCTCTGCAACCGCCATGGAGTAGACTTGTCGCGTGCGAATATGCTCCCGTCGTGCCGCCTCACGTGTCGCCTCTTCGCGTTGGCGCTCCTGCTTAATCTGTTCGATCATCTCGTGTTCACGAGCCGGACGCTTGGATCGCATCTGCAAGAAATTTTGAAAATCATAATTCCGCTGGCTCAATCGACGCGACTCTTCACTGAGCGAATTGACTTCGAGAAGATCCGACTCCGATGCCGCGGCACGCTCGCCGGCAAGCACCCAAGCCACGAGAACCCCAGCAAGGATCAATGCACGGATGACCAGCTCCTGTCGTCGATGGCTCGATCGTCGGTACATAGACGTGGCCTCCCCTACCCCTTTTCGGTAAGATGCTTCGCCGCATTGAAGAAACCCTGTGCCACGGCCTCCATAAGTCTGGAAACTAGACTCTCGTCCAATGGACCAAGGTCGGTTCATGAACGAACCTCGAAGGATGAGTTCATTCACAGATTCGCTCCTTAAAGCTCTGGCTGAAAACGTACTTCCCGAAACGCTGCAGTTTCTTTTAACCCTACTCATCCTGGGTCTGTTTTTGCTGGCGATGATCGTCGTGGTCACCGGCTTCTTTGCCCAGCAACAAGCGCAAGCTCGCGGCTTCCGTCGCATGAAAGGGCAGCTCTGGGCGAGATCTCTGAATGATGAATGGCATGAGCGCAAACGCAGCCTCGAATCCATGTTTCTATCGAAGCGCGAATGGAAAGAGCGAGAAAAAGCCGATCGCGAGGACGATAAGCGTCGAGATCAAGACGGTCTCACGGCCGCATCTCGAGTTTGGGTCCTCGAATTCGAAGGCGATCTTGAGGCCACAGCTGTTGAAAAACTGCGCCATGAGATCACCGCCATCCTCGAAGTTGCATCTGCGGATCGCGATCAAATCGTGCTTCGTTTGAACTCTCCGGGCGGCACGGTCACGGGCTATGGACACGCCGCCGCTCAGCTCGAACGCGTGCGCCGCGCAGGTCTACGTTTAACGGCTGCCGTGGATGAAATCGCCGCAAGCGGCGGCTATATGATGGCGTCCGTAGCTGATCGCATCGTCGCAGCTCCCTTTGCCATTCTCGGATCGATTGGCGTCATCGCCGAACTTCCTAACCTCAATCGACTGCTCAAACGTGCGGATGTGGACTGGTATCAATTCACTGCGGGAGAAGCCAAGCGCCCCATCAGCGTATTCGGTGAAGTGAAGCCCGAAGGCATTGCGATTTTTCGCGCGCAGATTGAATCCACACATCAGCTGTTTCAGGAACATGTGCGTCGCTATCGACCACAGTTGGATCTCGCGCGCGTCTCCACAGGAGAGATTTGGCATGCTCGACAAGCTCAAGAATTGGGCCTGATCGACGAAATCAAAACCAGTGATGAACTTATCATGGACTTGCGCCGCGGGGGACCGTCAGTCCCAGGAGCCGAGGTCTTTGCTCTGGAGTGGCGACCCCACCAATCATGGAAAGAAAGAATCGGACCGCTTTTGAGCCAGACTGTCGGCCGAGGCGTGATTCGATTGCTTCGCATGGCCCTGCAAAGGACGGACGTGGCGACGCCCGCCCTGCTCAAGGGACCAGAAAAATTCTAGGCCCGTTTCTCGTCGCGCGGAAACAGTCGTTCGACCTCCGCCTGCATTTGCCCCATCAACATGAGGCGAAACATGCGCCCGTCGCCCCGCAAGCTCAGCCAGGGAGCCTTGAACGTGGCCGGTCGATTTCCCTCCACGGCAAAATGCCCCAACCAAGCGAAGAAATAGCCGGCTATGGGAGCGGCAAGTAAAAGCATCGGCTCTCGGCCCACAACAGCACTCAAGATCAACAGGAGAGCGAGCGCCGAGCCGACAAAGTGAAGCCGTCGGTTAAGGGGGTTCAGATGTTCGCCCACGTAAAAGGGCCAAAATTTTTCAAAGCTTTCTCGGTCCATCGGATATCGCCCGGTATGGCTCAAACTTTCGCCCGCTTGACCTGAAATCCCCGGATCCAAAGTCTCTTTTCCAAACGACTGAGTCGACTTTTCAGGCACGTTGACCCTCCCCCAAAGAAGTTATTGACGCCACCTGGCCCGTCAGCGATTTAGTGATCTCATGTCACCTCAACCTCTGCTCGATAGCCTTTGGCCGATTTCGATCTCCGCTCGCTCCCATGCTAGCGGCTTCGAATGGAATTCGCCATTCCGCATGCAGGCTCAGACCGTGACGATCTCCACTCTTCAGTATGCGTCCGCGATCACAGGGGTCACCATCTGCCTGGCGCTGGTCCTGTGGACTCTGGGACGTATGCCCATGCCGTCGACGATGAAGCTCGAAGACACCAAGATCACAGATGAGGTGGTGACGGAGGGCTCTTTCGTGCCGCCCCAGCAAGGCGAGTGGATCTCCGACTGCGCCTCGACAACGGACGAGAACGATGGCTGTCATTGAGTTCGAGGCACCCAGACCTTTAGGGAACTCCGAGGGTCTTCGGCTCAATCAACTCCGCTGAACGCAACAAATCCTCTTGCGGTGTTTCGGCATCACCTCCGCGGCCAGATCGCGACAGAAGTTGCTTCAGCTCACTTGAAAGCGGACGCCACTTCGCCGCATACCATGAGCCCTTTAGCCCCCAAACCAAATTCCGAGCGGCCGGATAGTCGGCCGCAATTTCCATATCGACCTCCGCGATCCGCGAAACCGAACCTCGCGCGGTGAGCAGCACGCGACCTGCCCCCTGCCCCAAGGACAGGGTCAGCTTTTCCCATCGAAAGCCTTGGCTTTCGATCAAACCGCGCAACTGAACATCTTGGGCTTTCAACACGTCGCGGTCGCCAGGTCCCGCCCAGCCCAAAAGGGCCGGGCGCAAGTTCTGAAAACTCGTACCGTCGCGGCGAAACGAAAGTTCAGAGGCCTTAGCCAACAAACGAACAGCAGGCGGAGTCTTCGCGGCGCCGCGATCAGTTTGGAACTCGCGCACGCGGGATGCTTCAATTTCCAACCGAGGTGCAGAGAATTCATCCAAGTTAAGATCTTTAGCTTCTATCTGCGCCTGAACATCCGCGAGGCCCAAATCTCGAAGGCCGAACTCGAGCTGGCCTCTGAGTTTCGCGATCGGACCGCCCCACATCACACGCTCGACTTTCGGGCTCAAGCGAAGCTGCGTGAAGTTCATTTGCAGGCGACCATCTTGTAAATTGCGGTCAAAGGACCAAGTCACCTGACCATCGAACTCGCCTTCATCCAAGACGATGTCACTCAACTCGCCTTGCCAGCCACGCGGCGTGAGCTCTGCGCGTGTTGTTAACTGCTGAAGCTTTTGCTGAACATGCTGGCTTCGACCCTGAACGCCCAGATGCAAGCGCGTCCACAATCCCTCGAGCACAGCGGACTGAGGACCTGCGACGACAGCTTGGCCGTCAAACTGGCCAGGGTCTTGAACGACACCCTTGGGTACTTTGAGATCGAAGGTCTCAATCAAACGCGCCAGCGATACCGCGTGGACCTTCAATGTAAATGGCGACCAACTGCCATCTGGCCGACGAATCGCTTCTTCGACGCGGATTCGACCCAGCTGTCCACTCACCTCACAAGCCCGAATCTTCACCGGCTGGTCCACCAACATCTTTTGAAATAAACCTGCAACCGAGGCCTGACAGTCGAGCCACGCAAACTTCGGTTGAAAGGCACCTTCGACGATCGAAGCCTTGTGAAACAAGGGCGTGAGAATCGAAAGCGGCAGGCTTTTGAGTTCGACCACCACCTCACTCAACAGATCTCGCCGCGCTTTGAGCTCGACGGGCTTAAGCTGCGCTCGGGCACTGAGACTTCCCTCATTAAGCTCGGCGCGAACGTCCAATTCCGCCAGGCTCGCGCGAACATCGCCCTGAATTTTAAAGGGCGGTAAGTGTTCACCATAGACTGTCGCGGGTGGAAGTTGCAGGCGCGTCTTCAGCTGAAAGCCGGGCTCGCCACCCGCATAGTCTCGCCAAGTGAGGAGAAGATCCTCGATCACCACACTCTTGGAACGACGCTCGAAAATCACCTCTGCTCGATCGATCCGGACGCCTTCAATACGTGGACGGATGCGATCAAAGTCCTCGGCTCGCCAAAACTTGGAGGCCTGAGTGGTCGAAGGCGCATCCTCGACCGGAAGTGCTCGCAAAGTATCACGAACCGTCTCGCCCGTGGCGCGCAGAACTTGGCCGATCGTGACCGGCCCCGCAGCCGCATCATTGGCGCCCGAGGCCGACGCCGAACAGGCGCGTTTGACCTCGTCCACATCAATGACAAAATCTTCCAGCGCGACCTCGCCCAGCGAAAGAGACGAAGCGAAATCGCCCGCAACACCGGATCGCAACAAAGATCCCACCGATAATGGCAAGCGAATCGAGCGAGCTCGAACTGGCACAAATTCAGGGCAAGTCTGCGGCGCCTGCCACTCGATTCGCTCAAAGACTAAGGCGAACTCGGGCCATGCGCCGTTGGCCAGGGACAGACGGGCCGATGCGAACTGAATGCCTTTGAGCTCGGGCGAAGCTTCGGCGATTCGCAGGAGAGCTTCCTCGGCAATGGCCTTGACCTGCTTAGGGGACAAGGCCGCGCGAAAGGCCCAGCCCAAGCCCATAGCCAGGACAAGTGCGAGTAAGAACCAGCGCAGACCATTTTGTTCATTGACTTCATCCAAACCAGCGACATTTCGTCGCACACGGCGACGCGGCGATTCGGTAATCCGAGTCGGCGATGAAGACCCCAGAGATCTCCGATTGTTTTCCGGCGGGCGTCGCGAGTTCATGACCTCGATCACCTGTATCTAGCAATTTTTTTTTGGCCAAATCCTTCGAAGCAGTTTCCTTGAAGCCGCACATGGAGTCTCGCCAATGTCGAGACCATGGGCTGAGCCAACAAACCTACTGAAACTTTAGCCCTGTGATCTCCAACTCGCGATCACCCTTCGGGGATCGGACCGTGACCACATCGCCGACCTTCTTGCCAATCATGGCTCGGGCAATCGGCGACAAGATCGAAATTCGACCCTCTTTCACGTCCGCTTCGTCGACGCCGACGATCTGCACCTTCATGACCTCTTCAGTTTCTGTATCAATCGTTTCGACGAAAGCACCAAAGATCACGCGATCTCCGCCCAGAGTGGACGGATCGACGATCTCCGCTCCAGCGAGTCTTCCCTGAATCTCGGCGATCCGGCCTTCGACAAGCGCTTGGCGCTCTTTGGCCGCATCATATTCGGCGTTTTCGGAAATATCGCCGTGAGCTCGGGCTTCTTCAATGGCGCGAATAACCGAGGGCCGCTCGACCGTAATCAAACGTTTCAACTCTTCTTCGAGCTTCTGCTTGCCGCGAATTGTAATGGGCAGTCGCTCAGGTAAGCCGCGGCCCAAATCGTTTTTGCTATCTTGTTCGGCCATCTTGCAGGCTCCTTTACTCAGTACGTAAAAATAAACCAGCGTGACCGTTGTGCGGCCACGCTCATTCTTGCTGAATTCGTTTTGCTCCAACAATTCTCTTCAGCTCGTTTTCTCAAAGTCGTCTTCTCAAAGTCCTTTTCTCAAGCTCAGGCTTTCTCGTTCAAAGTTTCTAACTCGATGCTTTTAGCCCGATCTTTTTAGCTCGACTTTCTGGCTCGACTTTCTGGCTCGAACTTCTGGCTCGAACTTTTGGCTCGAACTTTTGCCCCCCCATCGCGCCCTGCTCACTCTTCGGAGTCCGGCTTGCGATCTGGGCGGGTCGGGCACTGATCATGGGTTTACTCCTCAGTCCCAGCGCTGGTTTGCCCTTTTGGGCTTACCTTTTTGCCTTACCTATTGTGCCTTATCTATTTTAACTCCGCTTTGACTCCGTTTTAACTCCGCTTTGACTCCGTCACACTCGCCTTTTGTCGAGCGTGCCGAGCAATAGGCCGTATCACGCTAAATTCAAAAACCCGCTTTGTCAGCAGTTGCCGAGGGATAGAGCGAGAAGTTTTATATTTGACGCATTGTGTTCAAGGGGAAGGCTGAGCCTATCCAACACTCTCGCTATCCTAATCGCAGCTCAGACTTGCACGCGGCCTGATCCCAGCGGTCGTCGGCAGGAACCCTCAGGAGAATCCATGGTCCCCCCACCTCGCCGCTCCAACATCGCATATCGATCTGCTCCACAAAAACTTGTCGAAAGTATCCGTCGTGCCCAAAACATTTGGCTCACAACACATCGGCAAGCTGACGGAGATGGACTAGCTTGTCAGTCCGCCATGTTTTCAGCCTTGGGCTCGCTCGGCAAATCCGCCAAGATCTTAAACTTCGAGAATCCCGCACGCAAATATCGATTTCTGTTTGAAGACGCAGCTCCGCGGATCTTTGATGCCGATCTCAATCCCGATCCGCCCGATCTCATCATCGTTTTCGACACCAACGATCCTCGGCTCGTCACACCACTTGCTGAATGGGCCGCCGAGCGCGGCGTGCCACTCGCGATGCTCGATCATCACCAAGCCCTCAGTGCGCCTGTGGCGGGCTTTGATCCCGAGCTTTCGTGGATCGATATTCAAGCGGCCTCGACAGGCGAGGTCACGCTCGCCCTGATCGACGCTCTCGGAATTCAATTAACGCCCAAGATCGCGACCGCTCTCTATGCAAGCCTAGCTTTCGACACGCAGCTCTTTCGCTTTGTGCGCGGCTCAGCTCGTTCGCACTTGATGGCGGCACGACTGCTGCCACTGGTCGAGGATCCAGCACGAGTGCAGGAGTCACTCTTTGCCAACCTCACGCCGAGCAAATTGCACTTTATGGCTGAAGCGCTTGCAGCCCTGCGAATTGAGCACGAGGGCCAATTGGCCGTCGTGATTCTTCGCCGATCACTTTTCGACCGCACGGGAGCCGAGGCCTCGGATTCAGGCGATGTGGTGGACCTCGCCTTGAATGTCGAGTCGGTGCGAATTGCACTGCTCCTTCGCGAAGAGAAAGAAGGCATTTGGAAAATCTCACTCCGAAGTAAACGCAACGTCAGCGTTTCGGAAATCGCCGAGGCCATGGGCGGCGGCGGTCATCGGCACGCCGCGGGGGCCAGCGTGAGAGGTCAAGCGAGCGAAATTGAAGCACGCCTTCGGCCTCTTTTGATCGAGGAACTGCGCAAAGCTAACCTGGAGCACGGGTGATATTGTGAATTCAGATTCAAAGTTTCCGAAATCCCCTCACAAGCGTTCCGATTTGCGTGACCCTCGCACACGTCAAGAACGCGAGCGCGATGAAGAGGTTATTTGCCTCTGCAACGAGGTCCGACGCGAGACGATTGAGAAAGCCATTCGCGAGGGCGCGCACAGCATGAATGAAATCTTCGATAAGACCACTGCCGGTGTCGGTCCCTGCGGCGGCAGCTGTCGACGCATTTTACAGCCTTTGCTTGAAGGCTATTTGAGAGACGGGCAGTTTCCGGAAGGCTCACTGCGACGAGGTAAAGGCCGTAAATCCTAGCGCGTTTCGTAGCGAAATCTAATCCAGGCTTCAAGATCGGGCCGACAGGTACCGCAGCTTGTGCTCGCCGTGGTCTCACCGGCGACTTCGCGGGCGCTCTGACAGCCGGCGATGACCGCTCGATCCACTTGCGCCGTCGAGATCACCCGACAGTGGCAAATCTCCTCTTCCGTGTAAGGAGGTCGGAACTCGTTTCGCAGCCGCAGCGAAACTTCGCGAACCAACATTGAGGCATGATCTTGACCTAACGGACCTTCGAGCACTTGACCGGCTTGTAAGCAGGACTGCATCCATATGGCCAAGGCTTTGGTCGCTGATTCACACAGCACCGACTGCACCGGCTTAAGCCCCACCAGCTTGCCGCCTTGCCAGTTAGCGCGGATCTCGACTTCATCTCGCCCCAACCAGTTCACATGCACGACTTCAACAGGACGCTGTAAGTTCGCATTGGAGTCGGCTGTTGACGCTGCTGGCTTTGTCGTCATCTAAGTTTATCCTCATGTTTTGACTCTCAAGATCCCGATGCTCTCTGAAACCATGTCCGATGCGAGACCGGATTGGACCTCGACGTTGAACGCCGGAGTCGCCCCCCACTTAGCTCGGGGGCCTCTCGCCAATTCTAGTGACGAACCGGCCTCACGCAAGCAAAGATCAAAAGAGTGGTCGAGACCAACACCGACCAGAAGGCCACACGTTAAAATCTTATGACGACTCTCTCGAGCCAAACGCCCCCGCACGTGAATGGCCCCCTCAGTTTCGCGCAAACCCTCGCCTTGCCTTTGGCCCTCATCTTACTCTCCCACGCCGCCATCTTTATTCGCTTGGCCGAAGCTCACGCGCTGGCCATTTTGTTTTGGCGCCTTTTGATGGCGTGGCCCATTATGGCTCTTTTGGTGATCTATGAATCCCGAGCGAAAGCCGCTCAGACCACACACGCCTTCAACGCAAACTTCGCCCCGTCGCAAGAGATTTCGACGACACCGGTACAGAGCTTTAGAGAACGTCTTCAACTTTGGGCTGCAGGCGTCTTACTGTTTGTGCACTTTGTGAGTTTCTTTGTCGCCGTACAGCGCACGAGCGTGGCCGCCAGCAACATCCTCTTCACCCTGAACCCCGTGACAACCGCCGTAGGCGCTTGGCTTCTGCATCGTCACGCGCTCAGCAACCTTTTGGCCGGCTCAATGGGACTCGGAATTCTAGGTGTTCTCAGTTTGTTTGGGCCTTTGTTTTGGCAATCCACTTCCGATCCAACACTTCGCTTCAATGTCGGCGGCGGCTTGATGGGTGTTTTGAGTGCCGTGAGTTTTTCGGCCTACTTGCTGACCAGTCGGCATGTTCGACGTCGTCTCAGCAATCCGCGGTTTACGCTCGAGCTCTGGACCGTAGCGATGATCTTGGCCGGGATCGGCATGTGGATGCTGGACGTTCCATTTTTCGAATACTCCGAAAGGACCTGGTGGTCTTTCCTCGCTCTGGCGTGGCTTCCAACCCTTCTTGGGCATGCGATCTTCACTTGGTGTTTGAATCACTACGATATCAATGCCTTGAGCTGTGCCACTCTCAGCGAACCGGTCATCGCAGCCGCGGTGGCTTACTGGATGTTCGGTGAAAACTTGAGCATGTCGGAGATCTTGTCCTTTGCATTGACTTCAGCGAGCATCGCCCTACTGACCTGGCCTTGGATTCAGATTCAGTTGCGAGCGCGAGTCCTCACCCGGCAAAACCACGACAAAGCCGCTTCAAGGTGATCATGAAGGTCAAGACACTCCGATGCTTGAAGGATAATTGGACGTTTCTGCTTCACTTTCCGTCCGCTTCAGCCACCACATCGTCGAAGGAGAGCGTAGTTTCAATTGATCCAGGCGAAGTGACCGATGAAATGTGGAGCGAGCTTAAGGGTCGTGAGTTAGAAGCCATTCTGCTGACACATCATCATCACGATCATGTCGGTGGCGTAGAGGCTCTCTTGCAAAAGTATCCCTCCGCCCTGGTATTCGCCTCAGATCGAGATGCGACCCGTTTGAAGTTTCTAGGCCGCTCACCTCACAACTTCAGCGAACTCGGCCTACTGACCACCGAGCTACCGGCTGCGTTGAGCACGCATTCGATGCGAATCCTCGCTCACCCTATTCCCGGCCACACCGAAGGTCAGGTGGCCATCGAGATTCAGGAGGGTACATCGCCCGCCCACGTCTTTGTGGGCGACACGCTCTTCGCATTTGGCTGTGGCCGCTGTTTTGAAGGAACTCCGGATCAGCTCTTCGAAAGCTTGCAGTTCCTCAAATCCCTGCCCGCCGACAGTCTGCTCTACTTTGGCCATGATTATGAATTGCGAAACATGGAGTTTTGGAGGACCTGGCAGGAGGAAGCCGGCCCCGAACTCGTCACACAGGAAGCTTTAGCAACAGCGACCAGCGGAAGGGCCTGCGCACGTCTCGACTTTGAACTTCAGCGCAATCCCTTCTTGAAAATTCGAGACGTCGAAAGCTTTCGCCTGTGGCGAGATCGTCGCAATCACTTTTGATCGAACTCGCTATACTTCAAGTTCGATCCACGAGCGAGATCGACCGGATATTTGCGCGCATTCTTTGCAAGCTTTCGCTCGAAGGCCTGCGCCAAGTCGATGTCGGCGCGAGTGGCGAGGCGGAGTAAAAAGAAAAGCACATCGGCAATTTCGTCTTCGACGGCTGACTTGCGTTCCGGTTGCTCGATGATGGCCTTCGACTCTGCATCGTTCTTGAAGCGAAAGAGCTGCAACAATTCATTGCTCTCTGTACTCAAGCCTATAGCCAGATCTTTCAAACCGTGAAATTGATCCCAGTCGCGCTCTTCACAGAACCGATCGGCCAACTGACGGAGCTCAATGATACGTGCCTCTTGCTCGGTCATGCTTTCTCCTTTTGCGAGCGGTCGCGCTCGCGCTTGAGACGCGAGGCCTCGGCCACGACTTCCTCGGCGCGATCCCCACCTCGCAAGGCCAAAAAACCGCCTCGATTTTCCCAATCCGCTTTCAGATATCCCAATCGCTTTTGCGTGGCGAGATCCCAGAGGCCTCCGCCCGTGGCCTCGAGCAAGGCTTGCCCAGCCGCCGTGTCCCACTCTGAGGTTGCTCCAAATCGCGGATAGAGCTCTGCCTCGCCGACAGCGAGGAGCGCAAACTTGAGCGCCGAGCCCATGCGTTGCACCGGCGGAGCTTCGCCGAGCCCAAGACGAGCCGCAAGAGCCGTGAGTCTCTCCAACGACATACCTCGCGAACCCAACACACGCCATGCCGAGGGCAATGCCCCGGGATCATATCTTTGCCATCGACCCGCACGCCTCGACCACAACTCTTGACGGTCCACCCAAGCCATCCACACATCGTGGGTAGGCGGGTGCCAAATCAACCCGAAGTGAGGCGCATAGAATCCTTCGCGGGTTCGGCGCAGCTCCCCCGCCACCACGGCGAAAGTCAATTCACCTTGAATCAAATCGCGTGTTCCATCGAGGGGGTCGACAAGCCAAAGACTCTCCGCACCGATGGCCTGAAACTCCTCGGGTGTCAGGCGCGCGGAGGCTTCCTCGGAAATCAAATGTCGCCAGCCGAGTTCCACGAAGGCTTGGTGGGCCGCGAGGTCGGCCGCGGTCACCGGCGATGCGTCGGATTTAGTCTGAACCCGCAGATCACCCTGAAGTCGAATTTGTTCGATGCGGGACGCGGCCAAGCTCGCGGCCTGGTAAACTTGCTGCTGCTCGAAAGACAGGCGATCAAAGGGGGCCGCGCTCGAGTCGAAAGAGTCCGGGGTTGCCAATTCGCTTCTCCTCCGCTAAAGTTGAGCCCCTGTCATGGGCCTCAAAGCCCGATGGGCGCGTAACTCAGCGGTAGAGTACCACCTTCACACGGTGGGAGTCAGAGGTTCAAGTCCTCTCGCGCCCACCAATTTCAACATCCGCCCCCTCGACAGGGACCGTCAAAGCACTCGAAGCCTCAGCGCTCGAGCCATGAACTCACGAAGGATCATAGCACCGAGAGTTTAGAGCCCACCGTTGGAGGCAATTTCCCTGAGATACAAAGCGTTTCGACCTCGATAAGTCGTAAAGACTCCGCCGCAGGTGAGGCGCGCGGTCGACGAATTCCAAGAAAGAGCATAGACCGTAGAGTTAAATCCGTTCGCACCGCTTGGCGGGCTCAGAGTCGTATCTAAAGCGCCATCAGCCAAACTCACCCGAGCCAAGCGATTGGCGACCTGACCTCGATAACTCGTAAACTGTCCGCCCACATAGAGATGCGTGCTATCCATTTCCAACACCCAAGCCGTCGCCGCCACGCCATTGCCACCCGTCGCCGGGTTGAAGACAAGATCCACACTTCCATTGAGGCGATTCACTCTGGCCACACGATTGGCAACAGACCCGCGATGGCTGGTGAAGGCGCCGACGAGATAGAGCCAGTCTCCCGAACGTCGTAGGGCATAGACGATCCCATTGGCTCCCGTCGTGACCGAGTGGAAGGTCGAATTCAAAACACCACTGCTGGAGTTCACTTTCGCCAATCGCGTCACCGTTGTTCCTCGGTAGGTGGTGAAATTCCCACCGATATAAAGATCAACACCGTCAAGCCAGAGAGCATACACAAAGCTGTTGGCACCATTTGCTCCGGTCGGTGGATTGAATGTGGTATCGAGTGCTCCGGTTTGGGCATGCACTTTTGCCACGCGGTTCGCGGCTGAACCTCGATAGGACGAGAAGTTTCCTCCGAGGTAAAGGGTCAATCCATCACCGCTGAGCTGGAGAGCGCGGATCTCCGCGCTCGCTCCGTTACCGCCGCTCGATGGGCTGAACGTGGTGTCGGGGGCACCCGTGCTCAAACTCAGTTTGGCCACCCGATTGGCGACAGCCCCGCGATAGCTTGTGAAGGCTCCGCCGACATAGACCGTGTCGCCCGATGCCAAAATGGCGTAGACGGTGTTGTTGGTGCCATTCGCACCACTTTGCGGAGAAAAAGTCGTGTCGACAGTGTCATCCGCCGCAAGTCGCGCAATGTTGAGTGCGGTGTACTCGGGCGGACCTGCTGTGAATGGCCCACCCATTAAAACTTCGTCATCCGAAGCGACGCGACTCAAATCGAAAGCGTAAACCGCATTGTTGATCAGCGTGGCGCCACTTGCAGGAGAAATGTCGAGATCGGCCTCACCCGTCGTTGTGTCCAATCTCGCCAGATAGCTTGCCGAAGCTCCTCGATAAGCGACAAATGTTCCTCCCACCCACACAGAACTTCCTTCTAAGCCCAAGGCGTAGACAGCGCCCGAACTGAAACCATTTCCACCGGCGGGAGGATTAAAGGCCGTGTCCACGCCAAAGTTGGCCCGAGAGACTTTGGTGATGCGATTCACGGTGACCCCTCTATAGGTCGTGAAGTCGCCGCCGATGTAAAGATGTGTGGAATTGATGGCCAAGGCTCGCACGGTATTGTTGACGCCGTTGCCACTGGTAGCAGGATTGAAATTCGTGTCGAGAGCTCCGGTTGCCGAGTCGATTTTCGCCACACGATTTGCAACGAGTGTGCGATAAGCTGTGAAAGTACCTCCCAAGTAAACGTCGGCACCGTCCACAGCGATCGCAAGAACTGTATTGCCGGCGCCGTTATCGCCAACCTGAGGACTCACGCTTTGATCCAAGATTCCTGAGTCGCGATTCACCTTTGCCACTCGATTGGCAACCAAACCGCGATAAGCCGTGAAGGCTCCCCCCACCCACAAGGATCCGCCATCGCTCCCGAACGCCAGAGCATTGACGGTTCCGCCAGCTCCATTGGCTCCTATCTGAGGCGAGAACGCGGTATCAATCTGCCCCGAAGCGAGACTGATTTTGGTCAGACGATTGGCGACCGCACCTCGATAGGTCGTGAACGCACCTCCGAGCCAAACACCATCACCATCAACCAGAAGCGCGTTCACCGTATCATTTGTGCCATTAGCTTGATATTGAGAATTGAAACTTAAGTTCAATGAACCATCCGCTTCGAGCAACGCAATCCGGTTGGCGATCAAACCTCGATAAGTGGTGAACGCGCCACCCACCAAAGTCTGCCCGTTCGACAATCGCACCATGGCATTCACTGTTCCATTAAAGCCACCACTGAAACCACCCTCCACGCGAGAGGCATCGCTCGCTTTGAGCTTTGCGATGTAGCGTGTGGTGTATCGGCTCAAACCACTGAAGGATCCCCCAATGAGCCTGCCCCCATCCGGCAGGTTCAACACCGACCATACCGTACCGTGAGTAAACTGCGTGAGGAGCAGATCGTAACTCACTTGCGCGGTGATGGTTCCAAATAAGCTGTCCACCATTGACAATTCGATTTCTCGCGTACCGTTCGCGCCAGAGCTCGTTGCAGCGAATCGATACGTACCGTTTGGCTCACAGACAATAGCAGCTGGTCCCGAGACATCTCCGGTGTAGCTGACACTGATCAGCCGTCCAGCTTCGCAGGCGCCGATGATCGGCTGGTCAATTTCGGTGGTCACAAGTCCATTTGCCGGTGAAGTTATGGTCAAGACGGGTGCCACAATATTCACAAGCCAGCCCGTCGTATGCGGTACCACAAGCTGGTTTCCCGCCACATCGCGAACCCGCATATGCAAATAATACGTCGCTCCGATCGACAAACTGAGCCCGGTGACTTGAAAGGGCGAGGAGCCCGCTTCAGTCCACGCCAAAACATCGGACTGTGCCGTACCAGAGGTACCTGTGCCAATTGCGTATTCATAGGTATCGACGCCACTCTCATCGTCGGTCGCATCCGCATTAAAGGTCACCCAGGGTGATAAATTGATCGAATTGTAGCTCGATGGATAACTCGCTCCGACTGTCCATGTCGGTGCAATCGTGTCGTGCCAAATGTCATCGGATACGCAGGCCGACTCATTCAGCGCCGAGTTCCTGAACTTCACATACACTTCGTTGAGAGAATTTGCTGCAGGAAGCGTCCACGCGCGCGAGGTCGCATAAGCTTGCCAAGTTCCGCCCGAGGCGCAACCGGCGGTGTTCGTCACGTACATTTGCGTGGCGCCCGTCGCGGCCAACGTCAGCGTCACCGAAGTTGAGACCACAGCCTCAGTTCCGCCGGCGATCACTAAACTCACACTCGTCGGCACGGATGTGTCTTTAACAAAGCTTCGGCTGGCAGTTCCGATATTGCCGACCAGATCCGTTTGCGAAACCGTGAGCGAGACCGTACCGTCGGCGACAGCCGACAGATCCAGCACCACGCTGAAGCTTCCTGAACTGCAAGCCGCGGTGGCGGTCACAGCACCACTGATCTCGACTGAAGCTCCTGGCTCACTGCAGGTCCCGCTCAAAGCGAAAGCTGAAGCGGCTGCGACGTTGATCGTGCTTCCCGCGGCAGGCGACGTGATTGTGATCGCTGGCGCAACCGTATCCTTCGTGAAGACTCGTGAAGCTGATGAGGAGTTGCCGGCTGCATCTGTCTGCGACAAAGTTAAATTGACGGTTCCATCGGCGACCCCTGTCAGATCAAGATCCGCATGCGCGACTCCCGCAACACAAAGAGCTGTCGTCGACACAGAACCTGAGACGCTCACATTCAACCCAGCTTCGCAACTCGCCTCGATTGCAAAGCTTGCGGCTTCAATCGCGTCCATCGCCGTACCGGCCAGAGGCGACACCCACAACAGGGTTGGAGCCACGGTATCTTTGGAGTAAGAGCGCGACACACTCGCCGAATTGCCCGCTGCATCGGCATGTGTCACTGTGATCGCCACACTTCCATCGACGATACCGCTCAAGTCCAAATCGACAGACCAAGCCCCACCCATACAGCTCACGCTGCCTGATACCGCACCGGAGAAGTTGATGTCGCGTCCTTCCTCCGAGCAACTGCCACTCATCAACCAGTTCGCCGCATTTGCAGAATTGATCCAGGCACTTGCCAAGGGAGCCGCTATGCTGACGGTTGGAACGCTCACATCTTTATTGAAACTACGGCTGACAGTCCCGCTGTTTCCGGCGAGATCCACCTGCGTGAAGTTCAGGTTCACGCCACCATCGCTCACCGAGGTAAGATTCAGATCCACCGACCAAGTCCCCGATACGCAAGCGGTCGATGCCGTCACAGCGCCTGTGACACTCACCTGACGACCTGCCTCTGAACATGTTCCGCTCACTGTGAAGGAAGCGACATTCGCGGGCGTGATCCACGACCCGGTGGCCGGCGCTGCGATGGCCAAAGTCGGCAACACCGTATCTTTGGTGAAATTGCGAGTTACCGGGTCCGCAGCTCCACCCGAAGCATAGCTGTGATTGACGGTCAGTGAGATTAATCCATCACTCAGGCTCGTCAGATTGAGCGAAGTCGACCACTGGCCCGAGGCACAAGTCGCGGATGCTGAAACAGCACCCGAAATCAACACCGCCTGCCCCTCAGCACCACAATCGCCGCCGACTGTCCAAGCTGCAGCATTTGCAGCATTGACATAGGTACCCGCCAACGGAAGCGTGAAAGTGAGGACGGGCTTCGCTTGATGCACAAAGCTTCGTGTTGCAACCGCTGAAGAGTTGCCCGCGACGTCTTGCTGAATCACGGAGATACTCACCGCTCCGTTCGGTGCCGAACTAAAATCCAAATTCGCCGACCAACTACCGCTGGAACAAGTCGCCGTCCCCGCCGCGTCGCCTGTGATGATCACCGTGCCGCTTTCGGAACACGTTCCCGTCACAGCATAGGCGGCATGCTGGGTCTGATCGATCAGGCTTCCAGCTGCGGGCGAGATGACCGCCACCGAGGGAGCGACCGTGTCTTTCTGTAATTGGCGAGTCACCACACTTGCTGGATTCCCGGCCGCATCGACATGACGAAACTCCAAATTCACCGCACCATCGGATGCCGAGGATACGTCGATGGGCCAAGTGAAGGCGCCGGCGCTACATGGAACCGAACTTGTTCCCTGTGGACCCACAACGCTGACATAGCGTCCGTCTTCACTACAACTTCCACTCACCGCCAAGGCCGTTGCATTGCCCGAGTTCACCCATGAAGCCTCGAGAGGAGAACTCACACTCATGATGGGTGCGATGTCGTCGTGGGTGATCGAAACCGAAAGACACTCCGACACGGGTCCACCAAAACCACCATTGCGAAACTGCACGTAGACCGTGTTCACCGCATTCGCTTGGGTCAGGGTGTAACTAAAAGGCGAACGGATCGGCTGCCAGAGTCCGCCGCGTGTACAACCCGGAGTTGAGGTGACGTACATCTCCGTCATGTTGGCGCCGGTGACTTGCACGACAACGTTGAGGTTTTGGGTGTAGTAAACGCCTTGTTCGAGTTTACCGTTCTCAAGCTTGACGGAGGCTCGAAACGGCGCCGGTAAAGCCGCCCCGTCTTGCGGCGGCTCTTCCTCCTGATAACAACCGGTCAGCACCAAGAGGGAGCTCAGCGCCAAAGCGGCAACGCGGGTGACTTGGGCCCAGAGGCTGAAATGCGAACAGCGCAAGGCCGAGCCTGAAGCTCGGGCCAGGCTGCGCAAATCTGTCGTGTTTTCAAAAAACGGGCGGCGAAACGACATCACTCCGAGCTTATCAGTGTTTTGGCATAAAAAATTTAATAAAACTTAGTCATTTCAATTGCTTGTGCTATTCTGAGACAGCCTATCTAAGGCTTCTGAACCGCAATTTCGAACGCGAGGCGATCGCGGCCGTCCCGAAGCTGCCCTTGCTCAGAAATGAAACAACTCATTGTCTCAATGCGAGATTTGCTTTTCAGGGGACAGGGCCCTGTGTTAAGACCCTGAGTTCGTTTTGAAATGCTGCAGAGGCTGCCGTTGCGGATCACACTGAAAAACCGCAATCTGAACCGGCGATGTAGCGGACTAATTCAACTCGTCTCGACTCGGTGGAATGAATCGGCAAAGCAAGAGGCCGAGCGCCGATTTCGAGATGAAAAATTTCGGAGAGTCTCATGGCAAAGAAGGGCAAAGTTCGAATCATCACGCTGGAGTGCACTGAGGCCCGCAAAGAAGGCAAATCGCCCAGCCGTTATACAACTAAGAAGAACACGCAGACTCACCCCGAGCGTCTTGAGAAGAAGAAGTACAATCCGAGCTTGCGTCGTCACACGATGCATCGCGAACTGAAGTGATCGGCTTCGATCAATTTACAGGGCGATCTTGAGGGCGAGTTTCAGGGCCTGCTTCTCAAAACAAATCCCAGCCACTTAGGCTGGGATTTTTTTTTACGATCCGCCCACATGACGAGCCCGACGAAGCGAGCCGATCGGCTTCGAGACACCGATTGGCGCGATCTTAAGGCTTTCTCGCCACGCACAGCTTAGCGAAGAAACCTGTCCCCGACTCCTGAACCTCAAATCCGGCCTCCCTCGCGAGATCTGCCAAAGGATGCGCCAGGTAGTTCTTGTAGAAGGGCTCGTGATACTGAACTGGGAACTCATCGAGAGCCTCTTGCAACTCGGGGCGATCGCCACTTTGCAAACTATCGACGATGGCCAACACTCCCCCGCTTCGCAACACGCGAAACGCTTCAGCCAAGAC
Organism: Pseudobdellovibrionaceae bacterium; assembly: GCA_947462815.1. Classification (GTDB taxonomy): domain Bacteria; phylum Bdellovibrionota; class Bdellovibrionia; order Bdellovibrionales; family JAMPXM01; genus UBA2339. The sequence goes on from CANHQR010000006.1 coordinate 39,693, forward strand.
ACGACGTCGCTCCTCGAGGGGAAGTTCATGAAAGAGAAAGACCGAGGCCACCGCATCAAAACTCGCATCGCGAAAGGGCGTCGACGCCGCATCAGCCTGCACATAGTCAATGCCGTCGAAGCGCTGCCACGGCAGATCGCGGAGCCGCTCGGCGGCCACTCGCAAATAAGGCGAGCTCAAATCGAGAGCTGTCAATCGAGCTTGCGGTAGAGCCATCTTCAAAAAGCGCGTGCTGCGCCCGGTGCCCGCACCGAGTTCCAACACACGTTGCGGCTGTGCGCGAACGAGAGGCGGTAACAGCAGTCGCCGCATAGCATCTGCAGCTCCTGCGAACAAAACTTCCACTTGGTGGTCGTAGAGCTCCGCCGAATCGCGCGATAAGTACCCATCGATTTGAAAATGGAAGTTACGACGATAGTAATCGGGAGTCTCTTCGGCCAAAGCCCGAGCTTCCGGGGAGAAAGTTTTCGACTCTTGCTGATGCTTTTGTAGACGACTCTTGTAGCCCGTCCAAAACAGCTTCGGCATGCGGCGAAGATGCGATCGCGGACTTTCGGGTAGCAGCACCTGCCACGGGTAGATCTCGCTGCGAATATTCGCGAGATCTTCTTCAATCAGTTCAGTCAAAGCGCGACGGGCGGCACGGAAGAGCTCGGGTCGATCCGTCGGAAGCTGGGGACGTTGTCCCGAGGCTAAAAACTCCACGATCGGCAAAAAGCCGCCCTCCAAGGTGAACACAACGGACCGCCCATGCGCCCACACGCGCAGCGCTTGTCCCCAGCCCTTCTGTACGCCGTCTCGCAATTGCGGGTTCTGCGCCAGGTTCGAAAGCTGGGGCCAAATTCGTTTGAAATCCAATATATCCAATGTCGCCATGCTCAACCTCAAAGGGGATCTTGTCGAGAGCTCGCGGGTGCTTTCCCCTCGGATTATTTTATCCGAGTTCTCGGCCCTCGACCAAAACTTCAACCTGAGGTGACTTTTTCGTAAAGTTTTGCTGAACTTAGGGGCATGATCTCAAGTCCATCCTGAGGAGGTTCAGATGTCGAAAAATCGCAGGGCTCTATTCGCCCTAGCTGGGATTGCTGCCGGCTACATGATCGGCCTCCCCTCGGGGCAGGCTGCGACTCCGCCGAAACCCACACTGAAAACCGGCCTCGATGCGCAGATTCCCCAGGGTGTCGCGGCAACGGGTCGACCCAACTCGCCCTTTTCCTGCGCCGATGTTCGCCGTGCCGCCATGCGACTGTCGACTCACGCGACCAATCTCGCCAACCGCAACACCACACGTACACCTGCAGGTGGTCCCTACAAGCGCCTTGAAGTGAGTTGCGCCGTAGCGGGCGGAGCCTTCTGCAGCGTCGAGCAGAAAGGCGAAATACGTGTCGCCTATGACCCGAAGCACCCGGATGCTGATGGGACAGGCTATGTGCGCTTCCCGGTCGTGAATGTGGGAACGGAGTTCGCCGGCGTGAATTCGGCGGCCACTGAATTAAAGCTTCTCTCCAGTCAGAACGTCTGCGGCACGGCCAGCATCTCGCAAGGCAATGGCGTATTGATTCGCTACTTGCCCGACTTTGACGTGATCAGCGACACCATTGCGTTTGGAGCCGACGGTAAGATCGTGTCGTGGACGCGATTGAGCAAAGACGGCAAGATCTCCAACATGGCTTTCAATCCCGACGGCAGTATTGCCGGGTTTTGATCTCGCTTCGTCCGTAACGGGGCCGCATGAGGATCGGCGCTAGAGTCGCTTATCGATTGGGCCACTTGATTGTGCTCAGCCCAATCCGATCCAAAAGCACCCGTCGCAACGGCGTCTTCTCGAGCCCCCTGTAGGCAGCCTAAGTATATAAAATAACTTGTGATTCTGGCATTTCGAGCCCAATCAACGGGCCCAGTTTAAATCGTTTAGAATCTATAGGCGATGCTGATCCGGCCGAGAGTCCATCGCGGGAACAGACGCACCACCCGAATCGCTTGCTCGACCGCCTCGCGATCGCTCGAGTCCGATACAGCATCTAAAAATGGCGCCGAATTCTTTGTCGTGATCAGCGGCTGCGCCCAACTGAAGACATCAATACCCCAACCCCAATGAGCTTGATCCGCAGGTGCCCAAAGTCCTCGATACCCCAAAGCTCCGACCACACCGAGAGTTTGCAGATCCACGAGATCAAGGCTCGGATAGAGTCCGCCACTCAAACGATTGAGCAAAGCATCGCCGAGGCGAATCTCAAAACTATTGAAACTCAATCCCCAACGAAAGTTCCAGCCATGGAGAGCCGTGGCGGAGCTGCCGATGGGACTGATGACCGAAAGTTGGAGACGCTTTTCCGACATCGAGCCCAAGTCCTTGAGGATCCAAGGCACACTCACACTGGCACTGGAATAATCCAATTCCACAACTTCATCTACCAACTCACCTTGGAAGGCCACACCCCACTTGCTCGGCAAGAGCAGATCGATCGGGGCATATTGTAGGCGTACAGCCCGCATGGATTGAAGAGCCTCACTGGCCTGTTGGGAAGCCGGGTTGTCCACAGCGACGGGCGACGGATCTCGTAACTGACTCGGCTCGGTGTGCGCCCGCGCGGATCCGAATACGATGAGTAGCGCGGCCATCAGAGTCCGAGGAATTGGAATTCGGATTCGAGTTCGGCTCACCAAATTGAGCGCACGCATCAAGACATTTTTGAAGTCATACAACAGCACCTGGTCCCCCCTCCACGCGATGTGGAGGAGATTCTCAAGCGTCAGGAGTGGGTGACAACACTTAATTGGCCGCAGCGCAGATGGATGGCCGTTTGAAATGCATGCGTTTAGTTGGATGCCGGCGCACGCACGGCCTCGGTTTTAACCGCTGTGCGGGGCTGCTCGACTTGCCGATTGCCCTTAGCTTGCTTGCGCGCAGGTTGAGCTGATGACTTCATCTGTATGGCCTCGACCGTCTCACCTTGCGGCCCAAACCACACATCGATCACCTGTACCGACTTGCCCTTGACCAGCGCCGTACTTCGTTCGCGAAGTTCGGCACGCGCCGCGACCGGCGTCACAATGTTCTTTTCATATATCAAAGAAATTTCCGATAGGCCTTCCTCAGCTAGCGACTTCAATTCGCCCGGATCCGAAACGCCGTTCGCGTTAGCATCTCGCCAAAGCAAGAGTCTGCCGAAGTTCTTGTCCTTTGCATTCATCTTGCGATCTTTGTTCGAATCGAGTTTTGCGAGAGCATCAAATCCGTTGGCGATTTTTCGTGTCTCATCTTCACCAAATAGCTCATCTTTCTCGGAGATCTGACCATCGCCGTTTCGATCCATTGCCAAAATAGCCCAGTTCCCTGCCTCAGGCCAATAGATGCTGCCCTTGGTAGGGCTAAGAGGAAAGCGACTGACGGATGTGAATTGCGGACGCTCATCGCCAAAGAAAACCATGATGGGCGAGAAATATCCGCCGCAAAATCCCGTCTGTCCCGGGAAGGCAGAGCGAATCTCAAGAGAGGAGTGGTCGGAACTCAAGGCCCAAGTCGTCGATGAAGACAGAGGACCGGTGTTGGCCATGTAGGTCCCGCCGCTCACACCTTCTTGATAAAATGAAATCGAGCGAACCGGGTGCGCCTGAGACTTTACCGTCACTTCGCCGTTCGCTGACAGCGATTCAGTCACGCGAATCCCATCCGGAATCACCATGCTCACAACATTGCCCGCACGTGTCGCACGCAAGCCAGAGCTGCTCAGACCCGTGGCGGTGATCGACAAATTCTGTTCGCTGTTGTCTGCGGTCGGCACAACGAGATCGCCCTTAAATTGGACTTCAACTGACGCGTCCTTATCGTCATTCGTCTTGAGGCCAATCGTCATCTTCACATTTGCATCGGGCGAAAGCGGGTTGGCGACACTGCGAAGATTCGTTCCGAAGCATGAAGCATAGAAACGAACCTGCAAAGTTTTGGTCGCGTCGTAACTGCGGGCTAAACTCCCGTTCATCACGATATCACCCATGTTAGCGGACGGCGCAGGGAGCACATCCCCCGCCCAAGATTTTTGACTGAGATAAAACGAAGCCAAGAGTCCCGCGCCCATCAAGGAAAATCGGAGCCACATCAGTCGATGCGAATCGATCGCGACTTGCGCTTTTGCCATATTGCCCCCCACGTCACGATGCTCGAAGATGCGACCGCCCATCACGGTCGCTTTCGGAAGGTGACTTCATATGAAAGTGTACCAAGATTTGTCGCACGACGATGAATAATCAATTGATCGATGTCGACGCCTACGACCATCGGCGACTGAAAAGCTGAGTTACTCCAAGTACTTCGAACGAGCTCGTAAGTTCCTTGGACAGAGGCCCTTTCGCGCAGAGTGTACCGTACTGGAACAACTTTAGTCGCCATCATCATCACGGAAGCGCCGCCGACGGGTGGTGCCAAACGAAGAAACCGATCGGGATCTATGGCACTGACCTGATCAATGGGAAAGCGAAAGTCGAACACCCCACCGAGATCATTGGCGATCAGTGTGTTTCCGTCGTGAATACCGAGCCAAGACGGTTGCCTTGGTGGCACCGTAGGATCTTGAGTTCGACCTGCGGGTTTGAGCCACACCGGAGCAAACAACAAGAACACATCGCCTTTAACCCAATGCGAGCCAAAGAGATTCTTCATGTAGTCCATGTATTGAAATCCGCGAAACTCGAGTTTGCCCGATGTGCCGAGCGATGTCGGTGGCTCACTCAGATACATCGCCGCTGGATCAATCATCTTTAGTGGTGCATCATTGGGCGACGTGAGAAAAGTGATTTCTTTGACCTTGCTGGTCGCGGAGATCGTCAGCTTCCGTGTGCGAAGATTTTCAGGAATTGCCGAGATCTCCGCATCCACGTACCAATCGAACAACCCACGCCCCTCATCATCTTTTGTGTTGAGACCGCTAAACGACATGGACGCTTGACTGAAGTCACGCCACAGAAACTGATCGACGACCACGCCCGTCAATCGATCCTCAAGCTTGGCGGTGATGTTGCGAACACGCTGAGTGTTGTCCACAAACATATAGAGAAGCGCGACGACGACGATGAGACCGATGGCACTGGTCATCATCACTTCTGTAATTGTGACACCGCGCCGCGATCGCAGAGCTCGTGAATGCATCAAACTCATGAGCCACCGCCGATGATGTAGGTGTAATCTCGCGCCTGATCACCAATCGACGGATGTTTGATACGAACACGCAAGCGATAAGCACCGGGAACAAGTGCGTGAGGCTGAAGTACAAAGCCTAAACGCCCTGCGCATTCTGGGCATTGATCTGCAGGCAACACACGACCGTCATCCCAAGCCCAAGGCAGCTTGGATGGATCAAGCAATTTCGCCACATGAGCTTCTGAAGTGTCAAAGTTCACTTGGTAAGATGGCGCATTCTTGATGATAGTCTGCAGCACAGACTGCAAAGCTTTTTCACGACCGCGCGTCGCATTGACCTTGGAAGCTGCGCTCAGGGTCGTTTGCGCCGAAGAAATCATAACAAAGATGGCAATGCCCGAGATCGCCAGCGCCATCAACAACTCGACCAAGCTCAAACCTCTGCGCGATCGCCACATCATAGGACGACCTCGCTGGAAAGAAACTTGATCTTCAGCCTCTGTGGTCGACTTTTACACGAGGTCGAAGAGGCTCCGGGCAACAAGCCACAATCCGGATCAACCGTCGACCACTGCATGGGATTCGATTTATCGCGAAGTGAAATCGGCAAGCAGCGGTACTGATCAGCCAAACGACTCAGGTTCGGGTAGGGATGCCAAAGCGGGTTATTGATGTCGATGCCGGGGCATGGGCTAGTGGTCCCATACAAAATGCCCAAGCGTCGCAACTCATCCATAGCGGACTGATTGTGAATCGAACTCATGGTCACGCCGTATCGAAGAGCCGAGTCGTCGATGACCGAGTTGAGCGCGATGATGGTACCGATCACACGCAGAGGTCGATCACGGGCCTCAATTCTTAGCAAATCACAAGTGAGAAAGCCGGCGACGACTTCAGCCGAAGCCTTGATTCGACACTCAGTCACCGTCGAATAGATGAGGAAGTCCCGCTTGGCGACGGGAGTGGCACTTGAGTTGGACGCGTCGAACTCGAGCACACCGTCGATGGGGCGATATCGCCACGAATGACGACTTGCCGCTGCAAACGAAACATCCCAAGCCACTGGGGAGAATGAGCTCACAGGCGAGCTTGGCGCACAGGCTTCGTTCAATGCGGCGTAGTCTTCGATCACATCGAGAGTCTCCGGCGTCACGGGCAGCTTGCCGTCCGTGCGCGCGTAGCTCGTCGGAACGGTGTAATCCTTCTCTATGGTGCCGAAGTCATAGGCCGAGTTGCTATCTTTGTAGTTCAGGGTCAATAGATTATTGTAACGAGACTTAGCCGGCTCTTTGCTCAAATCGCGGTTCTGCTGACCCTTACTAAATCCAACATCCAATCCCCAGACTCGCGCACGAAAACCCGTCAACATGTTGAACTGATTTTCGACGCTCACACGCACATCCACCTGGTGAGGCTGATCTTTAGAGTTGAAGACGACTTTGAAAATCTCAACTCGAATTCGAGGTGGATTCTTCTCTGCGGCGATTGCACGATCACGAAGCACCATCAGATCATTGATCTCGCTGTTGATCGCATTTATCTGATTTTGCAGGGCAGTCGCTTTCTTGGCGTCTTTCTCATCCTCAAGTTTGTCTTTGAGCTTTTCGCGATCGTCCTGCAGATCTTCGATGCGTTTGACATAAACATCTCGATCGAGAAATTTGGGAGTCAGAACCACTGAACCGCCTGGCCCCAGATCGACACGCACCTGGGCGTTCTCAGCCTTGCTGGGATCTTTGGCATATTGCTTGACGTAGTTTTCGTTGAAACTTTCGATATCCACCGTGACCAGATAGTCACCGCCCTTAACGATGGTCGGTTCCTGCACATGAGCGGAGTTGTCAGCGCTCTTATGATTGTGATCTACTTTATGCGGTGTTGTTTGTTCGCTAAAAAAGTTCAGTTCCGTCCAGCTCAGCCTAAAAGTTTCTTGCGACATATTCGAAGACATCGACTTCCAAACCAGCGAGGACGTATCTGTGGCTGAAAGGTTACTGAGGACTTGATTGCGACGGATACACATTTGCAAGAGTGAAGGATCCGGATTGTACGCGGGAACGTCGCCGTTCAAGGCTTGCAAGCCACGATCAAATTCCCCGTCTCTCTCGACTCCGGCCAGCAATCCTGAATAACCTCGAATCGATGCGAAATAATCGTCGCCGGCACCGCCCGCTGTCTGCGTGGCGAAGGGCTGATCTTTGCGACGTAGAATTCCGTTACCGAGAACGAGTTTCTCGACAAAAGTTGCCGTGGTGGTTCGCAACTCTTTCTCATCGGGAATATGAACATCGCCATTGACGAACACGGGACTTTCAAAACGCAAGCCTTTGACCTGCGACCTCTCGTAGCCCACAACCGGAAACACATTATTCCCCGGCTTTAAATCTAAAGGCACGGGGCGATCGAGGTATAAGTCGCGAGGCAGAATCAGCGCAAAGGCAGATAACTCACGAGGCATCACCGCGAATTGCGTCACCAAACTGACCTTTCGCTCTTCTGTGCTTTCAGCATCAGCGATGGTTCCCGTCACGGTCAAACGCACATAGCCCTCTCGGCCGCGGATCGGCAAACGCAGATCCGAAGTCCGCTGCACTTTGATCTCGAGCTTTGAAAGTTTGCCGGCACCTGATTGCTGAAGTGCCGAGGCGAGTGGGTGAGAAACCGGCAGAGCGGAAGGCGTCAATACCGCCGAGAACTCATCCAGTGTGACGGGGCTTCCGATCTTCAGATCAGGATTGGCCGCCTTGAGTTCATTGATGTAAGCCACCTGTGGCGGAGTGAGCAAAAGTCTTTCCGTGCTGCGCGGATGATCCAGTAAGCAAACCTCATCACGCACCCAGTTATCTGTGAAACACCAGCGCCGCTTCATGCCTGCCGCTGTGTAATTCGCAACACTTTCTAAAACGGCTCGCGATAAAATCAAATCACTTCCCCGCTCCGCCGTATTCTTGAGCGAGGTCATTGTTTGCAGCATCATGTTGCCGGCAAAAATGGCCACGCCCGCGATCACCACGACGATAGGGAGAACATTAGCCCTTTGAGACCGAAGACGCCGAGGAAGAGCGAATTCGGGTCGGAGTCTGAACTGTTTGGAGCAGAGAAATCTTCGCATCGCGATGGTGCATCGGCTTAGCCGCAGCGAGTGACGAAAACCGAAGAGCCTCGCTCCTAGAATGTCCCGTGATGTTTCCGATGCCTTCAACGCTGCTCCCCAAATGCAAGTTGCCTAAAATAGAATTGAAAATCACTACTTTCGGAACCGCCGCCAAACGAGTCCTCGATCCACCAGTCCCTCTATCCTAAGCGTCTCTGGGTATTTCGAAAACTCAGCGACTCAAAATAAGACTCGACCTTAGTCCGAGAGTCGTCAGAAGCAAAACCAATGAGTCAGGTTCCGAGTTCAAGGTTCCACAAATGCCAACCGCAACTCGTCCGCGGCTAGCTCAAACATTCCCCGCTCGCTAGAATCTCGAAATGAGACGAAATCTGCCGCTCTCTCAAAGCTCCGCTCGGACTCTCGTCGCCAAACTCAGGCCGATGATTCTGATTTTCGCGTGCTGGGCCACTTGGGTTGAAGCGGAAGAGGTCGCGCCGGAATTTCACACCTTCCCAACTTGGAGAGGTCTCCAACTTTTGGATCCGCGTCTGATCGACTCCGAATACCAAAGCGATCTCGAAGCTTACAGCGAGTCACCGCTTCGACGCTCATGGCTTAATGCAAAGAACTTTTTTGCCGTATCAGCTGGGAGTCTCTCGGCGACTCAGTTCGACAGTCGCCTTCAAGCGCAACTGGCGACGGAACTTTCAGATCGATTGGAATTCCGCTTTCATCGCCTCGAGAATGAAAACTATGAAGAGACTCTCAAAGCGAGCCTATTGGAACTCGCCTACCGTTTGGATCAAGAGTGGTGGATCTCTGCCTATGGAAGTTTGGAGCGTTTTAAGAAAGAAGATGACGTCGGCTTTGCCCTGATTTGGCGACAACGCGACGCCTTTGCTTCCAACCCAAGCCCTGACGGAGCGGCCTCTGTGAACTCGGCGGTATTGGCACAAGAATTTCGTCTCTTTGCCACGCAAGTGGACTTCACGCGCTCGGAACGCAGCGATTCGGGCGACACCTTCACCCGCGGCAAGGCCCCTTGGTCATTCGGCTACGTGTACCGCATGCCCCACTTACAGACTTACCTGCGCCGCGAGAGCAAGACGGAGTGGGTGTCGCCAACCGACGATCGACGCATGACCCATGAGAAAACGGCTTGGGGTTATGCACGTCGCGATGCCGATCGAGGCCAGGCGATTCGACTTTTTGCCGATCGACTCACACAGAGCCTCGCCACAATTTCAACTGGGGCCACCCGAAGCTGGCGACGAGATCGACTCGAAGCCGAGTATCGCCGCCGCTATGCACTTGAAACTTCGAACCCGAAGGGTTCGCAAATTGATGTTGGACTCAGCTGGGTCCGCCGAGAATGGGAAAACGAAGTTTCATCGCGGATGATTCACCAGCAGACCTCGCCCCTCATCTCTTGGCTTGAAAATGGCGATACCCCAGGCTGGGAAGTGTCCTACGGTGGAACGTGGTTCCGCGCCTTTGAAGATCTCAGCCTGGGTCCTGCCCAACTCAAATCTACCGCTTGGGAGTCCCGACTCAATCTGCGCCGACACATTCACTTTGAACGCCGAGGCCGACTCGAACTGGCGCTGACCTTCGACCTCGATGGCGGAGGCGAATTCGGAACTTTTGAGGGAGGCCACGGGCAGTTTGTCGTGGAGTTCTAATCGAACAGTCTTCGAAAAACTTCGCCTGCTCGCTAAATTTCGATGGATTGAACGCAGAGGCGGGTCCGTCCAACCCGCCGCCACTTCGTGGCGCCTGCTCGCTCAGCTCGCAGAGGCGGGTTGGAGGTGGTAGAGGGATTCGCACCCCCGTACGCGGATTTGCAGTCCGCTGCCTAACTCCTCGGCCATACCACCATGGATTCCAGAGTCCTCACAATGTAGGGGCTTCGTCGCCCGAGGTCAAATCCGGCGTCGCCGAAGTTGCCCATGGACTCGGCAATTCACGCCTCCCCAACTCCGCAAAGCTGAGGACCGTCCAGAGCCGGGCCTCTTGGCGATGCTCCTCACTGACGTCCTCCCTCTGATCCAAATCCGCCAAGGCCCGGGCGACCCGCTCCTGCGCCCAATACCGTCGGCCCCGAGTCAAAATCATGGCCTCGGGATGCACCTCTCGATCAACGCCCGCCCGAAGGCCTCGGAACTGAAGCCCGGCACCACAAAGCGAGCGGAGCTCCGCAATCGAGTAGGTGCAATCGTGTTGAGGACCGAAGAGGCTCCAAGCGGTCTCGCCCGCCATTCGCTGAGCGCCAGAGTCATCTGACGTCACACACAAGCCACTCGGTAGACCCAGCATCAAAAATTGATCGAGCACCGGGGAGCGCCAGCTTTGCTCGCGAAGCGCCCGCAGTCGAGAGGGACACCGGCAAGCCGAGCTCAGACTTAAATCGCTCTGTCCGCAAGCGCAGAGGCTTCCGGAAGCCAAAATCTGCACCTGGTGGGTGCGGGGCTCAAATGAAGTGCTGCAGGAAAGATCACCCCCACCATCCCTGGCGCAGGCCATAAGACTCATTCGCACGTCTTCCGGCCACCGCTCCCAATTCTGTAAGATGAAGCAGCCTCCTCGAACACGCTCCAAAACTCCCGCATGACGTGCGGCGGTCCCGCCCCGTAGTGCAGATTCCGTGAGAGGCGAACTCGGTGCGATCAAAGGCAGAGGTCTCTTGTATCTCTCATTCGCTGAGTCTCCCCACTCCGCTGAGGATCGCAAATCGTAGATGAGTCGCAAAAGCGAGGTGAGCCCCAAGGAGTCGGGACCCAGGATGAGAGCGGGGAATCGTCCGATTGCAGCGGCCATCACAAAACGAGCGGCGCGCCGATTCAAACTCAGCCCCGCCCACGCCTCCGCTCGCTCGCGATCCTTCGGGTACTCGCCCAAGGAGCGAGCGGCCTGCTGAGCTTCGATCTCCGGCAAATCCACACGATGTCGCTCCAGGCTGAGGAGATCTCGCAAACTTTTGGGCGCATACAAGGTCGGCTGAGGACACAACTGAAGACTGTGCCTCAATTCAGTCGCCCCGATAAGAGTCGCGGCATGCCGCCATCGTCGCGCCAACTCATGCGGTACGACGAACGGAAGTTTTGTTGATGGCTCATGAGGCGGTTTTTCTTGTGTGGGCTCCTCGAAGGCGCCTTCTCCCAAGATCTCATCGAGATCCTCCAAGAAAACGGCCATGACATCGTCCACAACATCCTTCATGAGTTCCTCGATTTGCCGATCGCGAAGCTCAGGCATTTTGATTTCGCCATCGAGACTCAAATCACCCCAGACGCAGGGCTCCCGACCTCGAGTCTCGGATCGCTTCACTTGCTCCGTGAGCCACAGGATGCCCAGAGCCACGGGCAAATCCAAACCATTGAGAGTCATTCGCTCCACCCGCGGACTCACATCGACCAAGAGCTTCAAACCTCGGGGAAAGCGAAAGCCCATGGACCGAAGAGCGGACTTCACACGCAGAGCGACGTCGCGAAGTGCGGGATCTCGAGCTCCCAAAAACACAATCTGCGGAAGTCCTGGTACCCAACGCATCTCGAGCCGCATGAGCTTCCAACTCGGCCCTATTTTCCCCCAAGTCCTCAGCCTGATCATGCACTCCTCCCCTTTCGATGCGGTTGATTCGGAACACTCAGCGTGAGGCATCACAGGCCCCAACTGAGCTCTCCGCCCCACGCAACCGAGGGTCCATTTTGGGTATCGAATCCTTCTGGCCATGAAAGCTCTTCAGGTCCGGGCGACGGACGGCGATTGGATTGCACGCCAGACTGGCTCCAGACTTTGCAAGGCCTGTCTGAGTTAAAACAGACTGAGCCAAAACAGACTGTGCGAAAAATGCTCTTCATTCTTTCGATGTGCTCGATCTCAAAAAGTTGAGCCCTAAGAGGCAGGGCCTGTGGTGTTCCATGAGATCATCCGGCTTGGCGCTTTCATCGACGGAAGAAAAGAGTCCGTTAAACTTTGCTACGAGGAATCCACACATGATCGTCGCCCCGCGCCTGACACAGAAACTTCAGCAGCGTCGCATCTATGTCCGTGCGCTACTGTTTATTTGCCTGCTGCTGGCCTCTTCACTGATCATTTCGCTTCTCTCGCTCTCAGCTCAGGCTCAGACACAGAGCTCGACCACCGAGGGCGTCACACTCGAGACCTCGCGACGCAGCTTTTGTCAGCTTCGCGAATTCCGTTTGTTGAATTCGAGCTCGATCGGCTCCGCCGTCAAAGCGATCGCCGCTCTCGATACGCGCGGCGAGGCTCGCTTCCTACGTAGGATTCCCGAACTTTGTCCCGGCGCACGCACGCAACACGAAGCCCAGCTCCTCACTTTCCTACGTGCGAGCCTCGTGAGCGCCAATCTGAACGAAGACATGGGTGTCCGCAATTTACTCGATATCCTCGGCACTCAGGGGCTCAAAGAAATTACGCCCTCAGCCTTGGCCACTCAGTTAATCATGGCCGTTGCTGAGCTTCGCCAGTGGGAGAAGTCGCCAAGAGAACTCGCACAGCTTCGCCGGAATCCCGCCCAATTCGAGCAGTTGATGCGAGATGCGAGTCCCATGGCCGAGAGCACGGCGGCGCAACGCGATCGACTCATCAATGGTGATCGCGGGAGTTTGACAGAATCTTCGGCGCAATCGAGTTCGACTCTCCCCGGCCTGGCGGGATCGACTCGACAGCCGGTACTTCCCGGTCGAAGTGATCAAGAGATGCACCGAAGTCGTGAGCTAGGAGCTCGCTTGAACGCAGGTCCGAGCGCCCTTCGCCGCGAGGTTTGCGAGCAAGCGAAGCAAGCCGGTCGCTTGCCCTCTGAAACTGACTGCGAATAATTTTTGAGACTTAAGAAATCGATTTATCCGTCGAGAGCGGATGATGGGAAATCGCCTCGACCAAGGCGGGAGTGGCCACGCTCGTGTAAATCTGCGTGGTTTGGATCGAAGCATGCCCCAGCAAAATTTGAATGCTGCGCAGATCAGCTCCCGATTCGAGCAGCGCCGTTGCGCAGCCGTGACGAAAGCGATGCGGGTGAACCGTCTCCGCAAAACCCGCCGCCTCAGACCAGCTGGCGAGCCAACGCCACACATCGACGCGTGAAGGACGATGGCCTCGATCATTCAGGAGCAGAGCTTCCGCTTCACCCGTCTTGCGCACAAGCTCTGGGCGGATGCGCTGCAAGTACGTGCGAAGCTCATCGGCTAGGCCTTGAGTGAGTGGAACGGCCCGCTCTTTATCGCCTTTCCCGAGGATCGAGAGCCAAGAATCGGTGTCATGAAAGTCGCGCAGATTCAAACCGCACAACTCACTCACGCGACAGCCCAAGCCGTAGAGCAGATAAAGTGTGAGCCGATTTCGGCCGCGACGGACGGGATCCTCGACGCTTTCGGCAGCGGCCAACAATTGATCGAACTCGGTCGGTAAGAGAGGCTTCGGCAGACCCGCCTTCACCTTCGGCGGGCGAAGCTCTTTCAATTCGGGTGCTGTAAAGCCTTGAGCCTCGCAAAATCGAAAATAGGTTCTGAGCGAAGAGATGACGCGAGCCTGCGAACGTGTCGAAAGCCCCTGCTCCTTCATGAACTGATAGAAGCCCGAAACACTCTGATTCTTGGCCCGATAGGCCTCCCAGAGTTCGAGGTCGCGGCGATAGGCCATGACGGTGTTGTGAGAACGACCTCGCACATGTTGTAGGTCATCGAAAAACTCCACCCACAAACGCAAGGCCGGCCGATCCATCGACGTGTTCCATGACTCGCGAGATGACATGCAGAAATCAGAACAGAACTCAGGCGCGGACGCAACTTCCGTCAGCCGAAAAAGAAAACGGCGGTACCGAGCCCATCTCGATACCGCCGTTTTTGGAAGGGGGATTGGGGACAAAAGACTAACCGAACACGAAATTAGAGAGAAAAGATGAACTCGTCGGGATACATACATCCCGCCATCGAATTCACCTGGGCGAAACCATTGAGCGAAAAGGGGAACTGACGTCCATCGATTCCGACAGCTGCTGGCATCGCCGAATTCAACCAATTGTTGAAGAGATTCAGAGTCAACTGCGTGGGACCATTAGCTTGCAGCTGTAGATTCCAAAAGCTCTGCATGTTCCACTGACCGGGCACCAACGTGTTGACCGAGTAGTCACCAGCAGGAATGTTGCAAATCGTGTTTTGCGTCGCCTGGCGAACCCGTAAAGTTCCGACGGCCACTACTCTGCCTGAGTAAGAGGGAATTACCCCTGCCATGACTTGACCGGGCTGCTGCAAATAGGCCGATTCGCCTCGGAACTCCAAAGTGATCTCAGCCTTCAACACTCCACCTGAGTAGTGGCGACCGACTGCCGACGCGAGCAACGACGTGTTCCTCGGGCAGTTCACACAAGCTGGGTTGACAGCTCCCGGACCCGTTGCGGGTCCACCACCGTTATTCTTTGAACCGCAGGCCGTGAAGACCATGGCCGAGGCCACCGCGAGCATCGAGAGCGCGCTTCCCTTCATCCACCAGCGGAGATTCTGCCACCAAGGTCTAAAGTGTTTCATGACAAGCTCCCTTCCCATTTCCTTACATCAGTCTTTTTCAAATCGAGTCTTCGGACAGATCTCACAATCCTGCAGCCGCGCGAGACAAGCCCACAAAGTCCCCAAGTTTCTGATAGTTCACCGTGCGAGTTTCACCTTTGTTGTTCGGAAACAAGCTCGACGTCATACTGACAGTTCCGCCTGGACCACCGGGCACGATGAAGGTGCGGCAGTCATAGGGACCATACGTGATCTGCCAGCACATCAAATTCGGACCCTGGAGCGGGTTGTTCGGATATCCGTTATCAAAGTTCTGGAAATAAACCGATCCACCGACAAACGTTGCGGGTGTGCCGTCACCTGTGTTGACGGTCTTATCGATCACCAAAACCACAGCTCCGTACTGATCTTGGAAAAAGCCCTTGTACACTGGCGTGGAGTTGTGGCTCACCCAACCGTTGTACGATTCATTCGTTACACCCGAGTAAGGATGGACGACACCCAAGCCGGCCTCGATCACCCGACCGCCATCCACAAAGCTGAGCACCACAACATCCGACTTGCGATTGATATCGATGTTGATTCGCACCTGCTGCGGATTGTTGGGATGCGAATTGTAGAACATCTGCGCCAACGCACCCGCTGAGGCTGTGAGAGTTGCGGTTGCACCGGAGTAGGTGTCGCCACCACCGCCACCGCCGCCTCCACCAGGAGGAGGAGTTGGCAATGTGCCGCCGGGACCGGGATCACAGGCGCCGCGTGAGCAGTCGAGTGTGACCGGCGGAGGAACATTGGCCGTCGCGGGCTTGCTCTCTTTCGCGCAGCCGGACAACGCCAGCAGTGCGGTACAGAGTAAAGTTGCGCGTTTCATGACTCATCCCCGTTTCTCGGTCTGTTGGTCGACCGCCACCTTCCGCTGGACTTGAAATGCGAAGGCAGTGCCGAGCGCCTCAGGACGAGAGCCTTGCGAACAAAGTCACGAAACCTCTGGAGAATTGGCGAAGTGTCTCAAAGTGAGACAGCTCAAGAAGGATTACAGGGTGACCATTTGTGCTCGAGAATGTGTCAAAGTGCGCCAAAAAGCGGCTCCGAACACTCTAAATCAGGGAAAGTTTCCAGGGGGCTTGTCTCCTCCAATCGACGAGGAGAAGGAGCCTATTCCAACTCAGGACTTAAGGTCGCCAATGAGCCTTCGACAGGAGGGCGGATCGCGTAGTCGGGATAGTAGTGAGCCAAAATCTGCTCAGCCGTCTTCCCTTTCTCTGCCAGGTGCCGAGCCCCCCACTGACATAGCCCCACTCCATGGCCAAACCCGCGACCATTAAACTGCACGCCCGAGGCCTCACCTTCGATGCTAAATTCCTGCATCTCAAAGCGCGTACTCTTCAGCGCACCATACCCCAGTGCAGAGCGCAGACGCTCGCCGCTCAAATCCACGAGACGACCGTCTTTCAATTTCGCCCGCATTCGGCGTGCACGCGAACTCGCGTCGCGCTCCGCAATAGAAATTGAAATGAGCTCATCGCCCGGTTTCAAAACTCCCTCGCGCTTGAGCTCACGCGCGATCACCGCGAGACTGCGCACCAAACTCCAACGAGCTTTGGGGTTTTGCGGGCAAGCCGCATCTTGAGTCGTGCCTCCGAAATGTCCTCCGCCCCAGACGTCCACCGTACGCGCCGTCGCTCCTCCGCAATCCGAGTGATAAAACGCCATCGCCACATGGCCTTGCTGATCCACCAAGACACGACCCTTGGTTTCCTCCACAGCCTGTCGCGAGCGCGTCGCCACATGCTGATGTTCGAAGACTTGATCGAGAATCGTCGACTTGAGTTCCGGCGAGAGGCCAAAGCGGCCCCGATCGGCCAAGCGCGCCAACGTGAAGCTTCGCACAGCGATGGCTTGGGCCTTGAGCATCTCCATCGGCCAATTCGCCGGGGCCTCACTCGACACTACACCGGCCACGTAGCGCTCGAGATCGAAGAGCCCGACCACGTCGGTCTCGCGACCGACAGCACCGCGCAAAATCATGCGCTCGGGAGCCTTTTCGTCGGCAAGACGAAGCTTCTCGCCGCGGATCTCGACTTCATGGCCGGAGGCCTCGGCCAACACAACACCTGTCGAGGCATCGAGAAGATGCCAGAGAGGGCGACCATCGGAGCGTGAAAATCGAGCGCGAAAACGCCGCGCTGTGGCCTGGGAAAACTTGTGCTCGGCAAACTCTAAGCGTTCCGCGCGCAAACTCAACTCATGACTGCGATGGGCTTTGAGGTGCACACGAATCGCAGACTCAGGCGGCGCAGCACTCTCTGGCGCGATGGCGGCGCAAGCTTCGCCGATGCTCCATGCCGCGACAAAGACCAGAAACAAAGGCATCGCAACGATCGCGCGAGCGAGGGCCGCGGGCTGCACTCGGCGCGCAGCCTGTGAAAATTCGTGATGAAAGATCGAGTCTGCAAGTCCCACTTAGGACTTATTCGACGTCATCGCCTTCAACAAATCAATAGGCACGGGAAAGATAATCGTGCGCGTGTTGTCGTTGTTGGAGATCTCCGACAGTGTTTGCAAGTAAGCCAACTGCAAAGCCGAGGGCGAAGCCGCCAACTTATTGGAAGCTTCAGCCAGCTTTTCAGCTCGCTGCAATTCACCTTCGGCCGAGATCAATTTGGCGCGGCGTTCGCGCTCGGCTTCAGCCTGGCGAGCGATGGCCGACTGCATCTCTTTGGGGAGGTCGATGTTCTTAACTTCGACAGCGGAAACTTTGACACCCCAAGGCTCAGTCTGCTTGTCGATCAACTCTTGCAGGCGAAGGTTAATCTTCTCGCGCTGATCCAAAATCTCATCCATCTGAAATTGACCCAAGACACTTCGCAATGTCGTCTGCGCCAGCTGGCTCGTCGCGTACAAGTAGTCCGTCACTTTCGAGATCGCTTGCTCGGCATCCGTCACACGAAAGTAAACGACCGCATTCACCTTGAGCGAAATGTTATCTTGCGTGATCACATCTTGAGGCGGCACATCCATGGTCACGGTTCGCAAATCGACGCGATAAAGTCGGTCAATGAAGGGGATGACAAAGACCAAACCCGGTCCGCGCGCCCCCACGCTTCGTCCCAGTCGCAAGATCACGCCTTTTTCCCATTCGCTCAAAACTTTGATTGCCGAAAACATCAACGAAGCGCCAAACACCAGCGCGAACATCAAAAGTGAACCCAT
Organism: Pseudobdellovibrionaceae bacterium; assembly: GCA_947462815.1. GTDB lineage: Bacteria > Bdellovibrionota > Bdellovibrionia > Bdellovibrionales > JAMPXM01 > UBA2339. Next base: position 57,664 of record CANHQR010000006.1, read on the forward strand.
CTTCACATCTCCTCGTTCAAGTTGAAAACCTTAGACCTTTGTAACTTTGAGTTTGAGTCCTTCACGACCGACGACCTTCACCGCGTCGCCGATCGCGAGTATCGAGTCGCACTCCACTTGCCAGATCTCTCCACGCAGCTCGACCGAGCCCTGTCGCGAGGCGATTCCTCCGCCCGATTTCACTTCATTGATTTGAACCGTCATACCAGTGAAATCATCTTCGGCGAGACTGCCCCTTCGACGGCGCACCGGTGCAAACACAAAGTAGCCAAACGCCAACAGCGTGATGCCGAACACAGCTGGCACACCCAGAGAGAGCCAAGGCGAGAGTTGAAGTCCTCCGCTGGCGGGATCAAACAAAAATACTGAGCCGATGCCGATGGCGATAATGCCGCCCACACCCAACGCGCCAAAACTCGGGATGAAAGCTTCCGCAATGAGAAATCCGACGCCCAAGCCAATGAGGCCCACCCCCCCCCACCCCACATCGAGCTTATGGAAGGCGACGAGCGAAATGATCAGCAGCACGGCTCCGGCAACACCAGGAACCGTCGCGCCCGGATGTGTGATCTCAAAGTAGAGAAGTCCAAGCGCCGCGAGAAAAAGTAAATACGCCAGTTCGGGGTCAGCAAACAGACTCAGTGCCTTTTCTCGTAGATCCTTCTGCAGTCTCTCAACAGGAAGCGGTGAGAGATCCTGAAGTACGAGCTTCTGATCATTGGGCATGGCGACACTTCGCCCTTGCGAGCGCTGCAGGAATTCTTCGCGACTAGCGACCACGAGATCCAGCCCCCCCGCGCGAAGTGCCGCTTCCGCGTCCAGACTCTGCGCCTCGGTGACGATCTTCTCGGCGAACTCGACACTGCGACCACGAAGTTTCGCGAGACCCGCCGAAAAACTGCGCGTGTCCTCCACCATTTTTTTTCGCAGATCATCCGAGAGCACTTGCCCATTGCCTAAAATCGGCGTTGCCGCTCCGAGGTTCGTCGCACGCACGGCACCGGCCACATGACAGGCCTGAAGGATCAATGCTCCCGCACTGCCCGCATGCCCTCCCGCCGGAGCCACAAGGCACAACACCGGGCGAGGCGAAGCTAGAATTCGCTCTACAATTCGGCGCGTGGTCTCCAAAGACCCACCCGGCGTATTGATCTCAAGAAGCAAAGCCTCACAGCCCTTGATCTCTGCCTGACGCTCACCACGCTCGATGAAGTCCAAAGTTGCCGCGGTGATCGCCCCTTGCACTGGAATCTCGTAAACACAGTTGGCCCGCGCCAAACTTTCGCCGAAGAGAGTCAGACCGAACATCAAGTTGAGAGCCCATGCTCGACGTCCATTGATTTTGGTCCAAAGCTTCTTGATCAGGTCGCTGCGCCCCAAAACCACCAAGCCTCCCGTGCCCCGCTGCTCTTGAATTTCCTGGGGGAAACATTCCCCCGAAACCGCCCGCAATCATGCGGAGGCCCAAAACCAGCGGCTCGAGAAACTCTATTCGCTGGACTTTAGGCTAAACAAATCAGATGCAACGCAATATGAAGCAAATCACGTTCGCTTAAACGAAGCACAGGCCGAGCGGATTTCCGCCCATGCTTGTTTTTTAAGCGCCGGACTCTGAAACAGCTCGGCCAATGAAGGCAGGAGGCGAAGCTGCGATCCCCAGCGCCCTGAGGCCTGAGAGTCCGCTCCAAATCCGATAATCACATCATTCGAAGCCAAGGCGGAAAGATCCGTCTCCTCGGCACACCAGTGAAGATGGGGAGGCGACGGGTTGGGCCACTGAGGAGCCTTTGCCGGATCAGCCAACGGCGCGGTCACCACCAGTTGCGCGATCGCTTGCTCCAATTTTTCAGCCATCTCTCGCAACTTAAGAAGATGTGCACTCGGCCTTTTGAGGTGCCCTCCACAATCCCAAAGCCAGATCCTCGGCGCCGAGCTCTCCAGGTTGCCAGAAGCACTGGCCGACACACTGGCCGACACACTGCTCGATGCACGAACTGAACTTCGCGAGGCGTCGATGACTAAGACTTCAGTCGAGAGGCGCTCCACACCTAAGACGCGCTCCAAATAGTTTTGTAGATCAGCTCGCATGCGCTGGTCATAACCAGCTGTTGCCGGCGCGGCAAATTTTTCCTCTCGAGTTCAAGACCCACTGCGCCGAAAGAGACTTTGTGCAGGATGGCGAGCGACCGCCGAAGGATTCGGTGAGCTTCGAGCCAGGCACGAGCTTCTTTGACTCAGCAGCCAGCAGGAGGACACATGGCCAACGACAACATCACAGGACGAGCTCCCGTAATTCCGACATCCGATGAAACGCCGCTAGAAGCGCGAATTTTGGAGGCGTCTCAAGCCGCCGGCGATTCTCCGATCAATCGCCGCGAGGAATTCCTTCGCGATCAAACACAATGCTGCCTATGCGGCGAGGCTTTGACGTTCACTCACAAAATTGAAATGAGCGAAGAGCCCATCCCGAAAATGCTCATGCGAGAAGAAGCCCATTGCCCCACTTGCCGAATTCCCTTGCGACGCGAGCGTCACGCCATTCAGTAAGGGTCTCCCGCATGCGTTTCTCTCACGAAATGCTTCGCACCCTCAGGTGTCGAATCCCGACGCGGATCGCGTTGGCTTGGATCCTGAAGGCTTGGATCCTGAAGCTGAATTTGAAGCTGAATTGGAAGCTGAATTGGAAGCTGATTGGGATCCTGAATTGCGTACTGAAATGCATACTGATTTGCGTACTGATTTGCACATCCATAGCGTGCACGAAGGGCTTCAAACCCGATGACACTTGCTCACCCCATGTGGCTCAAGGCGAAGACCTCATGGACGATCAAAAATGGACTGAGGCCGAGCGGACTCTCCTGCAAGCCTTGGAGCATTGCCGCGAGGTCCGTCAAGGCGGCACCTATCCCTCCATGACCTTGGCGACGCTCTACTTTCGGCAGCGCCGGTTTGTCGACGCTGTTCCTTACTTCGAATCTGCCATTCAAAGCGACCCGCAACTTGCTTTGGCCCACGTGAACTTATCCGCCAGTCTGCTGGAGGCAAAACGCTACGATGAGAGCATTCGCGGCGCTCAGCGCGCCCTCAAAATCTTGCAAGGTCAACCCGGCAGCGAGGCGAGCAAAGGCAAGCTCAACTACAACATCGGTCTGGCGATCTACGACAAATTTGCCGAACAACAGCCCCGCCGGGTGGGCCAAGCCGAGCCCTACCTCAAAGAAGCCTCACGCTTGCTTCCGGACTTTGGCGGCGCTGACTTTTTGCTCGGTACGATCGCCGAGATCATTCACGAAAACACCGATTTGGCTCGCTCCCACTTCGCCAAGGCCTGCGAACGCGGCGATCAAATTGCCTGCTCCGCCAAACGCCGCGGTTCAAACTAAAATTTTGTGGAAGCCGGCGGCTCGCCTAAAAGACGGCGACTTGGACCATCTTGGGGATAGCGCTTTAAAAACTCCAGAAGAAATTCTCGAGCCTCTTGCTTCGCGTTTCTTTCCGAAGCTTGCAGCGCCTGCTCAAACAGCTTGAGATCTTCATCCGTAAAGGGATGTCGATCACCAAACTCAGGATGATCCAATAGCTCATAGACCTGCACGGCGTCCTGCTTACCCCGTAAGGTCACTCGCTCAATTCGTCGCACGCGAAACCGGGAATCGCGCCGCGAGAGTTCCGCTAAAGTACCCTGACTGATGAGAATTCGGACTCCATACTCTTTCGTGAGACCTTGAATCCGCGCCGCCGTATTCACTCCATCACCCATGATGGTGTAATTCCGAAGCCGCTCGGAACCAACGTTGCCCACCGCCATATCGCCAGAATGTAACCCGATGCCGATCTCAAGACTCGGTAGCCCCTCAAGCTTGAACTTCTCATTCACACCACGCAAACGACCCAAGGACTCCAGCGCGCAACGGGCCGCTCTCACGGCATGATCTTCTTGACGACCTGGCGCTCCAAAAAATGCCATGATGCCATCGCCGAGAAACTTATCCAAAGTTCCACCATTGGTGAAAATCACTTCGGTCATCGGCTCGAAGTAGGAGTTCAACATCTCGACAAGCCGCGCCGGATCCAGAAATTCCGAGAGGCTCGTGAACTGACGAATGTCGGAGAAAAAAGCGGTTAACTCGCGTTTTTCTCCGCCCAACTCAACTTGTCGACCTTCGCTCGTCAGAAGCTCCACAACGCTTGGAGCCACGTAGCGAGAAAACGTCGCACGAATCGTCTTGGTCCTCGCCGATTCAATCGCCGTCTTAAACAGCAAGAGAGTGAAGGCGCTCAAACCGATTTGCAAAATGACCGGTAGTAACGTGGTCTCCGCGTGGAGCTGACGGAACAACCATGCGACATCGATCGCCCAGAGTCCGCCGACCAAAAAGGTCGCCACCCCCAACAAGACAAAGCCGCCAGACTTCCACGCGGTCCACGTCAACATAAGGCCGACCGACAGACTCGCCAAGAGAAGAATCCACGTCTCGGTCTTGAGTGAGCGCAAACCATCTCCACTGAGCAGATTGTCGAGGGCGTGGGCGTGAATCTCCACACCCGGAAAATCCTTGAGAAAGGGGGTGGGCCGCAAGTCATAGTTTCCAATCGCGGTCACACCTAAGATGACAATTGAATCTTCCAACAGTTCGCGCTGGTCTTCACCCACGGCATCGGTGGATCCCGCCCGATGCACCGTCACCGACTTTCTCTCACGTAAAATATCCGACGCTTGAAGATGCGGAAACGAGTAGCGTGATCCTCGCCAATTCAAACGCAAGCTTCCTTGAACATCCGTATCGATCACTTCGCCCCGCTCAAAGCCTTCATCGGCACGAGCCACCTTAACTTGCCCAATTCCCCGCACGCGATCTTTGCGTTGCTGAGTTTCAACGCGCCATTGGCGATCTCGCAAGAGGCTGAAGGTTTTTGAGGCCAAGGGCAGTACACCCTGATCGCCGATCAGGAAGAATAACGGATAGCGGCGGCATTGCCCGTCCTGATCCAACTCGAGATTAAACATCGCATGATGCCGAGCCACTTCGGCGATTCGCGTGACGTTCGGCACGAGCTCCGAATAGACAGGATACAAGAGCTTTCCGGAGAGCTCTTTAAACTTCTCGATACTTTCCCGTGTCGGCAAGGACTGGAGCAGTTGATGCTCAGGCGTTTTCTCTCGACCCACCAAGACCGACCAGTCCTTCATCCAAACATTTTCAAAGTAGGGATCGGCCGTACCCAGTTCGATGCTTTCGGCATTGGGCGCTTGCAAAAAACGCCGACAGTACTCAGCCCAAATTCTTCGCCTTCGATCAATGCTTTCAGACTGTCCTTGATCCCTGAAGATATCTTGAAAGTAGCGATCAAAATAAACGCGGTACTCAATACTCTGCCAGAGCTGAACGCTAAGATGATCCAAATCAGCCATCATCAAGGCGGCCGCGGGATCTGTCGAAGTGGCCGCCACAAAACACGGGATCTTGTAGGCGGGCTCATTCTGCGCGCCCAAAAACGTGTTGCCGAGTATGATCTTGTCTTTGTGTTTTTCAATCACTCGTCGGAGCTGCTCATCGCCATCTAAGCGCTGAACTTCGTCTGCTGTCAGCTGCAAGCGCTCCGGCCCCACCACGGCCTGAAGGCGCTCAACGAGGTTGTGTTCTTCTTCGCTAAAGGTCATATCGAGAGCGATGACTTTTGGATTGTAAAATGCGACTCGCTCGATGAGCTCAGCCATCACCGAACGCGGCCAGGGCCAGCGTCCTTGATCGCGAACGGACTCGTCATCGATGGCGACGATGCGAATCTTGTGTCGATCATCCGTCGGGCGGCGAAACTCTTTGCGATAGACGTAGGCCCAATCTTCAAGCTGCCTCAGCCAGGCTCGACGAGGGTGTCCCGAGTCCTCTTGAAGGCTCCACCCCAAAGTGAGGCAACTGATCAGGGTCAAAAGAAGTCCAACACTCAGGATCGTCCATCTTTCTGTGAGTTGATTGAGCTGGGAGCGAGACCCCGCTCGCGAGGAGGCTGGAGCTCCTCGCCCGACCCTAGAGAGTGCGGAGATCACTTGTTGACCGAGCTTCGCCAATCTCGCCAAGGCCATCCCCCACTCATCACTTGCAACGACGCTCGCTCAGATGATCTCGAACGTGATCTCGAACGTGATCTCGAACGTGATTTCGAGCGTGATTTCGAACGTGATCATTGAACCGATTCTTGAGCCGATTCTTGAACCGATTCTTGAACCGATCCGGAACCTCAGTCTTCAAAGAGCCGATCAAGCGATTGGCCAATCGACCGATCCATAGTCCAGATTTCAACCTGTTCTCTCTTGCAGCTCAAGACGCAGTGCTTTGACCCACCCACATCCTAAGACTCGCCCTCCGACTCTGTGCCCAGATCGGCCTCTTCGACAGAGTCCAAGTGCCGCGCTTCTCGCAAAAACTCCAACAGAGCCTCTGCCGAAGGACGATTGAAACCAGGAAGCTCCACCAGTTCTTCAACATCGGCCGCCCGAATTTCGTCGATTGATTTAAAGCGTGTCAGCAATGACTTTTTTCGCTGCGGCCCCAATCGCGGAACGGAGTCCAATTCGCTTTCAATCGAGCTGGCCTCTCGAAGCTTGCGGTGAAACTGAATGGCAAATCGATGGGCCTCATCGCGAAGACTCACAAGAATCCGAAACGCCTCACTCCCCGGCCGAAACACGACCGGGTTTTGACGACCCGGCAGGAAGAATCGCTCCTCGGTCGCCTTCACTTCACTGGATCGAAAATCGCCTTGTGTTCGAGCCTTAGCCAAGCCCACAACCGGCAAATCCTGACGACCCAGCTCCTTTAGAACCTCTACAGCTACGGCCAATTGCCCCTTGCCCCCATCGACCACAATCAGCTGAGGATCATCCCACTCACGATGCGCTAAACGACGCGACAAAACCTCGCGCATCGACGCAAAGTCGTTGATTCCATCCACCGAGCGAAGTTTATAGCGTCGATATTGGTCCTTGTTCGGAACCCCATCCTCAAACACGACCTGGCTGGCGACTGTCTCTGCCCCTTGAAAATTGGAAATATCGAAGCATTCAATTCGCGTCGGCCGACTCGGCAACTTGAGGCGCTCTTGGATCTCATCGAGAGCCGCGTCCTTGTCCCGAGACTTGGATACGTGCTCTTCGAAATGTTTTTGCGCATTTTGCTGAGCGAGCTCCAACAAGCGATGTCCCACCGGCGTCGTGGGAAACTTGACTCGCACCTTCTGCCCACCGGAACGCTCCGCGAGCAGATCCTCAAGGAGTGCCATCAAATCGCGACCCAGGTCGACCGGTAGCCAAACTTCATCCGGAATAAATTCTTCGTCATAGTACTGGTTGATAAAACTCACCAACCATTCGCGCGGATCTTCCTCCGCCGATTGAGGATCCAACAAGGGTAAGAAGTGTCCTCGGGTGCCGATCACACGCCCTGCACGAATATGCAGCGTCTCCACAAGAGTTCCTCGCTCGTCTCCCGCAAAGCCCAAGACGTCTTGATCGAGTTCGCTGGTGTCGTTGACGACGGACTGGCGCTCCAAGATCTTTTCAATGGCCTGGATCGAGTCTCGCAGTCGGGCCGCGGCCTCAAAGCGCTCTTCGGCACTGGCCGCCTTCATACGGCGAGTCAGCTCCTTGACGGTCTGTTTATCTTTGCCGCGCAAAAACTGAACAGCCTGCTTCACATCCTCTGCATACTCGCTCGCCGTCACCAATTTCACACATGGCGCTGTACAGCGACCGATCTGATGCGTGAGACATGGCCGGCGCCGAGACGCCATGAACGCATCTTTGCAATCGCGAATCTGAAAGGTGTGATTCAAAAATCGAATAGTTCCCCACACCGCCTGGCCACTCAGGTAGGGTCCAAAATAGAGCGAGCCATCTTTTTTGACCTTACGAGCCAGATAGAGACGAGGGAACTCATCGGTCATCGACACGCGAATGTAGGGGTAGGATTTGTCGTCCTTGAGCCGAATGTTGTATCGAGGCCGATACTTTTTGATCAGTGAGGCCTCCAACAAGAATGCCTCGACCTCGGTTCTCGTCAAAATGGTGTCGATACTGTGAATCTGACGAACCAAGAACTTGGTCTTGGGCGAATGGTCTTGGGAGTCGGAAAAATAGCTGCGGACACGTGCTCGCAGATTTTTCGCCTTGCCGACATAGATTATTTTTTCCGCCTCATTCTTCATGAGGTAGACGCCCGGATGCTGAGGGAACTCCTTAATTCGCTCGCGAAGCTCATCACGACGTTCATTTTTCATCGAACAGCCTCAGCAGATCGCAACCAAATTGAAGTCAAGCGCCGAGCCTTGCTCATCACGACGACTCTCGAGAGCCCGCCGGTCGCTGAGAAATTTCATCCACCGAATCTTCTCCCAACTCCCCCAACTCGGGCGCACCGTCGAGCAATGACAGCTGTACCATCTGTAGGCGCTTCACCTCATCGCGAAGCTTCGCGGCCTCCTCAAACTCCAACTGATCCGCGTGCGAGCGCATTTTCTTTTTGAGACGCTGAACTTCCTTATCGATCTTCTTAGGATCCAAGCCCTTCTGCAGAGCCTGATAAACCGCCTCGGGCGAACCCAGTTTCGAGAGGGCACCGCCCGCTCCACCACCCGATCCACCGCCTCGGCCTCGCGCCTGAGGCGCTTGCGGAGATTCTGAGTGACCGTAAATCTCAATCAAGGACTCGCGTACACGTTTTTTGATGGTCTCCGGCGTGATGCCGTTCTCGCGATTGTAGGCTTCCTGCTTCGCTCGCCGGCGAGCCGTCTCGTCGATGGCTTTCCGCATGGAATCCGTCACACGATCCGCATAGAGAATAACTTGTCCGTTCGCGTTTCGGGCCGCACGGCCGATGGTCTGAATCAATGATCGTTCACTGCGCAAGAAGCCCTCTTTGTCGGCGTCGGTGATCGCCACGAGAGAAACCTCAGGAATATCAAGTCCCTCGCGAAGCAGGTTAATTCCCACCAACACATCGAAGACACCTAAGCGTAAGTCGCGAATGATCTCCGTGCGCTCGACGGTATCGATGTCGGAGTGCAGATACTTCACTTTAATTCCCAGGCCTTCATAGTACTCGGTCAAATCCTCGGCGCTTCGTTTGGTCAGTGTCGTGATGAGTGTCCGCTCTTTCTTCTGAATACGTTCGCGAACTTCCTTGAGGAGGTCATCAACCTGAAACTTCGCAGGACGCACCTCAACACTCGGGTCCAAAAGCCCGGTGGGCCGGATGATCTGTTCGACAATCAACCCTTCGGACTTTTTCATCTCATATTCGCCGGGCGTGGCCGAGACGTAGACCACGCGATCGACGAGCTTCTCGAACTCTTGAAAATTAAGCGGCCGGTTATCCAGCGCACTCGGCAAGCGAAAGCCGTGCTCCACGAGAGTCAGCTTTCGAGCGCGGTCGCCTCGATACATGCCGCCGATCTGTGGAATCGTCACATGCGATTCATCCACGAAACACAAGAACTCGGCCGGAAAGTATTCCAGCAATGTCGGTGGCGGCTCACCCGGTTGTCGCCCCGTCAAATGCCTCGAGTAGTTCTCGATCCCTTGGCAGAAACCAAGTTCTTCCATCATCTCGATGTCGTAGTAGGTCCGCTGCTCGAGTCGCTGGGCCTCCAGCAGCTTGGCCTGCGAATTCAGCTCTCCTAATCGCCCGCGGAGCTCCTCCTGGATGGTCTGAATCGCAACCTTGGAACGCCCCTCGCTCGTGACATAGTGCGAGCCGGGATAGATCGCGATCTGATCCATCTCCTGCAGAGCTTCACCACGCAGCGGATCAACCCACGTCAAACGATCGATAAAATCGCCAAAAAACTCCACGCGGATCACGCGGTCTTCTTCATAGGGTGGATGCACATCGACCACATCGCCACGAACACGGAATCGACCGCGATGAAAATCAATGTCGTTGCGTGAATATTGGATGCGCACCAATTCACGTAAAAAGTGGTCGCGCTTCATCTCCGCACCCACGACGACCTGGATCATCATCCCCTCATAAGCTTCCGGAGATCCTAAGCCGTAAATACACGAAACCGAGCTGACGATTAAGACGTCTCGCCGCTCCAGCAACGATCGGGTTGCCGAATGCCGCATACGATCGATCTGTTCATTGATCGCTGAATCTTTCTCAATGAAGGTATCAGTCGAAGGAATGTAGGCTTCAGGCTGATAGTAGTCATAGTAACTGACAAAGTACTCGACGGCGTTTTTGGGAAAAAGCTCCTTGAACTCCGCGTAGAGCTGAGCCGCCAAGGTTTTGTTATGGGCCAAGACCAGCGACGGCATGTTCATTTCGGCGATGACATTCGCCATCGCGAAGGTCTTACCTGTGCCGGTCGCTCCTAGGAGCACCTGATGTTTCACGCCACCGCGCAAATGTGAGAGCAATTCATCAATGGCGCGCGGCTGATCCCCCGCCGGCTTCATTTCACTGACGAGTTCAAACTGACCAATCGGTTGCCTGCGCCGGGGATCGCGTGGCGTAGGCACTTTGGAGGCTATTTCGCCACTTCCCATCGGGATCCTTCCGCCGTGTCTTGCAGTGCAATTCCCATCTGCACCAATTCGTCGCGCAAGCGATCGCTCTCCGCCCAATTCTTGGCATCTCGAAACGCCCGGCGCTCCGCCACTTTGGCATCGATCGCGCTGCGCTCTATACCTTTTTGCTTGAGCAGCATATCGTCGAGCTTTCGCAAGAAAGCCTCGGCTGGCTGCTCAAAGAGCGACAAGAGCTCACCCCAAACCTGAAAGAATTGACGCACCTTCATCGCATTCTCTAAGCCATCTGGGGTCACTTTCCCCGGCTTCAAAGAAGCATTGAAGGCTCGGACCACATTGAACAACTCCGCAAACACTTCAGGCGTATTGAAATCGTCGGACATGGCCGCGCGTGCCTTCTCGTCTGCGGCATGGATGACAGACTCCATCGGCGCTTTGGACGAGGCCAAAAGACCCGAGCCGCCCGCGATCACACGATCCACAGCCGCCAGCGCCGAGTAAACCCGGGCGAGGCCCGCGACAGCCCGCTCAATGCCGTCTTCCGAAAAATCACTCACCGACCGGTAGTGAACCGAGAGAATCATCCATTTGTAGATTTCAGCTTCATACGAGGACAAAAACTCTCGCGCTGTGCGAACATTGCCGATCGACTTCGACATTTTCTTGTCGCCAAAGTTGATCATGTTCCAATGCACCCAATATTTGACGAAGTCTTTGCCAAAGCTGCCTTCGCTTTGCGCGACTTCATTTTCATGATGCGGGAAGATCAAATCCATTCCTCCGCCATGAATGTCGATCTGTTCACCAAACAATGCCGCCACCATGGCCGAGCACTCAATGTGCCAACCAGGACGACCAGCACCCCAAGCGGAGGGCCAAGAGGGCTCTCCCGGCTTCGCCGGCTTCCAAAGCGCAAAGTCGAGAGGATCGCGCTTTTTCTCACCTGGCTGAATGCGCGAGCCACTCCGGAGATCATCGATGTCGCGCTTTGAAAGTTTACCGTAACCTTCAAACGAACGAACCGCATAGAGTACTTCGCCGTCTTCGGCGACATAGGCCTTGCCGCGCTCGATGAGCCTCTCGATCATCGAAACGATTCCGGCCAAATGCTCCGTGACCTTTGGATTCGCCGACTGAGGTCGCAGACCGAGTGTGGCGTAATCTCGCCGGTACTCGTCAATGTAACGTTCGCTGATGACGAGGGAGTCGACTTTTTCTTTCAGCGCCCGATCGATGATTCGATCATCGATATCGGTAAAGTTGGACACATAGGTCACTTTGAAGCCGCTGGCCTCAAACCAGTTGCGGATCATGTTGAAGACCACAGGTCCGCGAAAGTTACCGACATGCAAAAAGTCGTACACAGTTGGGCCGCAAACATAGATCGACACTTCGCCAGCCTTGAGCGGCACAAATTTTTCTTTTTGCTTCGTCAGCGTGTTATAAATTCGCTGTTCCATTTGAGCCACCTATCAAAGTTTTTCTGCGCGAGCGATCAGCGAACTCTTCTTCATCATCGGCACAAGAAGCTTCACTTCCGTACCTTGTGGCTGACCAATGACCGCCACTCGAATCGGCTGGAAAAGATGTTTACCCTTCACGCCCGCGAGATCTTTAACTCGGTCCTGCAGCGCCAGAAAGTCCGCTTCGCTCAGCTTTTCACCCGGAAATGCGCGCAGCTCTTGAAGCCAAGCCTGCCAGACCTTTTTGGCCTCAGGCCAAGCACAGACCTCTTGAGCCTCAGGCTTCACACTGAAGGCCGAGTCGTCCAAGAGCCGATAAAGCGGGACCGCGTCCGCCAAGGTCTGCATCGAAGTTTTGAATGCACTCAGCGTCTGTTCACGCCAAGCGACGTTTTCAACTTGAGGAAGTTGCAGGCCGGCTTCGCGCAAAAAGGGTTCGACGCGTGCCCAGAGTTCTTCTGTGGGCAAGGCGCGCAGGTAAGTCGCATTCATCCACAGCAGTTTCGTTTCATCAAACACGGCCGGCGCCGGATTGAACCGCTCATGCGTGAAGAGTTGAATCTGTTCATCGCGAGATAAAATTTCACGACCATCCGGCGACGACCAACCACTCAACAGAATAAAGTTATTCAAGGCTTCCGGCAAATAACCTCGCAGGCGGAAGTCATTGCACGAGGTCGCGCCGTGCCGCTTGGAGAGCTTCTGCTTGTCCGGCCCAAGAATGAACGACAAATGTCCAAACTGCGGCAAAGGAAACTTCAGCGCTTCATAGATCATCATTTGCCGCAGAGTATTTGAAAGATGCTCTTCCGCGCGGAAGACATGCGTGATCTTCATCAGAGCGTCATCGATCACACAGCAAAAGTTGTAGACGGGCATTCCGTTGGAGCGAACAAGGACAAAGTCCCCCACCATATCCGATGGAAAGCGAACTTCGCCGCGTACGAGATCTTGCACAAAGTAATCCCGCTTCTCCGCAACCCGAAAGCGAATCGCACCGGGTTCGCCCCTAGAAATTCTCTCACGCGCCTCCGCTGGAGGCACAATCTGCGCTGGCGCCTCGATCTGCGGTGGTTTTTCCGACGCAATCAACTTCTCTTTGATGGCTTCGAGTTCCGAGTCGGTGCGAAAATCATAGTAGGCTCGGCCTTCATCAACGAGTCGCTCAGCGTATTGACGATAGATGTCCTTACGGTGGCTCTGGCGGTAGGGCCCGTGCGGCCCGAGATCCTGTAAACTCTCGGGATGAGGCCCCTCATCCCACAAAATGCCCAACCACTTTAAATCGGCGATTTGCATCCGCATCGCTTCTTCCGTCGAGCGTTCCAAATCCGTGTCTTCAATTCGCAAAATAAACTGACCGCCATATCGGCGCGCATACAAGAAGTTGTAGAGCGCCGTGCGGGCACCGCCCACATGCAAATACCCGGTCGGACTAGGAGCAAATCGAACACGTACCATATACGCCCTCACCACAACTGACAGCTTCGCCGTTTGAGTCTGGGCCATGAGAAAGCCCGATTGGATGAACCTGATTAGAATAGCCCGATCTACCGAGCTTCGAGAACGAAAAAACCCGCCGAGAACTCGGCGGGCTACCCCTTAGGAGCGCGACCCTTTTGAACTCTGGATTCCAACTCCCGAGTCCAACCCCTAAAACCAAATTAAAGACCCAAAATCGCCTTCACTTCACCCTCTTGTTCCAGCTGATCGCGCCCCGTGGCGAGGATCAGTTCTTTGATCAAGAGGCTGCGAGCTGTATCGAGCATTTTGCGCTCGCCAAAACTCAGCTCTTTGTCGACTTTGAGAAGGAAAAGGTCTCGAAGAACCTCAGCGATCTCGCGAACGCCTCCGGTCTTGATCTTTTCCATGTATTCACGATAACGGCGATTCCAAGTCTGGTTGTCGATCTTAACGTTGGTTTGCTTTAAGATCCCGATGACCTCTTCCGCCTCAGTTTTGGAAATGATGGGACGCAGACCGACGCTCTTCACGTTGCCTTGCGGGACCATGATCTTCATTCCAGTTTCCAAAATTTGGATCGAATAGAAGGTCAGTTTTTTGCCGGCGATCTCTTTGCACTCGATCGCATTCACACGCCCCACACCGTGACCTGGATAGACCGCGTTATCACCGACTTTGAACTCGATCAGCTCATCCCAATTGGCGGGACGCTTGGCGACGATCGGTTGCCGCGGGCCCTTGGGCTGCGGAATCGGAATGTTCTTGAGACCGTCGTCCTGATTGGTCCGCGCCAGCAACTCCGGCGACAGGATGCTTTCCTCATCCGCCTCAAGTTGGACGGACGACTCCACAGATGTCTGTGTCGTGAGCTCGGCCTGGATCATTGTTTCACTGACACTTGTTTGCAAGGGGGCCGGCTCAGCCGCCACTCGCGCCGCACTCGACTTCGGAGTGATATTGCGAACTACAGTCTTCACAACAGTCTTCACTGTCGCTTTCATCGCTGTGTTCATCAATTGCGTGGCGATGGCCTCAGCCGAGTCAAACGCAGCCTGAGCTGCGGACTTCGCTGCGACTCGACGATCTGCGAGTTGAGCCGCCTTTGTCTCTGCCGACGAAGAGGGCACCGCCCCCGAAGTGCCAGCCGTTCGAAGCCCGGCTTTGGCTTGGGCCTTGGCATTCAATTTCGAAGCCTGAGCCGACGCTGGCTTACCAGCAGTCTTCGGTTTGGGCTTCGAAGCGACCTTCGCTTTGGAAGGCTTCGCTGTCGAAGTTGCCTTCGATTTCGGGCTCATCTTGACGGAGCGTTTTGAACTCACGCCATCCTCCATGGACCAGTTCGAAGACATCAAGGCCTTCGTCACGATCCCTTTTGGTTATCCCAAGAAAGTGCAGAGTCTCTTGATCTACAGATCTTCTGATCTTCTGATCTTCGCGGCTTCCACGGGACGAGCCCAGAACTCCACGGAGACATCACTTTCATCGACCACATCACATCGACCTCACGAGCCGTGACTTCAGCTTTGAATCAAAAGTCATCTGCTAGTCGCCGGCTCGAGCCGCCCAAAGCCTCCCGAGTTCCGAGGACTTTTGCGGCGCGTCCTAAAACCAACCTCAGGCTCTTGAGAAGCCGAACTTGGCCGAACGCAGGTCGAAGTTTTACCACCGATGACACTGTCCATCAAGAAACGGGGCCACTTTACGGCAGCCTCATCCAAGAATTTCAGGGAATTTAAGATGAAGAGGCCCCAATCCAAATGAGAGGCCTCTCGCATGATGCAATGTGTAAATAGGTCAGGGCGCGCGCAACCCAAAATTGTCAGACAAGGGCAAGTCAGCCTCTGCTGAGGTCAAAACTCCGGCTCATTCTGCCGGAGTCAAAGCCTCACTCGGCGGTGACAATGAGTGCGTAGGGCTGCTGCCCCATGGGGACATTCGCTCCGCGAACTTCCAATCGATAGTCGCCGGGATTGACCTGCAGGCTCATAAACTCGTGATTGTTGGCTCGATCCTGGCGATCCACACGCGGACCGCTGACGGAAACCAAAGACAAATCCAAATCATTCACCAAGGCTTTGGCCGCTCCGGCCGCACCCGGCGCATCCGTGTAAACCAGTGTCGCCGTCAAGCGAGCCGACTTCATCAGCCGAATCGGATAGGCGTGAACCTCACCTACAGCGAGGCCCTTCTTCTCGTCGATCAGCATGGAGGTCTCAAGTCGCGTCGCCTGCACCGCATTCACGCGTCCGTAGCCCTGATCCATGTTCGGCCGCTCCGTCAGGAGCTCTTGACCTCGCGAGGCACCGACCGCACCGAACTGACCTGGAAACAAGTCCTCGCTGGTGTGCATGAGGATGCCTTTGACCAAAGCCGCCGAAGGCTGGGTCAGCTGACGCTCTTTTCGCAGGTATTCACGAACGATCGCCGCCGCTCCTGCCACGAGTGGCGTCGACATCGACGTTCCACCCGACCAAGCGTACAGCGAATTATAGAGCCCCCACAGAGGATCCGATTTCGGATGCTGCGACTTGAGCGACAAAATATTGGTGCCAGGCGCGACGACTTCAGGCTTCAGGCGGCCGTCTTTAGTTGGTCCTCGGCTCGAGAAGGGCGCCAGTCCCCGCTCATTGTCCGAGAGCATCGAGCTCGCGAGCGGCTCAACACCCCACTTTTCTTGACCGATTTTCAGCTCAATGAGTTTTCGCTGAATACCTCCGTTCTTTACAAAGTTTTTGCTCGCACCAACGGTGAGAACGTTTTTCGCGGTGCCGGGAGAGGAGATCGAATTGCCATCGATCCGGCCATCTTTGTCGGCGTCCTCACCGTTGTTGCCCGCAGCGAAGAGCAGCAAAAACTCGGGGTTCTGATGCATGTATTCGTCCACCTGCTGGGCCATCGCATCGTAATTTCCGAAGCCCGCAGCGGCACCCCAAGAATTCGAGTGAATGCGAGCACCGGCCGCTTGGGCTTTACCGAACATGTCCTTGAGTTTCGACGGCACGCTGAGGTTGTCGAGCATCGGACTCCACATCGACTGTGGAATCAGTTGCGAAAGCGGAGCCGCTCCCGGAATACCCGTCGCCGAGGCTGCGCCGTCGCCGCCGATTGAGCCACCGACGTGTGTGCCGTGACCCATCGGATCTTCCCAGCTCTTCGAAAAAAGTCCGTGAATGAAACCTTGTGGGATCCGACCATTCACATCTTGATGAACGTTCTGCGTATCGCCGCGATCAAATCCCGTGTCGGCAAAGGCCGCGATCTCGCCCTGACCGCGGAAACCTCGCGCCCAAACCGCATCCAACTTCATGAGCTTGGTACCCGACTCGAAGCCCGTCAGGTCAGAATAATCCCCCGGAGTCGAGAGAAGGCCAAAGCGCAAGTAGTCATCTCTGAACCAGGGCAGCTCAAGATCCGCGAGTGGCTCCACCCACTCGACTTCGCTCTGCTTCACTAAATCATAAAGCACGCTCCGGCGCGCTTCGACCACCAAGGAGCGCCCTGAATTGTCGAGAACTTTGATGGTTTTCGGAAGCTTGCCGATTCGCGTTTGGCCGGGGAACAAACGAACTAGCGCGCGCACATTCGGATCGCCGCTAAAAATGGAACTGGTGCCGAGCTCAGGCGCTAACTTCCACCACGGTTGATAAGGAACCAGTGCATAAATGCGCGGTGAGGACTTGGAGAGCACTTGCGCGTCCTTCGGGGCTGCCGAAATCACCAAAGCGTGATCGGGAAGATAGCGCAGCACTTTGACTTTCAGACTCGCCAGATTCTTCAGGTCTTCGCGCTTGATCGTATCGCGCATCTGCACGACGTAAACCTGAAGTCCCTTTGTGGAAGCCCGTTGAGCTGGACGCTTTTCACGCGTGCCGACCCAGCTAATGCCGGAGGCATCCAACTGCGTGTCAAACATCGGCAGCGAGAAACTCTGCGCGCTTTCGCTATGCAAGTCGCGAAGATTCAGATCGCCGCCACGCAAACGAAGCAAGGGCTCCTCAGCTTGAGCGGCACCGCTCAGAGAGGAAATCAGGGTCCAACTCAAGACGAAGCCCAGAGTCCAAGCGGTGCCCATGCGTCCTACATGAGACATACGATGCAATGCATTGCGCGCTGGTGAAATCACGAAGCGACCTCCCGATGTCATTTCAGTTTTTCTGCATTTCACGAAAGCATGAGGAACTTCGACTTGAAAAGCGCAAAGTGTGTAACGCAGAGTTTCTCTTGAAGATAATGCTCAGAGATCTAACCAATTCCCGCAAGCGACGTCGGACCATGCGCACGTAGGAGCTCACGCCGCAAAGCTGCATGTTCAGAAAGTCGCAGAGTCGGATCGCGATGGAAGACCTCAAAAGCCGCTTCGCGCGCCATCTGTAAGATTCTCGCGTCGCGCACTAAGTTGGCGAGTTTGAAACCCGGAAGACCCGATTGGCGTGCACCCAGGAACTCCCCGGGGCCACGAATTTCCAAATCGCGTTCGGCGATCACAAAGCCGTCGGTGGACTCCTCCATGATCTTGACGCGGTCCCGAGCTTCTTCGCTCACCGCATAACCCAACATTAACAAGCAATAGCTCTTGTGCTCGCCTCGACCCACTCGACCTCGAAGCTGATGCAATTGCGATAGACCAAATCGTTCCGCATGCTCGATCACCATGATGTTCGCGTTGGGAACATCGACGCCCACTTCGATGACCGTGGTGGCGACGAGAATCTGAAATTCTCCTGCGCGAAAGCGGCGCATGACTTGATCTTTCTCATCCGGCTTCATACGGCCATGCAGGAGGCCCAGCTGATACTCCGGGAACTGCTGTTGCAGTTCTTCATAGGCCGTGACCGCATTTTTGAGATCGATCTTCTCGCTCTCCGCGACCAAAGGATAAACGAAATAGGCCTGTCGACCTTTGAAAATCTGGGCGCGCACAAATTCCAGCATTTTGCCGCGATGAGATTCAAACCCGACTCGCGTTTGAATCGGCGACCGACCCTTCGGAAGTTCATCGATCACGGAGACATCGAGGTCTCCATACACGGTCATCGCCAAAGTCCGCGGGATGGGCGTAGCCGTCATGATTAGAAAATGTGGCGAGCTACCCTTGTTCTTGAGGCGAGCGCGCTGCTCGACTCCAAAACGATGCTGCTCATCGATGATCACGAGGCCGAGATTGTGAAACTGTACCGCGTCTTCAATCAGCGCGTGAGTGCCGATCAGAAGATGGATCTCGCCTCGTTCGAGCAAAGCCAAGGCCTGGGCGCGCTCGCGCGACTTCAATGATCCCGTGAGCAAACCCACCTTGAGCCCGAGCGGCTCCAGCAGGCGACGAGCGGTCTGATCGTGTTGTTCCGCTAAGATTTCCGTCGGCACCATGAGTGTTGCCTGATATCCCGAGGCCACCGCCACAAGCGCCGACATCAGAGCGACGAGAGTTTTGCCGCTCCCCACATCCCCTTGTACGAGTCGATGCATGGGCCGAGCAGGCTCACGCTCGCAAAGATCGCCGAGAATTTCTTGAAAGGCGCGCTCTTGAGCACCTGTGAGTTCAAAGGGCAAATTGGCTTTCAGCGCTTGAACCAAATTGAGGTCTCTTCGCATCTTGATACCGGCTTCGCGAGAAACTTCTTGCTTGCGCGAAGCCAACCACAATTCCAGCCAGAAGAATTCTTCAAAGATCAGACGCCGATGCGCGGGAGTCTTGAACTCCGCCAACTCCGGCCCTGAGTCTTTGCCGGGTCGATGCGCTTGCAACAAGGCCTCATAGCGCGGCGGCAACTCGTACCGCGAGCGCATCCAGGACGGCAAATGCTCAAGCTGGTCTTGATGATTCGAAATGCCGGCGAGCGCCTCTTGAATCATCTTGCGCAGCTGGCGGTTCGTGACACCCTCAGTTTCTGGATAAATCGGCACGATCACGTCATCGTCCGCATAGGTTTCAGGAGCATCGTCCTGAAGATCGGGATGATGGAACTCGATGCGGCCTCGGTAGTTGATCACTCGTCCGATCACGCGGACTTTTTGATTCGGCTGAAAACGCTCGAAGTACCCTTTGTAGGGCACGCGAAAATACTTGCAATGGATCTTACCCGTTCCATCTCGAACCACGACGTCCCAAATTTTGCGGCGGCTCTTTCCCATCGCAAAACTCGTCACGCCAATCACCTCGGCGCGTAGACTCACCAGCTCGCCCGCCTGAAGCGAATCAATAGAGCGAGCCGCGCGGCGATCTTCATAGGCTCTTGGGTACCACTCCAAGAGATCTTGAACGGTCCAGACACCTTTATCTTTGAGCCTTTCCCCCAACTTAGGTCCAACGCCGCGGACAAACTGCACCGGCGTGTCGAACTTCAGCTCGGAGCTCAAGGGTCCACGACCTGGTCCGTTTGGGCTCACCCGATTTTGCCCTTCCCGTTTTGAGCCTTGGCTCGCGCCGAGCGAGGGCTTTTTTGAGGAAGTGTCGAACTTAAGGCTGCTCATTGCGAGACACTTTCTCGACCTCGGCTGGCTCCGTCAAGGGAGTGCTTGGAGAGTCATCGCAAGCTTGGCACACTTAATCTATGAGCGAACGAGATTCGTCGACATCCGGCCCAGCCTCTCACTCGACCCCCAATTCGACGTCGGAAGCCTTGCAGTCCCTGGCTTCGGCACTCGGCTCGGCCCCCGCAACAGCCGGACATTTTAAGATTCGGGTGAACTCACTCATTCCCAATCGACCAACCACCTTCGATACCTACGTTTTTCTCAACAAAAAGCTGGTCCTCTATCTTCGCGCGGGAGACCAGATTTCGGCAGAAAAAATCGCCAAGCTCGAGCGCGCCGATGTCTTCTACGTGCCAGAACACCAGCGCGCAGCCTTTAAACGTTATGTTTTTGAACGAATGAACGAAGAGGGCCTCGACGTGCAAGTGAAGGCCAACATCTTGCGTGAATCCTCGATGACCTTAGCTGAGGAAATTTTCGAAAAGCCAGACGTCGAGCAAGCCCTCGCCGATTCTAAAGAGCTCATCAGCAACTTTATCGAGTTCATGGATCAACATCCCGAAGCGATGTCGCATCTGGTGAGCCTGTCGTCGCATGATTTCTACACGTATAATCACTCGCTCGACGTCGGCATTTACTCGTTGGGACTCGGCCATGTCGCAGGTTTTAGCGGTGAAGAACTCCAGGAGTTAGGCCGAGGCGCTCTGTTTCACGATATCGGCAAGCGCCACGTGAAAGTCGAAGTCATCTGCAAGACGGGCCCACTTGATGAAAGCGAGTGGGCGCAAATGAAGAAGCATCCCGCTTACGGACTTCGCGTCCTTCATCAGCACAAAGCCAGTGAGGCGATTAAGGCGTGCTGCTTTGAGCATCACGAGTCCTTCCTCGGTAACGGGTATCCCCAACAGCTCCCCGGTCCTGAGATTCATCCCATGGCTCGAATCGTGGCGATCACCGATACCTACGATGCGCTGACCACCAAGCGCTCCTACAACGAACCCATGTCGCCTTCGCAAGCCGTGGAATTCATGAGCTCCAAACTCGCAGCCAAATACGACCCGGATCTCCTGCGAGCCATGAACACGGTGATGTTCAAAATGCAGAAGGCCGAACGCTCGGCCTCCTGAACTCAAGAGTCATTTGAACTGAGTGCGAAATGCTTCAGCGCAAAATCTGACGTGCCTGACGACGGTTCATTTCCAATTCAAAGCTTTCCACCACAGCTCGACGATCGCCGTAGCGCACGTCAGTCACGCCGCGGAGCAAATGCAGAGCGCTCATGCGAACCACATCGAGTTCAAAGTGTCGAAGTATTTCGGCGAGATCATCGTTCGACAGGAAGCGATGGCGTACAGCGAGATCCCGCTGCAAGAAAGTCGCAACTTCGAGTTTACGCTGATCGAAGGACTGATGGCGAAGATCGCGCAGGAACGGCCGAATCTCTTGGCGCGAGACAACCCAGTACGGCATCTCGGGAGTCATCGGTGGATGCGCCGGACCACGTCCCCACTCCTCACGCGTGGTTTCGCGCTCGATCACACGTCCTCCCGGAGTTCGGTAAACCACTTCCCGATTCTCAACTTGGCGCCACGAACCATCCGGAAATTGGCAGGCGTGACCTGACACGGTCTCGCTGCGACCACCGGCGACGACCGTCGAGTAGTACTCGCGGCACTGATAGTTGTATTGAACATGGTAACCTTCTTGGACCCAATAGGACTCGCCATGCGCACCCGACCGGCCACCTCGCCAACGAACACGATCATTCGCCGGACGACGGAAAGATTCCTCTTGGGCCAGAATCAAGGCTTGGCGATCGGTTTCATCCATATAGCGACCGATCTCGCGGCCGACAATGGCACCGACAATCACCCCGCCGATGGTGGCAACAACTCGTCCATCGCCATTGCCGAAGCGCGACCCGAGCAGACCGCCGCCGATGGCGCCAAGAATAGTGCCGATGTCTTCTTTATTCGCGTGAGCGGGCTGAACCGAACCCAAGACCGTACCAACAGCGAGGGTCGCGGCGAGCAGTTTTTTCGCCCAAGTTTGAGTCTTAACCGAACGCTTGATTGCGAGAGCCGGTGCAAACGTCATGAGAGCTCCTTTGCCATCGGGTTTGCCGAAGGGGGTGCCCCCGGAACAAAGCAAGACTCAGACACAGGGAATAGGCCCCGCTGGTGGCCCTCAAAACGAATGAAATCGAATCAACGCATTCATGGAGGAGGGGCTCGCCCAAGCCGAGCCTGCCCAGTTCCGAAAAATGGCGCTCGACCCAGAGCCTGGAGCCTGAGGGATCTAGGGGCAATTGCCGCGCAAATGGCCTTGGAGATCTTGAATTTTTCGCATGCGGGCCACACTTGCTGGCATGGCGAGAATCTCATTGAACATTTGCTCCGCCAGCTGAAGACGGCGTTGGAAGTCCGAGCTTGAGCATTTCGACCAAGTGGGCCCTGAGCTCGGCGAGGCTGCATCAATCAGTGAGGAACGCCAACTCATTTCATTTTGCCCCAATCGCTGCAGCCAAGTCTTCAATGTTCGAGCGAGCTGTAGCCCTGAACTCACATAGCGCGGTTCAAAGAGCTGACCTTGTGCCGTACTGAGCGCACCCATTAAGTGACCACAGCTCAGTCGAGCTGAAGTGCTTTGGAGACTCTGGCAATTCATTCGCTCCGCGGCGATCTCCGCATACACATGCAGTCCCTCGATCATCTCTTGAGTCCAGGATTCGGCCATCGCACGACGAAGGAGATCTCGTGCTGTCGACTCCCAAAAGTGATCGCGCGAGGAGCCCTGTGCGCGCACTCGATCGGCACGCACGAAGTCGGCCGCAAGCTTCAGTCGCTCGCGCACAGCCTTCACATCAGACAGCTGAGGACGACGCAACAAGGCCTCGTTCAACCACTGCATAAGCCAGGAATTCAGGCCTGAGGAGTTGAGCAAATGCAGATCAGACTTCGCCACATCATCACGCAGTCCACGCACTTCGGCGATAAGCGCCGTGCCGGCGGGTGTTTGCAGTGTGGCAATCCAAGCTCGGGACGCCGTCAGTTCCGGCGATTGCCGAAAGAGCTGGTCGGCAAAACTCTCAGCCACTTCTGGCCAGAGCTCCAACACACTCGCAAGTTCAGCCATCGAAGACTCGCGCGCTTCGGCGCGAAGCTGAGATCTTGGATCGAGCAGTAATCGTGACGCCAACTCCGCGCGAGCTCTAAGACTCGGGTGCTTTTGAATCGCGGTCTCAGCAGCAAGGAGACGATCCCGCCAAGTGCGGATCTCCACCAGCTGACGATCGCGGGTAAAGAAAGTCTCGTGGACCTCTGTAAAGTAAGGACGGTAACGGAGGCCTTCGGCGATTGCGGCCGCTTCTTCCGCCATCTGTTGCACCCGAGGATCCAGAGCGATCGCACGCTCCAACTGACGCAGAGTTTGCCCTTGGCTACGTCGCATTTCTTCGATGGCCAAACCCAAGGCCTCCGCGAAGCGCTCCCGCCCCTTCACAGCCTGCAAGACGGTGTTGAAAAGCCGACTGCGCTCTTGGGCCGGAGCCCCCAATAGAGCCAATGTAACGGCCGACTGAAGGACTTCTTCGCGAAGGCGAGTCGACCACTTCGCATGATCCTGACCTCGGACCTCTTGCACGTGAAGGTCAAGCTGCCGAAGAGCTGGGCTCTGACCGGTTGTATCAAAGCGCATGTTGGGAGACTGAAGCGCCTGCTGCAGATAACCCACTAGGATCGATCGCCAAGAGCCCAAGTCCGCATTGAGTCCCGCCCGGCCTAGACTTTGCGGATCCTTTAAACCGATGGATCGAAGCAAAAGCCCCAACAACAAACCATCTTGGCGAATGCGATCCAAAACTCCGGGCTCTTCCACATCGCAGTTTGCGAGTATGGCCTCCAATTGAGGAACTAAATCTCGGGCGACGCCGGCTAAATAATTTGCTTGAGCCCGCCGAAACAAGCCTTCAAAGCGTTGGCTCAAACAACGATCGACTCGCGACGCTTGACCGTCCTCAAGCACGAGATTTGAAGAGCCCGAAGAGGAAGGCGCGAGGCGAACTTTGAAATCTGGACCCGAGTTTTGTGTGCCCGCTAATTCAACGAGCAAAGAAATTTGCGCTCGCAAAACTTGCGTAGGGGCTTGGCCTCCAAACTCAAGGCCTGCCATCGAGCCACGACCAGCGCGCACCAACAGAGTGACAGGATGCTCCGCTCCTCGTCCCGGCGTGGCGAGCCGATCCAAAGATTCATTCATTCGCAGCCAAGAGTCTTGTGGACCGATCGGATGTGCATCCAGACGATCGAAACTCAAGTTCAAGACACTCGAGCTCACAAACGCAAAGTACGACTTCGCAATCGCCTCAGAGTAACCCAAGCTCTGTACGGCTTGCTGAAGCGTCTCTGCATCTTGAAGTCGCGACTGCAAGGCCGTCACCAGCGCTTGAAGCTCCACCTCAAGACTTCCCGATGGTAATTGTAGAACTCGCGGACTAAAGCGGAGCTCTCCACCCACTCCGATTTGCGGAGTCGCTGACCAGGCCGCACCGATCTGCACGAGCTTTGCGAGTCGACGATGTGCCACCAATTGGCCATTGATTCGCACTCGACAGTCAAATCCGGATCCCGTGGTTTCCACCTTGACGCTTTCACGCTGGCCGTTGATTTCCAGAGAGGACTCAGCCGAAGACTGGTACTCGCCCTCAAAAAATCCCTCCGCACCGTGAAGAGCCGCAAAGCCCCGCTCCGCTGTTCCAATCCACGCCGCCCCACGATTGAGCTCAAACAGGCGATCAAGATCTAGACCTCCGCTCTGAGATTGGCGAACGCGATCCCGTCCTAGGAGATCACGATCTCCTGGGTGCGAAGGGAAACCCAGCTCCTCGGGGATCAGGCCTCCACGTCCGCCCAGCACTTCACTGGCTTCGCATGTCTTCAGCGGTCGTTGCTTCCAAGATTCAAGCGCACGCACTTGATCTTGATTGAGATTGACCGTTGGCTCAGCCCCCGGCGAGGAACTTCCGCTGCCGCCCGAGCAGGCGACGAAAAACAAGCCTCCAAGTAGAGTCACCGCGGATCGTTGAATGAGACAGCGTGATGAGTGAGTGAGGTTCAACATAAAAGATGACAGCTCCGCTTGGACAAATCGCCATGGACAAAGTCAGCATTGAAACATTGAGGAAAGGCCGACCTGACTTTTTCCTCGACGAAACGACCCCAGGTTTTAACAGGGGTTGAATCAAAGTCGTGAGCCCTTTCTAAGGCGTAAAAATCCAACATGATGGTGGCGACAATATCCGTCACCGATGCCCCTAAGCCCATCGTCAAAAGTAAGCTGAGATCAATCAAGAGCCAGCTCAGATCCAAGCAGAGTGATTCGAGCGCAATTTCCAAATCGGAGCCCCTTGATCATGAGATTTGCAGTCTCGCACTCTTACTTTCTTGCGTTCGCCAATTCGAAACCGACGGATTGTACCCATCTCAGCGATTCGAGACATTGCGAGCTGAACCTCCCCGTCTCCGCGAGGGCTCTGGATTTCCACAAAGTGAGGTCGACTTTGTCCGGCATCTTTCTCTCTCTCTCAGTTCAGCGAGCTACCATTATGGCCCGATCGTTGCGATCGCAATTCTTCAAGGTCTTGCGAGTCTTACGAATCAATTCAACTGACGGACTGAGTCTCAGTCTTCATTTTGGTCTCGGATGCTTGCTACTTTTGAGCCCAACGCTGGAGGCCCTGGCTCAAGCTTCATCCGAAGCGATGTCCGTACAATATCCCGATAGACATCTGCGAGAAACCTGCACGGACGTTCTCAACATCATTGATACGGCCAGCTCGAGTCCCAACGGCAATCAAAGAAGAGGTTTTTCCCACAAATTGAATTGGGATGAGCCTCTCGACCAATCGGCATCAGGCGTTTGCCACTCCATGGTCGCCTCCGAAATGCTTTCGCAGGCCCTCGGCTTTCAAGTGTCACCCGCATCGATCGCCTTCAACTACAAAACCGAACGAAATTTCATCATGAAGTTCGGCGAGCTCATAAATCCCGAGGCCACACGACCCGACTACTTCACCGGCAGTATCGGCGGCGCCATCAGCTCTGCACTTAAGCATGGCATCTGCCGAGAAGAAGACTTTTCTTTATGGCAGCTTTGGGGACGATTACGCCATGCTGAGTTGGCTGAGGCAAGGCCGTCCGATCGCGAGACACTCGTACAAATCTGCCGACGTCCCATCGAAGTCGCGAGCGGTCTTGATTGGACACTGATTTCGATGCGCAGTGAGAACTCAGAGGGACCGCAAAATCAACCGAGCCTCGATGGTATCGATCAAGTGCTCAACTCAGGGCGAATCGTCGGCATTGATCACAACGTCTGGCCTCTCTTGAATGCTCAACAACGAGAAAAAACGCCGACTCTTTTCGGCATACTTCCGATCGCGGGTCACTCGGCGAGTTTGGTGGGTCGACGCCGACACAACGGACGTTGTCAGTACTTGTATCGAAACTCATGGGGAAAGAGCTGCCGCGAGTATCGGCAGGACCTGAGTTGCGATCGCGGACATCTCTGGCTCGACGAGTCCGAGATCCTACGTTTGACGATTTACGCCTACGCCTTGATGGCGAAGAGGCCCTGAGAAATTCACTTGGCAAGTAAATGATTATAACCACCGGCAAAGCAGCCGGCTCGCGAAAAACCCATTGCTCTCAGCGCCATGACAATCGCGCAAGCCGCGACGCCATCATGATCGAGAACGATCAGTCGATCATCATCGCGCACTCCCAAAGCCGCCAGCTGCGGTCTCAACTCCCGAGCCGGCCGGAAGTTATCGTCAAACAAATCTTTCCACGGCAGATTCAATGCGCCCAAATTGGGAATGGCTTTTGAGCGAAGCCCCCCGGTTTGCCCGAGATAGTCTCGAGCCGCACGCACATCGATGAAGCGAAAGCCAGCGGCATCGCCCTTCTTCATCGCCTCGCGAAACTCTTGATCTGTGACCAACAAATCTTCGACCACTTCAGGTTTCCAAATCGGAACTTCTTGTGGCGATGGCTCGGTCGGCCGAAGCGATTTACGAAACTCGGCGTCGCCTTCGGCCTCTAAAGGTGTGCCTCCCGGAACATCACCAAAGCCCGCCGGCGGCGAAGTCGTGAGTCGAGCCTTGACCGAATCGAAGCGGCCAAAGCGAACATCCTTCACCCCTAAGTAAGCCAACATCCACGCGACGCGACCTTCTTCACCCTGACCCTCGCGACCCAAACCGAGGACCACAACCGGTGTCTCGGGTCCAACACCCATTCTTGCCAAGCGACGAGCGGCTGCAAACAAATCACGCTGAAGCCAACCTCTTTGCGCAGGTTCGGGTTCTGAATAGTCCACCCAATTCACATTCTGAGAGCGAGGGATCCGTGCCATGGAAAAGTCAAAACTCGACCGTGTATCCAGAATCACCGTGGCTTCATTGAGCTGCAGTGGACCGAGCAAGGCTTGCGAGCCTGAAAAGGCACGAGGAAGTGTCTCCGTTCCCCTCGTCGGTTTGAGGGCGCAGCCGGATGCCACGCCCACCCAGAGAATCAGCGCAAGGACCAAGTCCACAGAATTCCAGTTCTTCCGTTGCATCTGCCCTCCACTGGCCCGCCGTAAGGCTTCGATCTTTTGCACCGACTCACTTAAATTTCATGGTCGGAAACAGCAAAATATCGCGAATCGAAGGTCGATCCGTGAGGATCATCACGATGCGCTCTATGCCGATTCCGACGCCACCTGTGGGTGGCATGCCGACATCAATCGCGTGCATGAAGTCCTCATCCATCGGCTGAGCTTCTTCATCGACCACGCGCTTGGCTTCTTGCTCTTGCAAGCGTGCAAGCTGGTCCTCGGGATCATTGAGCTCTGTGTAGGAGTTGCCGATCTCCATGCAGGCCGCGAAGGGCTCAAAGCGTTCGACCAAGCCGGGCTTCGCTCGGTGTTTCTTCGTGAGCGGCGAAATTTCCATAGGATGATCCATCACGAAAGTCGGCTGGATCAGATGCGGTTCTGCCGCAAGCTCAAAGATCTCCATGATCATCTCGCCACGCGAAGAAGGTTTCTTCATGTCGCTGCCCAGTTCCTTGGCTTTGGCAAAGAGCTGCTCGTGCGTCGCCTCTTCGGGATCGAGATCAGCATACTGCCGAACGCCATCGTGCACAGTGAGGCGCCGCCAAGGTGGCGTGAAATCCAACTCCGTGCCTTGATACATGACCTTCGTTGAACCCGTGATCAGTTTCGCCAAGTGCGAGATCAACTGCTCAAAGCGCTGCATCTGATCGTTGTAGTCCGTGTAGGCTTCATACCACTCGAGCATGGTGAACTCAGGGTTGTGCGAGCGA